>DATKRH010000239.1:0-17009 GCA_035532295.1 Streptosporangiaceae bacterium
GCCCGGCTGGCGCTCGCGGCCGCGGCACTGGCCGTGGTCTTCGTCGGAATCCGGGCCGCGCTCGCGCCGGCCACCTGGGCCGCGGGCCCCTGGCATGCGCACGGCATCCCACTGGGCATCGGCCTGGAACTCGTCTTCGTCGTCCTGCTGATCGCGGTTGAGCTGCGCCGCCGCCGGTCACCGACCACGAGCCAGCCGACCGCCGGGCTGCGCGCGCTGCTGCGGGCGCTGCTGGTGACGGGGGTGATCGCGATACCGGTGCTGATCCTCCTCAACAGCGCCGGGGAGCCGCGGCCCGCGCGGCCGCGGCCGTTTTCCCCGCCGCGGCCGCGGGGCCTGCCCGCGGGGCGCCCGCGTGCCCTGCCGGCCCACGGCAGCGGCGCGGGCGGCGCGGCGTCGTTGCTGTACGCCCTGCTCGTGCTGGCGCTGCTGGCGGTCATCGCGGCTTGCGTGATCCTGCTGCGGCGGCGGGCCCGCGGGCTGGCCTGGAGCGATCTCGGCGAGATCGACGACGAGGAGCCGCGGGAGCAGCTACGGCGGGCGGTGGCGTCGGGCCAGGCCGCGCTCGGCGAGATCGACGACGCCCGGCTGGCGATCATCGCCTGTTACCTGGCGATGGAGCGCAGCCTGGCCCGGGCCGGCGCCGTCCGGGATGCCGCGGAGACACCGGATGAGCTGCTGCGCCGGGCGGCGGCGGGCGGGCTCGTGCACGGCGCGGAGGCGGCCAGGCTGACCGAGTTGTTCTACGAGGCGCGCTTCTCCAGCCATCGGCTGCCGCCGGCGAAGCGCCAGGAGGCGCGGCGGGCGCTGGAGATCCTGGCCGTCAGCCTGGACGCCGGGCTGGCGGGCGCTGGGCTGGCGGGCGGCGGACTGGCGGGCGGCGGACTGGCGGGCGGCGGACTGGCGGGCGGCGGACTGGCGGGCGGCGGGGGGGCGTCGTGACCGGCGGCTGGCGGGACAGCCGCCCGGAGCTCGTCGTCGCCGCCGTCGCGGTGCTCGCGCTGTGCGGGGCCGCGTTCGCCTTCGCCGGGGCCGCCGCCGCGGTGCTCACGCTAGCCGGGGCGGGCGTGGTGGCGCTCGTCGCCCTCCGCGGCCTGGCCCCGCCCGACGACTTTCCGCCCGCCTACGAGGAAGCGCTGGACGATCGGCGGCGGACGAGCTTCACCGGGTTCTGGCGCCGGCGCTCGGGGGTGGAGGCCGCTACGCAGACGATGACGGGCTACGACTTCGAGCTGCGCGACACCCTCCAGCATCTGCTGGCCGCCCGGCTCGCGGAACGGCACGGCATCAGCCTGCGCGAGGACCCGGCGGCGGCGCGGCGGCTGCTGGCCGAGGGCGGGACCGACCGGCTGTGGTTCTGGCTGGACCCGAGCCGGCCGGCCGTGGCCGACCAGGGCAGCTCGGCCGGGACACGGGGGATCCCGCCGCGGACGCTGGCCGCCATCATCGACCGACTGGAGCGACTGTGACCCAAGCGACCTATGCGCCGAGCCAGACCGCGCGGCGCTGCGCCGACATCCTCGACGAGATCGAGCGAGCCGTCGTCGGCCACCGCCGCGGCCTGGAGCTGGTCATGATCGGGATCCTGGCCGGCGGCCACGTCCTGCTGGAGGACCTGCCCGGGCTCGGCAAGACGCTGACGGCGCGGTCCTTCGCCCGGGTTCTCGGGCTGAGCTTCGCGCGGATCCAGTTCACCCCCGACCTGCTGCCCTCCGATGTCGTCGGCGCGCCGATCTACGATCAGCGCACCGGCGAGATGGTGTTCCGCCCGGGCCCGGTCTTCACCCAGCTGCTGCTCGCCGACGAGATCAACCGCACGCCGCCCAAGACGCAGGCCGCGCTGCTGGAGGCGATGGGCGAGGGCCAGGTCAGCATGGACGGGGTGACCAGGCCGCTGCCGCAGCCGTTCGTGGTCCTGGCCACCGACAACCCGATCGAGTACGAAGGCACCTACGAGCTGCCGGAGGCGCAGCTCGACCGCTTCCTGATCCGGCTCCGGCTGGGCTATCTGCGGAAGTCGGACGAGATCGCGATGCTGGCGCGGCGGCTGGACCGCAAGACCGACGGCGTCGAGCTTCGCCAGGTCGTCGACGCCGCGGAGCTCCTGGCGATGCGCGAGTCGATGGAACAGGTGGAGGTGTCGGCGGACCTGCTCGACTATGTGGTCTCGATCGTCGGGGCGACCAGAGAGCATCCGCAGATCCAGGTCGGCGCCAGCCCGCGCGGCGGCCTCGCGCTCGTCCAGCTCGCTCGTGGCCAGGCGCTGCTGCGCCAGCGGGACTACGTCATCCCCGACGATGTCAAGAGCATCGCGGTGGCCGCCCTGGCGCACCGGATCACGCTGCGACCGGAGTTGTGGGTCCGCCAGGTGAGCCCGGACGATGTCGTCGCCAGGCTGCTCACCGGGGTGCCGGTCCCGCGAACCGACCCGACAGCGGCCGGCTCGACAGCGGCCGGCCCGACAGCGGCCGCTCGGTGACGGCGGCCGGGTCCGGGGCCGCGGACGCCGGCCAGGCCTGCCGGGTCAGCTGGAGCCTGTCCGCGCACGCGCGCGGGCTGCTGACCCTCGCGCTGGCCGCGCTGGTCATCGCGATCCTGACCGGGCGGCCGGAGTTCGCCGGCGTCGCCGCGCCGGCCGTGCTGCTGCTCGCCGGCTGGCGGGCCCGCCGGCCGGGCAGCGTCATGGTCACGGTGCGGGTCAGCGCGCGGCAGCTGGTCGAGGGCGAGCAGGCCGCCATCATCGCGGAGATCAGCGGGCACGGCGACCTCGCCGTCCAGGCCAGCATCCGGGCGACCCCGGCGTTTTCGACGGGACCACCGGTCAATCACCGTACCGCCGGGCAGCCCGGCGCCGGCCAGGCCGCCGATGATCACCCGGCCGCCGGCGCCTCCTTGCGGGTGCCGTTCCAGGCCCATCGCTGGGGAGTCCGCCGGATCGGCCGGCTGGAGATCGTGCTGCGCGACCGGTTCCGGCTGTCGGAAGGGCGCCTGTCGGTCGAGCTGCCCAGGATCGACTGCCATCCGCTGCCCGCCCCGCTGCGCGGCCGGATCGTGCTCAGCCGGCTGCCCAGCCGGCTCGGCGAGCACCCGTCCCGGGCCCTCGGCGAGGGCATCGAGTTCGCCGGGGTCCGGCAGTTCGTGCCCGGCGACCGGCAGCGCCGGATCAACTGGCCGGCCACCACCAGGAGCGGGACGGTTCAGCTCAACACCTTCACCGCGGAGCGGACGCAGAACGTGGTGATCCTCGCGGACGCGACCGCCAACGTCGGGGAGCCCGGCGCGACGTCCCTGGACCTCGCGTTCCGCGCCGCCGCCGGGACCATCAACTGCTACCTGGCGGCGGGTGACCGGGTCGGGCTGGTCGTCTACGGCGACCGGCTGAGCTGGATCGGGCCCGGTCTCGGCCGACGGCACTTCCACCGGCTGATGGACCTGCTGCTGGCCAGCCAGCGCGGCCAGGAACGGGCGTCCGGGCTGACCCGGCTGCCCCGGGCCGCGCTGCCGCCCGGCGCGCTGATCGTGGTCTTCAGCCCGCTGCTGCATCCGCGCCTGGTCGAGGCCCTGCGCGACCTGCGGGAGCGCGGCTGCAGCGTCCTGGTCGTCGATGTCCTGGCCGCCGGGCCGCCAAGGTCACGGGACCGGGTCGGCGACCTCGCGCGGCGAATCTGGCGGCTGGAGCAGCAGGCCATCCGGTTCTCCCTCACCGAGCTCGGCATCCCCGTGGTGCACTGGGACGGCCAGCAGAGCCTGGACGAGCCGCTCGCCCCGTACACGCGCCGCGTCATGCTGGCGGGCCGGGCATGAGCGGCGTCCCGGGCCGGCTGCGGGCTCCCGCGGCGGCCGGGCTGCTGGCCGCGGTGACGATCGCCTGGGCGGTGCTCCCGGCCGCCGGCGCGAAGCCAGGCCTGCGGGTCGCGGTGGTCGTCGCGGTGGCGTGCGCCGTCGCGAGCCTGGCTCACCTGGCCGTCGGCGACACCGAGATCGGGGGTGACGCCTTCGACCCGCCGCTCGTGCGGCTCGCGGCCCAGGCGGTGCATCTCATCCGGACGCTGCCCTGGTCCGAGTTGATGATCATCGCGGTGCTGGCGCTGGAGGCGCTGCACCATTCCCGGCCCTGGCACACCGGCGTGCTGGGCGTGGCCCTGCTGGCCTACCTGTTCGCGGCTCACCTGGCGCAGACGCGGACCGGGCCGGGCGCGCTCCGACCGCAGCTCCCGGTGCTCGCCGCCGGACTCGGCCTGCTCGTCCTGGCGGTGGGCGCCGCCGCACTCCCCCGGCTGCACGCCGGGCCCGGCTCGGAGCTGCTCCGCGTGCTCGCGGTCATCGCCGCCGTTATCGCCGGCGGTCTCGCCCTGCCCGCCACGCACCGCCGCTAGCGGCCAACGGCGTAGCCCTGCATGCCGCGCGGGTTGGCGCCCGCATACAGGAAGCCGCCCGACCGGGCGACCGCGCTCACCCGGCCCAGGGACCACGGCGGCCGGACGTCCACCTCGTGCCCGCGCTCGCGCAGCTCGGCGATCACCTGCGGCCCGACCCGCGACTCGACCGACAGCGACCGCGGCAGCGACCCGCGCGGGTAGAACGACGACGGGAAATGGTCGGTGTGGAAGGCCGGGAAGTCGATCGCCTCCTGGAGGTTCATGCCGAACACGACGTGGTTCAGGAAGACCGCCAGCGTCCACTGATCCTGCTGGTCACCGCCCGGCGTGCCGAACGCCAGGTAGGGCTCGCCGTCGCGGAGCGCCAGGCTCGGTGACAGCGTGGTGCGCGGCCGGCGGCCGGGTGCCAGCGAGCTCGCGAAGCCCGGCGACAGCGAGAACATCTGCGCCCGGCTGCCCAGGCAGAAGCCGAGGCCGGGGATGACCGGCGAGCTTTGCAGCCAGCCGCCGCTGGGGGTGGCGGAGACGAGGTTGCCGAACCGGTCGGCCACGTCGAGGTGACAGGTGTCCCCCGGACCGAGCTCGGGCGCGACGGCACCGCCGACGCCGTAGCCGGCCGACGCGGCGGTCGGCTCCCCGATCCCGCCGCCGCCCGCCCCAGCGCCCGCGCCCGCCGCGCCCGCGCCCGCGCCGCCGCCGAACGCGGCCAGCGCGTAGCCCGGCAGCCGCCCGGGCACCCCGGCGGGCGCGCCCGGCACCAGCCCGGCGGACGCCTGCTCCCCGATGAGCGCCCGCCGCTGCGCCGCGTACTCGGGCGACAGCAGGCCCGCCAGCGGAACGTCGGACTGCCGAGGGTCGCCGTACCAGGCCTCACGGTCGGCGAACGCCAGCTTGGCGCCCTCGGTGACCGAGTGAATGAAGCTGGAGCTGCCGGGAGCCATCCGTTGTAGATCTAGATGGTCGAGGAGCGCGAGTTGCTGCAGGAAGACCGGGCCCTGGCCCCACGGGCCGGTCTTGCAGACGGTCAGCCCGCGGAAGTCCAGCGTGGCCGGCGCCTCGGAAGACGCCCGCCAGGCCGCCAGGTCGGCGCCGCTGAGCAGGCCGCGGTGGCGCTGCCCGGTGACGTCCATGACCTCGGCGCCGACGAGGTAGGCGGCGATCGCCTCGGCCACGAAGCCCTCGTAGAACGCCCGCCGGGCCGCCTCGATCTGCGTCTCCCGGTCGCCGCCAGCCGCCTCGGCCTGCTCCACGATCTGGCGGTACACGGTCGCGAGCACGGGATTAGCAAAACGGGATCCTGGCGCCGGGACGCCGTTCGCCAGGTAGATCTCCGCCGACGTCGGCCAGTGCTCGCGGAACGTGCCAGCGACCGCGCCGATCGCCGCGGCGGCGGTCGGGAGCATCGGGTAGCCGTCGCGCGCGTAGCCGATCGCGTACTCCATGACCTCGCGCAGCGTCAGGGTGCCATGCCGCGCCAGGAGCAGCATCCAGGTGCCGAACGCGGCCGGCACGCAGGCGGCCAGCAGCCCCGTGCCGGGCACCAGGTCGAGCCCGAGATCGGCGAAGGCGCCCAGCGTGGCGGCGGCGGGCGCGGGGCCCTGTCCGTCCAGCACGAACACCTCGCCATCGCGAGCGTCGTAGCCGATCACGGGGACCTCGCCGGCCGGGCCGTTGAGGTGCGGCTCGACCACCTGGAGGACGAAGCCGACCGCGACGGCGGCGTCGAAGGCGTTGCCGCCCTTCTCCAGCACGGCCATGCCGGCCGCGGACGCGAGCCAGTGCGTCGACGCGACCATGCCGAAGGTGCCCGATAGCTGGGGACGGGTGGTGAAGGACGGCCCGGCCGCCGCAGTACTGTTCGTCGCGTTGCTGGCCACCACGGGCGCCTCCTGCGCTATGAATCAGGTCTGCCCCGAACGCTACTGGTCGGTCCCGCGCCCAACCACAGTGACTGCCTACACGGGCCTGCCAACCACGGCCGGCCGCGGGACCGCGGGGCGCGGGACCGCGGGCCGCGGGGCATACGCCTGGTTTGCCCGGCGCGGGAGATACGGCCAGCCCGGGGAAACAACCGTGCTGGCCGTATTGGCGTCGTACATGACAGAGCCGCACCTCGGGCGGCTCCCACGAGAAGGCGGCACCGATGACGCTCTTCGTATCCCCCGACCGGCTGCCCATCCCCTTCAAGCTGGCTAGCGCGGTCGCGGCCACGCTGTGCGCAGGCTTCCTGACCGCGGCCTGCAGCGGCCCGGCCAGCCGTCCCCAGATCGAGAGCCAGCCAGGCGCGAGCCGACTGTCGGCGAGTGCTTCCGCTCATGCCGCGCCCAGCGTGGTGCCGTCGACCACGCCCGCTGCCGTCCCGTCGTTATCCGCCGCACCGGCGCCGCCGCCGGCGCCGACGCCGGCGCCCGCCCCCGACCCGGCGCCCGCGCCGACGACGACCGCCATCGCCGGACCGCCGCCGCTGGCCCAGTGCTCGACCGCCGCGCTGCGGACCAGCGTCGGCTCTGCCAACGGCGCGGCCGGCAGCATCTACTACCCGCTGGACTTCACCAACATCTCGGGCGTCACGTGCGGCATGTACGGGTTTCCCGGCGTCTCGTTCGTGGCCGGTCCGAAAGGCGGCCAGATCGGCGGGGCGGCGATCCGGGATCCGGCGTTCGGGCCATCGCTGGTGACCCTCGCGCCGGGCCAGGTCGCGCACGCCTCGGTGCAGGTGGTGGTCGCGCAGAACTACCCGACGTCCGTCTGCAAGCCCGTCACCGCGCACTGGCTGCGCGTCTACCCGCCGGGCCAGTACGCGCCGCTGTACGCCGGGCTCACGGCGGTGACCTGCACGGGCTCGATCCCCAGCGGCAGCACGCTGGGGATCTACGTGGTCAGGCCGGGAGCCAACGGCCCATAGCGCGGGCCGCCGCGCAAGGTCGTCTCGCCGCCGAACAACCCGGGCCGCGGTCGCTGCGTCGTACTGAGCAAAGGCCCGAACACCGGCCGCCATTGAGAGGCGACGCAGATGAGTCCACGCTTGCCCAGTAGCTGGCTGCCCGGTAACTGGCTGCGCCCTGACCGCCCGCCCGGCATCGCGGCTGCGATCGCGGCCGGGGCCGGGGCCGCCGTGGTCGCCGTGGTCGCCGTGCTGGCTGGCTGCGGCTCGGTGCAGGCGCCGGGCAGTGCGGTCGCCGCCAGCGGCAGTGCCAGCGCGAGCGGCTCCGCCAGCGCGAGCGCGTCGGCCAGCGCCAGCGCGTCCGGGTCGGCGACTTGCGCGTCATCCGGCCTGCGGGTACGGCTGGATGTCGCCGCGGCCGGCGTGGCGGCCGGCAGCTACTACGTCCCGCTGGAGTTCACCAATACCTCCAGCCAGGCCTGCCAGCTGGCGGGATACCCGGCGGTCGCGTTCACGTCCGGGGTCACCGGCCAGCAGATCGGTGCCGAGGCTGCGGTGGACCGCTCCGTCCGGGCGGCCACCGTGCTGCTGGCCCCGGGCGGGACAGCGCACGCCTGGCTGCGGGTCCTCAACACCGCCAACTACCCGGCGAGTCAATGCCATCCGGTCACCGCGGCCGGCCTGCGGGTCGTGGCGCCGGGCAGCGAGAGCGCCGCCTACGTTCCGCATCCGGTCCCCGTCTGCAAGGCAGCGATCCAGGGCAGCGAGATCCTCACCGTTCGCCCCGTCCAGCAGGGCCAGGCGCAGCGCGGAACCGCCTAGCTGGCGACACCACCGTCGCGCCCCGCCCGCCGGACTCGGCCGCGGGTGACGCGACCTCAGGACCCGCGACCACTGCCTGGTCGCGGCAGCAGAAATGACGGCGTGGCCAGGTCAGCGATTGCGCTGACCGCCCGCCGATGACGGTCGGCGCTCGCGCCGGCCGACGGGCCTCGGCCCAGAAGGGGGCATGTCTATGAAGCTGACATTCCGCGCCGGTCGCCGCGTCCTCGGCGGCACGGCGCTGGTCTGCGCGGCAGCGTTGCTACCGGGAACGGCGATGGCATCCGTCGCGACGCCGGCCAGGACCGGCGGCGTCGCCTGGAAGATCCCGCACTGCCGGGCTGGCCAGACGCTGACCTGGCTGGGGCTGGGCCTGGGCGGCGGGACGGCGGGCACGATCTTTTACCCGCTGGAATTCACCAACGTCAGCAAGCACACCTGCACGCTGTTCGGGTACCCGCGGGTGTCGGCCATCAGCAAGGGCGGCCGGCAGATCGGCAAGTCATCGCGGCACCTCCGGGCCCGACACCGGGTGGTCACGCTGCCGCCGGGCTGGACCGCCCATGCGTCCCTGGGCATCATCGAGGCGGGCAACGTGTGCAGCAGGCCCGTGATGGCCACGACCCTCAAGATCCACGCGCCGCACCAGCGGCGAGCCACCCAGCTGCCCTTCCAGTTCCAGGCGTGCTGGCACAAGGGCGTGCTGGTGGTCGGGCCAGTCCAGCCGGGCGTCGGGATCCCCTAGCCGCTGGCAGGACCGCCGACTGCGGGACACCGAGCGCCGACTGCGGGATACCGAGCGCCGACCGCGGGGCACCGGGCATCGTCCCGGTGCCCCGCAGCGCCCCGCCCGGCGGGCCTCCGCCCGGCGGGGCAGCGTCGGGCCGCAGCCGATAGCGTTCGGGCATGGATGACCTGACACCCCGACTGCGCGCCGTCTGCGATCTGCGGACGGCCGGGATACGCGAGTACAGCGGCCGGCACGAGTACGACGGCAAAATCCAGGACCTCTCGCGCGCCGGGGTCCGGGCCGGCCTGGCGAAGCTGGCCGCGGCGGCGCGGGACGACGCGCCGCTGGACGACCCCCACGACGAGGCCCAGCTAGCCGCCTTCGTCGCCAGCACGCAGGTCGCCCTCGGCGACGTCGAGCTGCACCGCCGCGACCCGGCCGTGCACCTGGCCAACCTGGACCTGGCCTGCTACGACCGGGACTACGCGCCGCGGGACCAGCGGGACCGGGCGCGGGCCGAGCACCTGGCCGCCTGGCCGCGGGCCATCGAGGGCGCGCTCGACGCGCTGGACCAGGTCAGCGCGCCGGTCGCCGAGGCGCTCACGGACGCGATCCGCGGCCTGTCGGCGGGCATCCCGGCCGACGCCGGCGAGCAGGTTCGCGCGGCCGCCCTGGCCGCGCACGCCCGGCTGGTCGCCCGGGTCGACGAGGCCGCGGCGACCGGGAGCCCCGACGCCGCGCTCGGGACCGCCGCGCTGGCCGCGCTGATGGGCAGCGCGGAAGCCATGCCGGTGGACCTGGGTCGCCTCAGCGAGCGCGCCGATGCCGAGCGCGACCGGCTCACGGCCCATCTCACCGACAGCTGCGCGCGGATCGATCCGAGCCGGCCGGCCCTCGAGGTGGCCCGCGACCTCGTGCGTGAGCACCCCGACGCCGACGGTGTCATCGAGGCCGCGCGCGTCTGGACGCAGCGCGCCATCGACTTCACCGCCGAGCATGACCTGGTGCCCTTCTCCGACGGTGAGTGCCGGGTCGGCCTCGCCCCGAAGACCAGGCGCTGGGCCATGGCGATGATGTCCCCGGCCGCGCCGGGCGAGCCCGAAGGACCCTCCTGGTACCACATCACCCCGCCGGACCCGTCGTGGCCGGAGCACGAGATCGAGGAATGGCTGGAGGTCTTCAGCGACACGACGCTGCCGGGCATCACCGTCCATGAGGTCGCGCCCGGCCACTTCTCGCACGGCCGCGCCATCCGACGCGCCGCCGGCCCGGTCCGCCGGACGCTGCACTCGGACGCGTTTGTCGAGGGCTGGGCGCACTACGCGGAGGAACTGTGCGTCGAGGAGGGCTTCTGCGCGGACGACCCGCGCTTCGCGGTCGGCGTCTGGCTGGAGGCACTCGTGCGGGTCACCAGGCTGGCCTGCGCCATCGGTGTGCACACCGCCGGGATGACGGTCGCCGAGGCGGCGCGCCGGTTCGAGTCGGACACCCACATCAGTGGCTCCGCCGCGCTGTCGGAGGCCCGCCGGGCTACGTTCGACCCGACCTACGGCCGCTACACCTGGGGCAAGCTGGAGATCATGGACCTGCGCGAGCGCGCCCGGAAGCAGTGGGGCGTGGCGTTCTCCCTGAACAGGTTCCACACGGCCCTGCTGACCCTGGGGTCCCCTCCGCTGGGGCTCCTGCGCACCGCGCTAGAACGCGGCTAGCCGGTGGTCTCGCCGGGCACCACCATCCCGGTCTCGTAGGCGAGGATCACCGCCTGGACCCGGTCGCGCAGGCCGAGCTTGGCCAGCAGGTGGCCGACGTGCGTCTTGACGGTGGCCTCGCCGACGAACAGGTCGGCGGCTATCTCGGCGTTGGTGCGACCGCGCGCCAGCCGCAGCAGGATGTCCCGCTCCCTGGCAGTCAGCGACGCCAGCCGGGAGGGCGACGGCGCGGCCTCCGGCGGCCGGCGGGCGAATGCCTCGATGAGCCGCATGGTGACCGACGGGGCCAGCAGCGCGTCGCCCGCCGCCACGCGCCGGACGGCGGCGATCAGGTCGTGTCGCGGCGCGTCCTTCAGCAGGAACCCGCTGGCCCCGGCCCGCAAGGCCTCGTACACGTAGTCGTCCAGGTCGAACGTGGTCAGCATGACCACCCTCGGCCCGGCCGACCGGTCACCGCCGGTAATCCGCCGGGTGGCCTCCAGGCCGTCCATCTCGGGCATGCGCACGTCCATCAGCACGACGTCCGGGGCCTGCGCGGCAGCCGCGGCGACGGCCTGGGCTCCGTTCGCCGCCTCACCGACCACGCGGATGCCCTCGGCCGCCTCGAGAATGACGCAGAATCCGGATCTGACGAGTTCCTGATCGTCGACGACCAGGACACGGATCGGGTCGGGCGGGGCGCTGGCGATCATAACCTGGGCAGCCTAGCGGTCACGGCGAAGCCGCCGGCGCCGGTCGGGCCGACCGTCAGGGTGCCGCCGCAGGACGCCACTCGCTCGGCGATGCCAGCCAGGCCGAACCCGCCGGGCACCCGCTCGCTGCCCGCCCCCGTCCCGGCTCCGCCGGGCAGCGCCCCGCCACCGGGCAGCGCCCCGCCACCGGGCAGCGCCCCGCCACCGGGCAGCGCGGCGCCACCGGGCAGCGCGGCGCCGGGGTCCGTGACCGACACCGTCAGGTAGCCCGGCTCGTAGTGCACCGTAACGGCCGCGCGCGGCGCCGTCGAGTGCCGCAACGCGTTGGTCAGCGCCTCCTGCACGATGCGAAAGGCGGTGAGGTCGACTCCGGGGGCCAGTTCACCCGGGCTGCCCTCGACCGTCAGGTCAACCTTCAGCCCGGCGCCGCGGACCTGCGCGAGCACGGCGTCCAGGTCGCCGAGCGAGGGCGACGGCGCCACCTGCGGCTGCTCGCCCGGGCCGCGCAGCACGCCCAGCAGCCGCCGCAGCTCGACCAGCGCCTGGCGGGCCGTCTCGCCGATGACCTGCACGGACTGGCTGGCCTCGGCGGGCCTGCCGGGCAGCAGGGCGCCAGCCGCCTCCGCCTGCACGGCCATCAGGCTGACGTGATGGGCCACCACGTCGTGCAGTTCTCTGGCGATCCTGGTGCGCTCTCGCGCCGCAGCCAGGGCCACCTCCTGGTCGCGCTCGGACTCGGCCCGCGCCGCCCGCGCCTCCACCTCGCGCAGGTAGGCGCCGCGCGTCCGGCTCAGGATGCCCGCCATCCCGGCCGCGACGAAGACCAGCGCCGCGACGAAGAAGTCGTACGGCTCGTTATGGCCAGGCAGCGACTGGGAAATGATGATGCCGGTCACCACGACCGCGCTGATCGCCCAGCGCATGCCCGTGGAGCATCGCGCCATCACCGTGTAGTAGGCGATCGCCGGTCCCAGCGGAATGGGCGCGTCGCCGAAGCCGAGCTGGTCATAACGGGACCGGGCCCAGCCCACCACCAGGAAGACCGCGATCGGCCACGATCTGCGCCAGATCAGCGGCAGCGCCTGCATGACCAGCAACGCCATCGCGGCCGCCTGGGGGTGCAGCCGCAGCAGCGCCGGCGCGCCCGGAAGCGTCTGCAGCTGATGGCGATAGGGCAGCGTGATCACCACGTTGACGGCCGCCAGCCCCAGCCCCAGGATCAGGTCCTGCAGGCGCGGCGGGAACGCAGCCGTCCGGGCGGCAAGCCACTTCACGAGCCGATCGTAGAACGGCTCACCAGCCGCGGAATCCCCCGCGAGGCTGATCCGGGCTCTCCGCCCGCGGACGGAGGGCGGCGCCGCGGCAGCCCCGGCGGCCGCCGTGCGGATGATCGCGGATCTCAGTCCGGCGGCCGACGCGGGTGATCACCGACCCGCGCCAGCATGTTCTTATGAAGCTTTCGCGCGTTCCCGGCACCGAGCCCGGTGCCCGCATCCCCGCCCAAGCAGTCCCCGCCCAAGCAGTCCTCGCCGGAGCAGTCCCCGCCGGAGCGGTCCCCGCCGGAGCGGTCCCGAGCCGCGCGCCCGCGGGATGGATCGCGCTCATCGCCGCGGCCGCCTTCGCGGTTGAGATGGCCGTGAGCAACCGTTACGGGTATCACCGTGACGAGCTTTACTTCCTGGCCGCCGGCCAGCATCCGGCCTTCGGCTATGTCGATCAGCCGCCGCTCACCCCGCTGCTGGCCCGGCTCTCGGCGATGGCGTCCGGCAACTCCCTGGTAGCCCTGCGCCTGATCCCGGCGCTGGCGATGGCCGCGCTGGTCGCGCTGACCGCGGCCATGAGCCGGCTGCTGGGCGCGGGCCGCGCCGGCCAGGTGCTGGCCGCGCTGGCCGCCGCCACCTGCGCTGAGTACCTGGCTGCGATGCACCTGCTGACGACCACCACGCCGGACTTCCTCGCCTGGGCCATAACGCTGCTGCTCGTGCTCAAGCTGCTCACGACCGGTGATCGCCGCTGGTGGGTAGCGATAGGGGCGTGCGCGGGCATCGGCGCCGAGGCCAAGTGGAATATCGGCTTCCTGGTGGCGGCCCTGGCGGTCGGGTTCGCGGCGACCCCGGCCCGCAAGCTGGCGGCCAGCCGGTGGCTCCTGCTCGGCGCCGGGCTCGCCGCCGCCCTGGCCGCGCCCGACGTCATGTGGCAGGCGGTCCACGGCTGGCCCGCGTTCGACGTCTTCGGCGGACTCCAGCAGAGCGCCGGGCATAACCGGGCGGTCTACTGGGTCGCGCAAGTCGTCTACACGGGCCTGGCGCTGACCCCGGTCTGGGTCACCGGGCTGGTCTGGTCGCTGCGCAGCCCGCAGGCCCGGCCGTTCCGCCCCGCCGGGATCGCCTGCGCCGTCGCGCTCGTCATCTTCTTCGTCCTCGGCGGCAAGCCGTACTATCCGGGCGCCGTGTTCACTTTCCTGTTCGCCGCCGGCTCGGTCCCGCTGGAGCGCTGGCTCGCCGCGCGCAGGCCGGTGGCGAGGGTGATCCGCCCGGCGGCGCTCCTGGGCGCCGCGATGGTCGTTATCGGCGTGATCGAACTGCCGATCGCCCTGCCGGTCCTGCCGGCCCGCGTCCTGCACACGGTCCCGCTCCAGAAGATCAATTACGACCTGGCCGAGACCATCGCCTGGCCCCGGCTGGTCGCCCAGGTCGCGCGCGAGTACCACGCGCTGCCGCCCGCCCGCCGCGCGCGGACCACGATCATCACCGGCAACTACGGCGAGGCCGGCGCCATCGACCGGTACGGCCCGGCCGACGGCCTGCCGCAGGTCTACAGCGGGGCCGACAACTTCTGGCTGTGGGGGCCGCCGCCGGCCCGGGACACCGCCGCGGTGGTCGTGGGCGGAGATCCGGCGCTGCTCCGCCGCGAATTTACCAGCGTCCGGCGGGTCGCGACCTTCGAGAACGGGATCGGCGTCAGCGACGATGAAGAAGGCACCCCGCTCTACCTGGCGACCGGCCTGCGGTCGGCCTGGAGACGGGCCTGGCCGGCGTTTCGAAATTACTCCTGAAGGGGGCCGTGGCGGTACCGGTCTCGCGCTCGGCCGGCCACCGGCGTGCGCCGGCCTCGTGAGACCATGGACGCGCCGAACACAGACCCGAAAGCGATGACCATGCTGAGGACAGCCATCCATCCACCGCGCCTGCGCCGTGGCCCGGGCTGGCGGCCGGGCCCGCTGACGCGCGCCGGCGCGGCCGGGCTGGTCCTGGCGCTGGGCGGCGGGCTGGCTGGCTGCGCTCAGCAGGCGGCCGCCAGCGGCCCGCCGATCGAGCTGGCGACGGCCTACGTCGGCCAGCCCCAGGGATCCAGCCCTACCGACGCCTATCTGGTGATCCGCAACAACGGCCCGGCCGACAGGCTGGTCTCGGTCAGCACGAGCGCCGGCGGCACCGTGACGCTGCGCGGCCCGGCCCGCGGCGGGCCGGCGGTGATGCGCGATGTCGCCTCGATCAGCGTCCCGGCGCATACCCTCATCCGGCTGGATCCCAACGGTTATCACCTGGTCATCAGCGGCAGCCGCCCCATGAAGGCGGACACCGAGATCACGCTGACGCTGGTGTTCGCGAAGGCCGGGTCCTTCAAGATCGATGCCGAGGTCACCAACCCGGAGACCGGCGGCAGCAGCTACTTCCTGAACTGACCGCCCGCCAGCTTGTGGGCATAGCTCTCGCGATATATCGTCTGTAGGAAGAGGCTGCGGCCGCGGGGAACGTGGGAGGCTCGGATGGCGACCAGGACAGACCTGCGAATCGGGGACGCTGACCGTGAGGCGAGCGCGGCCTCGCTACGCGAGCACTACGCGCTGGGCCGCCTGTCGCTCGAGGAGTTCAACCAGCGACTCGACGCGGTCTTCGCCGCTACCACGCGGGGCCAGCTCGACGCCATCACCCGCGACCTTCCCCATGTCACCACCCCGCACGTGCCGCTCCCGGTGACGGCGACCAGCCCGGCCGGAGCCGGCGGAGGGTACAGCGGCAGGCGATCGGGCCTGGGCCGAGTGATAGGGCTGGTGGCGCTCCTGGCCGTCTGGTTCCTCGCGCTGGGGCCGGCGATGATGATGCACTTCCACATCTTCTCGTGGCCGGGCAGGTTCTCGGTGCTGCTGGTCGGCCTGATGATTCTCCGCTCGCTGGCGCGCCGCATCTTCGGCTGGCGCCGCCGCTGGAACGGCAGTCGCTGGGATGACGGCGCCGGCCCGGGCGGCCGGTACACCTCGCATGGTCACGGCCACGGCTGTCACGGCCACGGCGGCCCCGGGTCCTGGTAACGCCGGTCCTGGTAACGCCGCCGGTCCGGGTAGGCCCAATCCGGTCAGGCTCGGGCCGAGTTCCGCGCACTCTGCGTGGCCGGGGACCGCAGGGGCACCACTAGGTAGCGGAACGCCGGGGTGCCGTCCGCATCCGTCCTCGTGACATCCAATTCGTCAGCATCAGCGCGGTCGGCTCCGTCGCTGGCCGTGCCGTCGCTGGCCGTGCCGTCCGCGGCCGGATCGACGTCATCGGCGGCCGTTTCCGCGGCCAGGTCGCCGTCGTAGCCCGCCCAGGTGATCAGCGCGGGCTTGGCCGGGCTGGTGAACTCCAGCCTGATCCGTCCCGGCTCCGGCTCCGCGTCACCGGCGCCGGCGTGCTGCCGGGCGGCCGTGCCGCAGATCGCGGCCGCCGCGAGGCCGTCAAGCAGGTAATTCGGGTTGAAGGAGATAACGGGCTCCGCGCCCGTGAAGGCGGCCCGCACGGACTCCGCCGCGCGAGCCCGGCCGTCGGTGTGCGCCTCGATGACGACCGCGTCGCGCCCGAACGTCAGCCGCACGGGGGTCGCGCGCTCCGCGACCAGGGAGACTCGGCGAACGGCCGCCATGAACGGCTCAGCCGGCAGTTCGGCCCGGCAGCCGAATTCGGCCGGGAAGCGCGACCGGTACCGGATGAAGTCACCGCCGATCAGCCGGGCCGTGAGGCGTCGCCCGCCGCCCTCGAAGCTGATCATCCCGTCCGCGGGACGCGGCTCGGCGTGGGCGGTGCCGCCCGGCCGGGCATCGTCGCGCTCCGGCACGTTGAACGCGACGGTGACCGCGGTCCCCGCGCCCATGGTCCGTGCCACGTCGGCCAGCGTCCTGGCCGGCACCAGCGCCGCCGCCCGCAGTCCCGGCACCGCCGGCGTCCAGTCGACGGTGCGCACCGCGAGCCGGTACCGGTCGGTGGCGGCGAGCGTCATGGCCCGGCCGTCGACGTCCACGCACACGCCGGTCAGCATCGGCAGCGTGTCATCGCGACTGGCCGACGGAACCACCTGGGCGGCCGCGGCCGCGAGCGCGCCGCCATCGACGGTCCCGGATGGCGCGGGCGGCTCCGGCAGCCCCGGGTACTCCTCGACCGGCAGCGAGACCAGCTCGAATTCAGCGCTGCCGCAGCTCATGCGCACCATGTCGGCGGCCGAGCTGAACTCGACGTCGCGCGGCGGCAGGCTCCGGGCGATCTCGGCGAGCAGGCGGCCGGGCACCAGGGCCGTCCCCGGCTCCGCCACCTCGGCCGGCACGACCACGCGCGCCGATACCTCATAGTCGAAGCAGGACAGCGTCAGGCCCGCGCCCGCCGCCTCGACTAGCAGGCCGGACAGCACGGGAATGACGGGCCTGGCCGGCAGCGCCCGCGCCACCCACGCGACTGCCTCACCCAGTGCCTCACGCTCGACCCTGAACTTCACTGTTCCTCTAACTTCGCCGTGCTTCCAGCTTCGCCGTGCTTCAGCAGTCGC
>DATKRH010000240.1:0-4547 GCA_035532295.1 Streptosporangiaceae bacterium
TGCTCGCTGACGAGGTCGGCGACCGGACGGCGGGAACGTGGGCGCTGCCGCCCAGACGCGACAGGCCGCTGCCCCCGATCGGGCCGCCCAATGACACCTTCGGTGGTCAGCCGCTCGATCGCGCTGGTCGTTTCGAGCCCGAGCAGCCGGGCGACGGGGAGGCCACGGTCAGTAATGATGACCTCGGTCCCTTCGCGGACTCGTTCCAGCCAGTCGCTCAGGTGCGCCCGCAGGTCAGTGACCGAGACATCCATACCACGAAGTGTACAACAAGAGCCTTGGCGACTTGTACAGCTTATGCGGATGCTCTCATGGTCCCGCCTGCAAGTCATAACCACACACCTACGGCAAGGGCTCGTCTGACCTATTCTGCTACCCGGTATGTGGACCGAGCTATCTACGTCGTGCCGCTGAGCCCGACCCAGCGTGATCCCAGCGTGAGGCCGGGCGAAGGACCGACCCGCTCCCTGGGAGAATCGCCGCATGAACCCTGTAGCCGTTAACCCTGAAGCCGTAAGCCCTGTAGCCGTAGTAACCGGGGCCAGCAGCGGAATCGGAGCGGCCACGGCCGTGAAGCTGGCGGACGCCGGCTACCGGGTGGTGCTCACCGCCCGGCGGGCCGACAGGCTGGCCGAGGTAGCCGAACGGATCACCAAGAACGGCGGCCAGGCTGAGGTCCATCAGCTGGACGTGACGAACCGCCCGGCGGTCGAGGCGTTCGCCGCCGCGGTGGACAGGTGCGATGTCCTGGTCGCTAACGCGGGCGGCGCCATCGGCGGTGACACGGTCGCCACGGGCTCCCCGGACGACTGGCTGGCCATGTATGAGGTCAACGTGCTCGGGACGCTGCACGTCACGCAGGTGCTGCTGCCCAAGCTGATCGCCAGCGGCGCGGGAACAATCGTGCTGATGTCGTCGACGGCCGGTTTCACCGCCTATGAGGGGGGCGGCGGGTACGTTGCCGCCAAGCACGGCACCCACGGGATGGCCGGAACGCTGCGCCTGGAGCTGTATGACCAGCCGGTCCGGGTCATCGAGATCGCCCCGGGCATGGTCAAGACGGACGAGTTCGCGCTCAACCGCTACCGCGGCGACGCGGACAAGGCGGCCGCGGTCTACGCCGGGGTCGCAGAACCACTGACGGCACAGGACGTGGCCGACGCCGTCGCCTGGTCGATCACGCGGCCTGCGCATTTCAACGTCGACCTGATGGTCATCCGGCCGCGGGCGCAGGCGGCGCAGCACAAGGTGTACCGGGAGACATCCTGAGCCGTCGTGGGGTCGCGCGGGCCGCTCAGCCGGTCTGGGTGATCTTGCTGAGGCCACGCGGACTGTCGGGGTCCAGGCCGAGCCGACGAGACAGCGCCTCGGTCAGCAGCTGGCCGGGCACGATCAGGCCCATGGGCGCTAGCCACTCGGGCAGTTGCGGCCCCGGCAGGGACCGCGAGCAGGCGGCGGCGAGCTGGTCACCGCCGCCGATGCCGTAGGCCATCGCCCCGGCCCCGGTGACCCGGCGGGCTAGCTCGACGGACCCCGCCAGGGTGGGACCGGCCTGCGCCGCGAGCACGATGGCCGGGGTCTGGGCATCCACGACGGCGATCGGGCCGTGCAGCAGGTCTGCGTAGGACAGGCCCATGGCATGCAGGTAGCAGGCCTCTTTGAGCTTGAGGGCCAGCTCAAGCGCGGCCGAGTAGGCCAGGCCACGGCCGGACACCACGACACCGGGAACCGAGGCCAGCTCGGTCACGATCGGGTCGAAGTCGGGCGGCAGGCTCAGCATCGCCTCGACGGCGTCCGGCACGTCGCGCAGCTCGCCGGGGTCCAGGTCGGCGCCCAGGCCCAGGGCCAGGACGGCGAGTGCCGCCAGCTGGGTGGTGAACGTCTTGGTGGCCGGCACGGCCCGCTCGGTCCCGGCCTGGGTCACGAAGGTGATCTCGGCGTGGTCGGCGAGCGGCGAGTCGGCGCCGTTGGTGATCGCCATGGTGTGCGCGCCGCAGTCGCGCGCCCAGGTCAGGGTCTCGACGATCTCCTCGGTCCGGCCGGACTGGGACAATGCGACGGCGAGCACGCCGGACAGGTCAACTCGGCTCTGGTAGGTCGTGGCGATGGACGGCGAGGCGAGGGTCGCCAGCCGGCCGGCGAAGGCCTGGATCAGGTAGGTGCCGTAGACGGCCGCGTTGTCGGAGGTGCCGCGCCCGATGAACAGCACCTCTCGGGTCTGGGCCGCCAGCCGGGCCGCTTCGGCGCGGCGCGGCAGCAGGGCATCGATCGTGGCTCGCAGCGCGGCAGGCTGCTCCGCGATCTCCCGGCCCATGTGTGACACGGTCTGCCCGTCGCTGGTCGCCACGCTCACGGCCGCCCTCCATCGCTGTCGTCGCTCGGGCCGAACACTCGCTGGCCGCCGATCCAGGTGGCCCTGGCCCGCAGGTCGGGCCGAGCCAGACTAGGGCGCCGGCCGCACCCGGGGCAATCCTCCGCTCGCCGATCCGACGCCGGCAGCCTGGCCAGCATGGGCCGGTCCCGCGGATCGGCTCAGGTCGGCCAGCGCGAAGAACCCCCGCATGACCCGCGTCACCAGGTCGGGCCGCTCCATCATCGCCACATGGCCAATCCGCGGCAGCACCACCACATGCGCGGACGGGAATACCCGGGCGGCCCGCGCGCCGGTCACGGGGCTGACGAGCCGGTCGTGGCTACCGTGAATAACCAGG
The DNA here is from genome assembly GCA_035532295.1 of Streptosporangiaceae bacterium. GTDB lineage: Bacteria > Actinomycetota > Actinomycetes > Streptosporangiales > Streptosporangiaceae > DASUBV01. The sequence goes on from DATKRH010000240.1 coordinate 2,712, forward strand.
GTGGGCGCGGTCACCTTGGCGGCGTCACGCCAGAGCGTGCGGGCTCCCCGCCGCGTGTACTCAGTCACGAGCGCCCGAGTGGACCCGATCAGCACCTCGGACTGGTAGCCGAGGCTGTCGCGGCGGGCGACCTCGTCGATCTCCTCGCGGATCCGGTCGGGATGCATCCGGGTCGGATCCGCGAAGAGATCGCGGATCGTCTGCGTCGTTCGTTCCTGCGCCGGCGTTGTCTCCAGCCGGGCCAGGGCCCGGCGGCCGAATCCGGGCAAGATGACCGCGGCAATGCGCAGCGGGACAAGCCTGGGGCGCAGATCGGGGAGCGCCGGCGAGATGAGCGTCAGGGTCCGGACCAGGTCGGGCCGCCGCGCGGCCACGCGCGTGCACACGGCACCGCCGAGCGAGTTGCCGACGAGGTGCACGGGCCAGCGGCCGCGTTTGTCGATCAGGGCGACCACAGCGGCGGCGCACGCGTCGATCGAGTAATCGCCGCTGGCAGGGACCGGGGAATACCCGAAGCCGGGCAGGTCGAGCGCCTCGCTGGCCAGCACGGGCCCCGCTGGCCCGGCAGATCCCGCGGACCCGGCAGACGCCGCGGACCTGGCAGACGCCGCGGCGATGTCGTCGCCAGCGCCCTCGTCCGGGCGACTGAGCAGGTCCATCATGTCCGTCCAGTTGCGTGACGAGCCCCCGAGCCCGTGGACGAACAGGGCAGGCTCGCCGGCACCGGACGCCGGGGCGGTCCGGACGAAGACATCGCCGATATCCAGCGCGACGAACTCGCCTGGCCACGGTGGGATCGGGTCGGCCATATTCCGACTCTATCTGCGAGTAGGGACGACGCCCGGGGCTGGCATGGGCGCTAGCTGGCGCGACGCCTGGTCCGGTGCGGGGCAGCCTTGGCGGCCGGTGCGGCCTGCCCATCCTGTGCGGCCTGCCCATCCTGTGCTGCCGGTGCGGCCTGGGCGGGCTGAGTGTCCCCGGCGGCCCGGTCGCCGGCCGTCCGAGAACCCCCGGCCGTCCGAGAACCCCCGGCCGTGCGCCGCGGGGCGGCCGCCCTGGTCCCGCCGCTCTTGCGGTCGGCGTCCTTCGGGTCCGCCCCGGCCGCGGCCGACTTAGCGCGCGTTGATGAGGAGGAAGCTGCCCGTTTAGTCCCGGTAGGGGTTTTGCCCGCCGCCGCGGATCGCGAGCTCCTGGCCCGCCGCGGTCCCGCGTCCGGCTGGCCGCCGCGGGCGGCGGCCAGGCTGGCCTTGAGCGCGTCGGCCAGGCTGGCGGGCGCCCCGGATACCTCGGCCGTCTCCGGCTGGATGACGTCACGGCCCTCGGTCTTGGCTTCGACCAGTTCCTCGAGCGCCTCCCGGTACCGGTCGTGGTATTCGTCGGGGTCGAAGTCGACGGTCATGGAGTCGATGAGGGACGTCGCCATCCGCAGTTCCTGAGAGCGCACCTCGATGTCATCGCCGAGGAACGGGAACTCCGCGCTGCGGACCTCGTCCGGCCACAGCAGGGTCTCGAGCACGAGCACCCCGCCGCGGGTCCGCAGCGTGGCCAGAGCCTCGCGCTGCCGCAGCGCCACCTGGCAGATGGCGACCCGGTCCGAGCGCTCCAGGGCGTCCCGCAGCAGGGCATAGGCCCGCACGCCGACGGTCTCGGGCTCGACGTAGTAACTGCGGTTGAACAAGATGGGGTCGAGCTGGTCCGCCGGGGTGAAGTGCAGGACCTCGATGCTCTTGCTCGACGTGAGCGGCAGGTCGGCCAGGTCCTCGTCGGTGAGCACGACCATCTCGCCGCCGGGCAGCTCGAACCCCTTGGCGACCTCCTCATACGGCACCTCGGACC
>DATKRH010000241.1:0-7809 GCA_035532295.1 Streptosporangiaceae bacterium
CGAACATCATCGAGCCTTCCCGCATCGCCACCCGGCCGCGGCGCTAGACGAGCATTTCCAGCGGACACGAGTACGGGCCCAGCCACAGTCCCTCAATCCCGGGCCGCACCGCCCGGCCAGCACGAGCACGGGCACCTGGCCGATGCGAGCACGGGGCCCGGGCCACGGCGGCACAGCTGCACCAGCACGGCCGCGGACGCGAGCACGGGCCCGGCCACGGTCCTCGGTCCGGCCGAGCACGGCCACGATCCTCGGTCCCGGCCCGCCAGTCGGCCAGCACGAGCCCGGCCGCGGTCCTCGGTCCCGCCGCACCGGTCGGCCAGCACGAGGCCCGGCGCGAGCACGAGGCCCGGGCCACGGCGGCTCAGCTGCACCAGCACGGGCCACAGTCGCGGTCCTCGATCCCGGCCACCCCGGGCGCGGTCCTCGGTCCGGCCGCGCCAGTCGGCCAGACCGAGCACGGGCCCTGGCCCGGCGCGAGCACGAGCACGGGCGCGGTCCTCGATCCGGCCGCACCACTCGGCCACCGGTCGGCGACGTCGGCGAGCACCAGCACGAGCGGCCGGGCCACCGTCGAGCACCGGCCGCCGGTCGGCAGCTGCACCGCGGGCGGGCCAGCTGCCACCAGCACGAGCACCAGGCCCGCCGTCGAACGCGAGCGCCATGGTGCGCGCCTTGCCGCCTCGTCAGCTGGCGATCTGTCGCCGCAGCTGCTCAACCTCACGAGCGATCCGGGCGACCGTGGCCGCTGGTGATGTCTCAGCGTCTGGGCGCAGCTGGCTAAGGATCCAGCCGCGTACCAGCGCCGAGGGAGGCACGTCCAGCTGGGAGGCGTACTGGGTCAGCTCAGCGAACTCCTCGGGATTGAGGCGGACGGACAGCACCTTGGCGCGGGTGATGCCCGGCCGGGTGGAGTCGGCCGGCATTGGCTCATCACGGGTGGCTTCGGCCTCTTCGCGGTAAGCGCGCAGGTCCTCTTCGGTGATGTTGGTCATCGGCTCCCTTTTCTTGATCGTTATCTTGTTCCTGTTCCTGATCTTGATCTTGTTCCTGACCGACTTCGCGGTACCGGCGCCGGTCGGCCCCGCGGGCCTTCCACGCTGTCGCCCCGTGCTGCAACCCGCCGGGATCGCGGAGCGCAACAACGGTGATCACCATTTGCCCGGTGTGCGAGTAGCCGGTGGTCCGTACGCTGTTGCCGTGGGCCGATTTCGGGTCCGGTTCGGCGACTAGCCGAAGCGGGTCGTTGACCGCCTCGGTGGTCCAGTCGGGCTCGATGTCGGTGTCGCCGGGGTAGCGGGCGGAGCGGGTACGGATGTGGGCGGCGGCTTCGTCGCTCCACTCGATCTGTTCCGGCGTCATGTATGACATTGTACGACGCATGGGCACGGGCGGCCAGCTGGCGCCAGCACAGGCACGAGCCCGGGGCCCAGCCCAGGGCGCCCGGCCGACGCGCACCAGCCCGGGGCACCGCCGTGGCCCGCGCTCGTGCTCGTGCCGGGCCAGGTCCCCCGCGCTCGTGCCGGGCCTCGTGCTGGCCAAGCGGCAGGATCGAGGACCACGCCCGGGCCCGGTGTCCGCGGCCGTGCTCGTGCTGGCCGACCGGCCGGGCCGGGCCGGGGAACCGCGGCCGTGCTCGTGCTGGTGCAGCTGCGCCGCCGTGGCCCGGGCCCGGGCCTGCGCCCGCGTCGGCCCGGCGCTCGTGCTGGCGCTCACGCTCGTGCCCGCGATCGTGCCGGGCCGAGCGGGTACCTGCGGAAACGTCTTGTTTACCAAGCCGACCCGGCGTTTGCTGCACGCCGCGACCCGCGCGGCAGGACTTTCCGGGGCGAAAGCCGGTGGATCACGCCGGGGCGAAAACCACATCACACAGCAGCGGAAAGGGCGGTATCCGCCCGGGTGAAATCGGCATCAGTGCAGGCAGGAGGAGATTCGCTGAGGTGAATCGTGAGGGCTCGTGCTGGTGCAGCTGCGGTCGGCTGCGCCGCCGTGGCCCGCACTCATGCCGAGCCAGGCGCTCACGCTCACGCTCACGCTCGTGCCGGACCAGGCGCTCGTGCTCGTGCTGGCCGACCGGCGGGCCGGGATCGAGGACCGCGGCTGTGGCCCGCGCTGGTGCAGCTGCGCCGCCGTGGCCCGGGCCCGCGCCCACGTCGGCCAAGCGCTCACGCTCGCGCCGGCCAGGCGCCTGTGCTCGTGCCGGCGCGGCCCGGACTGAGGGACCGCGGCCGGTGGCCCGTGCTGGTGCAGCTGCGCCGCCCGCGGTGCTCGTGCTGGTGCAGCTGGCCCGGTGCTGGTGCTGCTGCCGACCGCATGGCCGTGCTCGACGGCGGCCCGGTGCCCCCCTGGCCCGGTGGCCCGTCCTCCGACGGCGGCCGGATGCCCCGCCCCGGCAGGCTCGTGCTGGTGCTCGCCGACGTCGCCAACCGGCGGCTCGTGCTCGATGGCGGCCCGGTGCCCCGCGCTCGTGCTCGATGGCGGCCCGGTGCTCGTGCTGGTGGCAGCTGGCCCGGTGCTGGCCGCGCTCGACAGCTGTCTATGAGTGGCTGAAAGTGCCCGGCGGCGAGATCACGCCGCAGGCCCCGGCCTGCCTTGGCTGTCATGAAAGTTTTCCTCTGTTGGAGCGGTAAGCGCGATCTTGGATCGCGCGGGCGGCGCTCCGCGGAGCGCGTTACCGCTGCTCAGAGGGACTAGGGTCAGGTCCTCACATTTGGCCGTGACCTGCTGGAACGGGCGCTGATCAGAGGGCTTCCCACAGGTTAAGCGGGCGGCGGCCACGGTGTTATTGGCTGGTCTGCCCGGTTCCGTTGTGTGCTGCTCCCGGCCCGCGCTCCCAGCGGGGGTCGGCTTCGGCGATGGCGAGGCTGAGGGCTTCGAGTTCGGTGACCAGGGCGCGCAGGCGGCGGTGGTTGTCGAACCAGGGCTGGTAGTCGGCGAGCTGGTCGTCGGTCAGGATCCGGGTGGCGGTCTTGCCGTCTTTCTTGCGGGTCCACTGGTGGTAGGGGCCGTGGAGGCGGGGCGGGCCGGCGTGGCAGCGGCAGCGGGTGTATCCGCAGCGGGTCATCCGGTCGGCGAGGGTGCCGGGCAGGGCGAACCCGGTCCTGGCGAGGCCGGCTAGCTCGCGGGCGATGCGAGTGGCCTGGGCTCGCTGGGCCGGGGTGGGCGACACGTTCTCATTGTCGCAGCCGGGGTCCCTCATCTCGGGCATCTCATTAAGTATAAGTGCTGTATGAATACGGCTGAGGTTGCCGGCTACATCGGGCGGTGGCGGCCCGTCTCGGTGCCGCCGGAGGCGGCGGCGTTCGCCCGGCAGGTGGTCACGGCGGCCGGGCCGCACGGGCGGGACCGGGCCAAGAACCTGCTGTGGGCGGCGGGCAGGCTCGCCGGCTGGGCCATCCCGCTCGGGCTGGAGCCGGCGCCGCAGGTGCTGCTGCACCCGTCGGTGATCGAGCGGTTCGCCGCGCACTCCCCGGGCCTGTCGGGGCCGGCCCGCCGCACGCTGCGCACCAACCTGCGGTTCATCGCCCGCGCCGTGGTGCCGCACCTGGACCCGGCGGATGCGCCGCTGCCCCGCGAGCGCGCCCGGGCCCCCTACAGCCCGGCGGAGATCAGCGGGTTCCTGGCACTGGCCGATGCGCAGCCCACGGCCGCGCGGCGGGCCCGCGCCGCCGGGCTGGTCTGCCTCGGCGCGGGCGCCGGGCTGATCCGATCCGACCTGCGCAACGTGCGCGGCACCGACGTCTGCGCCCGCTCCGGCGGCGTCATCGTGACCGTCCGCGGCGGCCGGCGACCGCGGGCGGTGCCGGTGCTGGCCCGCTACCACCAGCCGCTGCTGGAAGCGGCGGCGTTCGCCGGCGGCGGGCTGCTCACCGGCGGCACCGACCCGGGACGGCACAACATCACCAGCCCGCTGACGGCGTCGCTGGCCGGCGGGTCCGGGCTGCCCCGGCTGGACACCAGCCGGCTGCGCGCCACCTGGCTGGCTGACGTCGCCGCGCTTCTCGGGCTGGCGACGTTCCTGCACGCCGCCGGGATCACCTGCTCCCAGCGGCTGGGCGACATCACCGCCGGCCTGGACCCCGGCGGGGAAGCTGACGCGGTCGCCCTGCTCGGCGGCCAGGACCGGTGACACGGCCGTGGGCGGCAGGGCCGGGCTCGCTGCCATCGAGGCCATCATCGACGCCTCCGGTGTCGCGCCGGCGGTCGAGGCGCTGCTGCCGGCCGGCGTGCGGCACCGCCAGCTCACCGCGCGGACCCTGCTGACCGGGATGATGCTCGCCATCGACGGCCGCCGCCCCGCCTATCTCACCGAGGCACGCGCCGCGCTGACCTGCCTGCCCGAGGCCGACCAGGCACGGCTCGGCGTCACCGAGGACTGGAAAACCGGGCCGCACCAGCTCACCTACCGGCAGACCGAGCACACCTTCGGCCTGGTCGCAAAAGCACTGGCCAAGGAGCAGCCCGACGGCGCCCCGTCCGGCGGGCTTGCCGCGTTCTGCGACAACCTGCTCGAGGCCAGCATCCCCGGCCAGCACAAAGATCCCGCCGGTCCGCAGGCGCCGGCGTCGCTGGCCGCCGACTGGACCGACGTCGAGGCCTGGTCCCGGCCGCCCCGCCACGACAGCACCGAGTGCGCCGATCCCGAGGCGCACTGGGGCCACCGCAACAGCAACCTGCCCGGCCCCAAGGGCGAGATGTTCTTCGGGTACTACCTGTCCCTCGCCGTCATGACGCGCGAGGAGAACGGCCCGCCCGTGCCCGAGCTCGCCCGCCGCATGACCGTCGGCGGCTGCGACCACGACCCCGTCCGGCAGTTCGCCGGCACGCTGCTGCGCATGGCTGAAGCCGGCATACCGCTCGGCGACATCATCGACGACTCCGGTTACGCCCACCGCGACGCCGAAGCCTGGGCGGTACCGTTGCGCAACGTCGGCGCCCAGCTGGTGCAGGACCTGCACCCGCACGACCGCGGCCCCCGCGGCACCCACCAGGGCGCCATCATCGCCAACGGCAACCTCTACTGCCCGTGCACGCCAAAGCCACTACTGGAACTCGGGCCGCCGTCACCCGGCGCGCCCGCCGAGCAGGTCGCCGCGCACGACCAGCAGACCGCCGAGCTCGCCCGCCACAAGCTTGGCAGGCACACCGGCGACGACACCGACGGCTACCACCGGGTCGGCTGCCCCGCCGCCGCGGGCAAGATCCGCTGCCCGCTCCGCCCGGACTCCATGAAACTGGACCGGGACCGGCCCGAGATCCTCACCCCACCCCAGCAGCCGCCGGCCTGCTGCACCCAGCACACCATCACCGTGCCCCCGGCAGTCGCGGCAAAGACCCGGCAGAAACACGACTATCCCTCCGCCGCCTGGCGGCGCTCATACACCCGGCGCACCAGCGCCGAGCGCGCCAACGCCACCCTCAAGGACACCGCCACCAGCAACATCGCCCGCGGCTGGATCCGGCTCATGGGACTGACCCCGCTCACGCTCTGGCTCGCCTGCGCCCTGGTCATCCGCAATCAGCGCATCCTCGCCGCCTGGGACGCACGCCAGGACGACAACGCCCGCCGCGCCGCGGCCAGCCTGCCGCCCCGCACCCGCAAGCGGCGCCGCACCAGCCTCGCCGAGCTCGCCGCCGGGCCGCCATAACCACCAGCACGTCCCAGCACCACCACGGCACGCAGCCGCGCCAAGCACCGCACCACCAGCGCGACCCGGCGCGCTCTCACGCCGCCCGAAACCCCCGGCACCTGGCATCCAGACTGCGGGCAAGCACCACGGCAGCCCACAGAGCAAGATCATCCAGGCTGGCCGAGAATGCCAGACCCAAATGTGAACATAGATCCTGGTGAAGTGTGAATACCTCATGGTGGGGCGGGTGGGGATCGAACCCACGACCGGCGGATTATGAGCCCGACGCATCGACGCCCTGGTCTCGCCATCGGGCATGGATCGGCAGCCGCCTCGTATCAATATTTTTTGCAACGAAACTGGGATGTAAGGCGCCGCTGCCGCACAGGCATCGGTCGGACAGGGCCGCCGGAAGCGGACCGACCTACGGCCAGCCGGCCCGGCGACCCAGGGAAGGGGGCGACTTACCGTAAGTTCACCCGTTGCGGGCGAGGTCAGGCCGCTCGCGGAGGGCGAGGCTCGGGGAAGAGCATGCTGCGCTAGTCAGGCCTCGGGGGAGGCCTGCGCGGTAAGCCCGAATCAGGTACTCGCCATGCGCAAAGCCGCGATCGCCTGCGGCGTCGTCGGGGTGGTCTTGCTTGTCGCCGCTGGCCTCCTCGCCTTCTGGATAACTCCGGCGTTCGTCGCCCGCCTGCCCAGCGATTCCAACACGGTCCGAACCTATGACGGGAAGATCCAGAGCCTGGCTGACCCGGCCGCTCTAGCGCGCGGCGATTTCGCCGGCGCGATCAAGACCGGACTCCCGGTCACCATCCGTCAGCAGGTCACAGTGCTGCAGACCGCGGGCAGTACGGCGCTGGCGCGGGACTCCAGCACAGCAGACGTCACGGGCCGCCGGATCGGCGGGTACACCGTACGGTACGCGGTGGACCGGACATCGCTCGAAGCGACGACGAGTCATCCGAGCAGCTGGAATGTTATCGACGCGCACGGTCTCACCATCAGCTGGCCCATCGGAGCGAAACAGCAGAATTACACCGGGTGGGACGAGACAACGCACACGACGACGCCGCTGAAGTACGTCAGGCAGCAACAGCACGCCGGAGTGAACACCTACGTGTACCAGACGACCGTTCCGCTGGCGCCGATCAGGAACGCCCAGGTCCTGCAGGCACTCCCGAAGACGCTGCCCGTGCGGGTGCTTCAGACCGCCGCGAAGGCCGGATTCGTCTCCCCAGGCCTCTTGTCCAGCGTCGCGCGGGACTTCCCGCATGCAGTCCAGGTTCCGCTCGGTTACACCTACACGGCCACCAGCACGTACTGGGTGGCGCCGACAACCGGAGAGGTCATCGACGTCAGCACGAGCGAGAAGCAGATAGGCGGCATCGCGCTGCCGGGCGAGAAGATCGTTCCCGTGCTTCCGGTGCTGGTGGACAGCTACAAAGGCAACCCGTCGAGCGTCCAAGCGACGGTAACCGACGCGACGAACAACGGAAACACCATCCAGCTGTTCCGCACGACTTTGCCGATTGTGCTGGCTGCGGTTGGGTTCGTCTCGGTCGTCCTCGCGATCATCTTCTGGATGCGCGGCCGTACTCGGAAGGCTGACCCGGCACCGCGTGCCGCCGCCGGCCCGGCGGCCTAAGGGTCTCGAGCGGTGATCGAGTGAAAGTTTGCCGCCGACCGGCCCGGATGCAGGCGACCGGGCCTCCGGGTCTAGCTAGCTAGCGCTCCGGCGCCGGCCGGACTTGCGCTGTACCGGCGTGCACGCGGGCGCTTGCCTCCAGTCAGGAGCTGGCCGCTGAGCGACCGCTACGCCGCCTCTTGGGAGCCCTCACCGGCGCGCCCGGCGCTGATCTTGGCCGGATCCTTGATCGCCCGGCCCCGCCAGGCTGCTCTCGCTGTCAGGCTCCACCTGATCGTGGCGGCTCCCGCCGATGACGACGAGGAAGTGCTCGTCAACCCAGGAGACCTTGGGGCTGGGCAGGCGAGTCAGGAACGTCGCGATGGACGTGCGCAACTCGTCTGGCGCATAGAGGGAGAACGTCGAGTAGTGGTGCCTCTCGGCCTGCGCCCTGAGCCGCTCGACCGTGCTCGAGCGCGGATGCTCGAAGGCCTGCGTTGCGACTACCTTGAGCCCGTCGGTCTGCCTGACGGCGTCCCGGAGCGCGGCCTCGCT
>DATKRH010000242.1:0-68401 GCA_035532295.1 Streptosporangiaceae bacterium
AGCCAGTTCAGCGGGACTGCTCACTTCCCGCTTGAAGTCCGTGTGTGGATCCTCCCAGCGGAGGACGCGCTCTCTGAGCTCATCAGGTGTCATCCAGGCCACCGTACTTCTCAGCGCGACGCCGGAACGCTTCGGCCCCGCCTTCCAGGATCGTCCGGATCTCTGCCCGAACCGCGGCGTCGTCGATTGAGGCCCGCGTCCCGACGTGGCATCTGCCACCTACGTCAGTCAGGCCAAGCACAAGTTCCGCATCACCGTTGACGGGAATATTCGCGTTGTGTGTGGCCACGATGATCTGGCGCCGCCGCTTCGGATCGGCGACTCCCTTCTCGGAGCGCAGCAAGGCCACGACATCCTCGTAGACGAATCGGTTGTCGAGGTCATCTTCGGGTTGGTCCAGAATGAGCGGTCGACCACCCTGCGCGAACAGGAGGAGCAGCAGAGCTGTTGCCTTTTGACCGCTGGAGAGCGCGGCAAGATCGCGCGGTGTGCCATCCACGTCTAGCGCTATCGCCACTCGGTCGTCCGGCGCAATAGTCTCGATCTGGCGCAAACGCTCCGGGTCGTCAGTCAGCCAGCGGACGAGGCGACCCGCCATGGCCTGCGTGATCCCGAATCGCTTCATCACGACTCGCTCACCCTGCCGCACAGCACCGGCCAACTCCACGCCGTCCGCTCCATCTGACGCTGCGATGGCGTCGATGGCGTCGGCAGAGAGCCCGGATCCTCGCAGCGCCGTCGACAGACGTCGACCAAACTCGGCGGTGTCTCCGAGATAGGTCACGTCCATGCGTAGTCGTCCTTCGAGCGTCTTGTTCACTGCGACCGCTGCGCGCTGACGCAGAATGAAACCTCGGCGGCGCTCGTCCTGCAATCGGCGTAGCAACGCATGGCGAGTACTTTGCAGTTGTTCCCGATCCTCCTCATAGCGCGCCATGCTCTCCACGATGGGTTGGAGTGCGGTTCGATCACTGATGGTCTGGACGTAGCGCCCAGGATCTACTTGGCTCGAGCCGAGGTCTCGCTGGATGCGCCTGAGATCTTCGTCAAGTCCGGCGACGAGTCCAGCCTATGCATTGCTCGTCGCGGCGATCCGCTCTCGCGCATTCGAAAGCGCCTGTGTGGTGGACGCTTGCGCTGCCGCCGTACGTTGGCGCGCTGCCTCGATGTCGGCAGACAGCTTGATCAGCAAGTGAGAGTACTCGCTGTCGGCAGAGGCGAGGGCACTCGCCGCGGCGGCGAGGCTTGCGGCGGTGACTGAGGCGCTGTCGGCGTGGTTGGCCAGTGCTTCGGCGATCCGGCCCGCTGCCGTGTTAAGCCGCGCCGTGTCGGCGCCGGCCTTACTGTGCCGCTCCAGTTTCTCGGCTACGCCCTGCTGCTCGTAATAGGCGACATCGGCATTTAGTCGATTAAGCCGCTCCGAGTATTCATCCCTGCGGGTCAGCTGACGTTCCAGCTCGACCGTATTCCTGGCGTTCCGCCGGATCTCCTCGCCGGTCCGGCGGACAGCCGCATCGGCGAGTCGAGCTTCATCGCCGATAATCTCGTCCAGGAGACGACGCCGAAAGCCGTCATCGCGCGCGACGGCCTGGATCTCCCGTTGCAGCAGGATGACTGGCGACCCGCCCGGGCCGAATAGCTCAAGCGGTGGTACGTCCAAGATCTCCCCGGTGGGGAGGCTCTTGACTCTGGCCTGTTGATTGAGTACCCGGGTCACCTCGTAGCGCTGCCGCTGTGACCCCGGACGTTCGATCACGATGCGTACCTGACCACCGCTGCCGAGAGCATGTCCTACGAGGGAGAGCCGCTCCGACTGGTCGGAAAACGGCTCGCCGCCGAGTCCGTATCGCAACGTCTCCAGGATCGCTGACTTCCCTGCGCCACGGCCACCGATCATCGCGGTAAGGTCATCGCTGAACCGCACTGCCAGGCCATCCAGAAACCCGCCTGTGACTTCCATGGCGAGGATAAGAGGGTGATGGACGTTTTCTGGCGGTCGCGTCAGGAGGCGCGTAGGCGGATCATGGAGTGCAAGGCGGAGGGCATCGGCGCTGACGGTGCTCAGCTTGATCCAGGTGAGACGCCGACGGCCATCCGTCAAAGTCTTAGCGCCTACTTGTTCGAGATTCTTCGGATCGCCGCTCAGCGTGCAAGCTAGCGAATCCAGGCGTTCTCTGCTGAGGATGCCCGTGGACCGCAGCTTCTCCTTGGCGGACTCGCAGTGATCGATGCCGTCGATCAGTCCGTCTCGAATGAGTTCGGCGGCCTGCTGAGCGCCAAGGACCTTGATGAGACCGTTGTTCTCGGTCGCGTGAGCGGCGATCACGACACAGCCGAGCTGCTCTCGGACATCCCGGAGAGCATCGTGGATCTGGTCACGAAGGTCGACGTCATCGTGCCCACAGCGGATCTCATCCGGGAACAGGAGGTCGGGTTTCCCGTGCTGGTGCCGGATGACCTCGGCGATGCGCTGCGGCTGCATCGTCGGGCTGCATACCAGCAAGAGGTGGACGCCCTTGCCGCCTCCCCGGCGTATGGACATCTCGGCGCCGGGCATGATGTCGATGCCGGCTCGCGCAGCGCGGTCGCGGATCAGGCGAAACCACTCCAGCCTGACTCCCTGGTAGTCGGTGATCGCTGCCACGTTGATGCCGGCGTCCACAAGTCGCTGAACGTACTGGTCGGCGATCCGCTCACGGTCAGCCAGCCGATGCACATCGACATCCGGAGGCAGGTCGAAACTGGTGACGCCGGGAGTATGCAGGTGCAGGTCGACGCACCGCCAGGTCGCGCCGACCGGCACATCAGGTATGTCCATCACGATCTCATTCTCCCGCTAGCTGCGGACAAGTCCGCGCCGGCACGGCGAGTGGTACCAGAGTTTGCCGGGGCCGCGCCCGCCACTCCCGCGGGGTCGGCGGCGCGGATCGGCCTCGTTCCCGGGCCGGGCTGACAGCCGGCTTGCATAGAGTTGCCCTGTGGCAGATCCGGCGAGTTACCGGCCGGCCCCCGGCTCGATCCCGGAGTCCCCCGGCGTCTACAGATTCCGCGATGAGCGCGGCCGGGTTATCTACGTTGGGAAGGCCAAGAGCCTGCGCTCCCGGCTCAACTCCTACTTCGCCGATTTCGTGAGCCTGCATCCGCGCACGCAGACCATGCTGACCTCGGCGGCGCGAGTGGACTGGACGGTCGTCGGGACCGAGGTGGAGGCCCTCCAGCTCGAATACTCCTGGATCAAGGAGTTCGATCCCCGGTTCAATGTCCGATACCGCGACGACAAGAGCTACCCCTACCTCGCCGTTACGATGGACGAGGAGTATCCGCGGGTGCTGGTCATGCGCGGGGCACGGCGGCGCGGGGTCAGGTATTTCGGCCCGTACTCGCACGCCTGGGCGATCCGCGACACGGTGGACACGCTGCTGCGGGTCTTCCCGGTGCGGACGTGCTCGGCCGGGGTGCTGAAGCGAGCGGGCCAGATCGGCAGGCCATGCCTGCTCGGCTATATCGACAAGTGCTCGGCGCCGTGCGTCGGGCGGGTCAGCGCGGCCGAGCACCGGCAGCTAGCCGAGGAGTTCTGCGACTTCATGGCCGGGCACTCGGGCAAGTTCATCCGGCGGCTCGAGGCGGAGATGCGCAGGGCGAGCGCGGCGGAGGAGTACGAGCGCGCCGCGCGGCTGCGGGACGACATCCAGGCTCTGCAGCGCGCCCTGGAGAAGCAGGCGGTCGTGCTCGCCGACGGCACCGACTGCGACGTCATCGCGCTGGCGGAGGACCAGCTCGAGGCGGCGGTACAGATCTTCTACGTGCGCGGCGGCCGGGTGCGCGGGCAGCGCGGGTGGGTTGTCGACAAGGTCGAGGCGGTCACCACGGGCGAGCTCGTCGAGCAGTTCCTCGGGCAGGTCTACGGGGACGACGCGGTGGCGGCCGACCGGCCGGCCGGCCGCAGCCCCGGCTCGCGGCGCGGCGGTCCGGCCCACGGCGGTGACGGCAACGCGGCGACCTCGGCCGGCCTGGCGGCGGCCGGCGGCGGGCGCAGCGTGGTGCCCCGCGAGGTCCTGGTGCCCGTGCTGCCACCCGAGGCCGGCGCGGTGGAGGAGTGGCTGACGCAGCGGCGTGGCAGCCGGGTGGGCCTGCGGGTCCCGCGACGGGGCGACAAGAAGGCGCTGCTGGAGACCGTGGCCAGGAACGCGGCGGAATCCCTGGCGCTGCACAAGACCAGGCGCGCCAGTGACCTGAGCACGCGCAGCCGCGCGCTCAGCGAGATCCAGGAGGCGCTGGCGCTCGACGACGCGCCGCTGCGGATCGAGAGTTACGACGTGTCCAACCTCCAGGGCACGCACGTGGTCGCCTCGATGGTGGTGTTCGAGGACGGTCTGGCCCGCAAGTCTGAGTACCGCCGGTTCGCCATCAAGGGCCTGGACGGAGCCGATGACGTGGCGGCCATTCATGAGGTGATCACCCGCAGGTTCCGGCGTTTCCTGGATGAACGCGAGGACACCGACACGCAGTCGCGGGCCGAGGCGGCGGGCGAGGTGCAGCGCCAGCACAAGTTCGCCTACCCGCCGGGCCTCCTGGTGATCGACGGCGGGCCGGCTCAGGTCGCCGCGGCGGTGCGGGCGCTGGAGGAGGTCGGCGTCGTTGACGTGGCCGTTTGCGGCCTCGCCAAGCGGCTGGAGGAAGTGTGGCTGCCTGGCGACGACAGCCCGGTGATCCTGCCGCGCACCAGCGAGGGCCTGTACCTGCTGCAGCGCATCCGTGACGAGGCGCACAGGTTCGCGATCACTTACCACCGTAAGAAGCGGTCTGCCGCGCTGACCACCAGCGAGCTAGACGGCGTTGCTGGCCTCGGCCACTCGCGGCGGGCTACGCTGCTGCGACACTTCGGCTCGGTGCGCAAGCTGAGGGCCGCGACGGTCAGCGAGATCGCGGCACTGCCGGGCTTCGGGCAGCGAACGGCCGAGTCGGTCTACGGGGCGCTGCACAGCGACCCGCGGCACCAGGACCCGCGGCACCAGGACCCGCGGCACCAGGACGCACAGCTAACGGGGGGGAAGACATGAGTAACGGCGGCGGCGCATGAGCGCGGACGACGCGTCACCCGAGATGGTCATCATCACGGGCCTGTCCGGCGCCGGCCGCAGCACGGCGGCCAAGTCGCTGGAGGACCTGGACTGGTTCGTCGCCGACAACATCCCGCCCGCCCTGCTGCCGACGATGGCCGACCTGGCCCGGCGGGCGAAGGGCGCGGTACCCCGGCTGGCCGCGGTGGTGGACGTGCGCAGCCGCGCGTTCTCGACGGACCTCAAGTCGGCCATCAGCGACCTGCACGCCCGCGGCGTCCGGCCGTACGTGGTGTTCCTGGAGGCCGGCGATGACACCCTGGTCCGTCGGTTCGACAGCGTGAGCAGGCCGCATCCCCTGCAGGAGGGCGGCCGGATCGTGGACGGGATCGCCGCCGAGCGCGAGCTATTGCAGCCGCTGCGCGCCGAGGCCGACCTCGTCCTGGACACCTCGGCGCTGAACGTGCACGAGCTCAGGTCCCGGATGCAGGACGTCTTCGCATCCGAGGGCGAGACCGCGCTGCGCGTTACCATCGTCTCGTTCGGGTTCAAGTACGGCCTGCCCGTCGACGCGGACATGGTCGCGGACTGCCGGTTCCTGCCCAACCCGCACTGGGTACCCGAGCTGGCGCCGCAGACCGGCCAGGACCGGCCGGTCCGGGAGTACGTGCTCGGGCAGCCGGGAGCGACCGACTTCCTGGACGCCTACGTTAAGGCGGTGCGGATCGCGCTGGCCGGGTACGACCGGGCCGGCCGTCATTTCGTGGTGCTGGCCGTCGGCTGCACGGGCGGCAAGCACCGCAGCGTGGTCATGGGCGAGGAGATCGCGGCTCGCCTGTCCGGATCGTGGTCGGGTATCCAGGTATCGCACCGGGACCTCGGGCGCGAGTAGCCGATGCAGCGCGAGCCCGGTGCGGTCCAGGGGGACGGCGCGGTCCAGGAAGACGGCGCGGCTACTCCGCACGACGGGCTCGGCCCGGTCCCGGGGCGGCCGCCTAATCCCAGTGTGGTCGCGCTGGGCGGCGGGCACGGCCTGCACGCGTCGCTGTCGGCGCTGCGCCGGGTGACCCGCGATCTCACCGCGGTGGTCACGGTCGCCGATGACGGCGGTTCCAGCGGCCGGCTGCGCCGCGAGTTCGGCGTGCTGCCGCCCGGTGACCTGCGGATGGCGCTGGCGGCCCTGTGCGGCGACGACGCGTGGGGGACCACCTGGAGCCGGGTTATCCAGCATCGCTTCACGGGTGATCAGGAGCTCGGGGGGCATTCGGTGGGGAACGTCCTGATCGTCGCGCTCTGGGAACTGCTCGGGGACTCGGTGCAAGGGCTGGACTGGGTGGGCCGGCTGCTGGGCGCGCACGGCCGGGTGCTGCCGATGTCGTCGGTCCCGCTGGATCTGGCGGCCGAGGTAGAAGGCGCAGATCCCCGCAGGCCGGACGAGATCAGCGTCGTTCGCGGCCAGGTGGCCTGCGCGACCACCCCCGGGCGGGTACGGTCAATGTCGTTGATCCCCGCCGACCCGCCCGCCTGCCCGGAGGCCGTGCAGGCGATCGGGGAAGCGGACTGGGTGGTGCTCGGGCCGGGCTCGTGGTTCACCAGCGTGCTGCCGCACCTGCTGGTGCCGGACCTGGCGCGCGCGCTGCTGCGCACCTCGGCGCGGCGGATCGTCGCGCTGAACCTGGTGCCGCAGCCGGGGGAGACGGAGGGATTCTCCCCGCATGCGCACCTGGAGGTACTGGCCAGCCATGCGCCGGAGCTGGTCGTAGACGTGGTGCTCGCCGACGTTAACGCGGTGGAGGGAACTAGGGCAGAGCTCGAGAAGGCGGCTGGGTTGCTCGGCGGCCGTCTCGTGCTGGCAGACCTGGCCATGGGGGACGGGTCGCCCCGCCATGATCCGCGACGGCTGGCTGGCGCATTCGCACGAATATTTGAGGGGGAGTGAGGCCCATGGCGCTGACCAGCCTGGTGAAGGACGAGCTCAGCCGGGTCACCGTGCTCAAGCCGTGCTGCCGGAAGGCAGAGGTATCGACCTTGCTGAGATTCGCCGGCGGCCTGCATCTGGCCGGCGGGCGGATCGTCATCGAGGCGGAGCTCGACACCGGGGTGGCCGCGCGCCGGCTCAGGAGGGACATCGCCGAGGTCTTCGGCCATTCCTCGGAGCTGATCGTGGTCGCTCCGGGAGGACTGCGCAAGGGCAACCGGTATGTCGTCCGGGTGAGCAAGGACGGTGACAGCCTGGCCCGGCAGACCGGCCTGGTCGACGGCAACGGCCGGCCCGTCCGCGGCCTGCCCCGGCAGGTGGTCTCGGGTACCACCTGCGATTGCGAGGCCGCCTGGCGCGGTGCCTTCCTCGCCCACGGCTGCCTCACCGAGCCCGGCCGCTCGATGTCGCTGGAGGTCACCTGCCCGGGGCCGGAGACGGCGCTGGCCATGGTCGGCGCCGCGCGGCGGCTGAAGATTCACGCCAAGGCCCGCGATGTCCGCGGCGTGGACCGCGTCGTCGTCCGCGACGGTGACGCCATCAGCGCGCTGCTGACCCGGCTGGGCGCCCACGACAGCGTGCTGGCCTGGGAAGAGCGGCGGATGCGCCGTGAGGTCCGCGCGACGGCGAACCGGCTGGCCAATTTCGACGACGCCAACCTGCGGCGCAGCGCGCGGGCGGCGGTCGCCGCCGGGGCGCGGGTGGAGCGGGCCCTGGAGATCCTCGGCGCCGACGCCCCGGAGCACCTGATCGTCGCCGGCGAGCTGCGGATCAAGCACCGGCAGGCGAGCCTGGAAGAGCTCGGGCAGCTGGCCGAGCCGATCCTGACCAAGGATGCGATCGCCGGGCGGATCAGGCGGCTGCTGGCGCTGGCCGACCGCCGGGCGACGGAGCTGGGCGTGCCGAACACCGAGGCCACCTTGACCCCCGACATGCTGGTGCCCTGAGCCGTCGCGCCGGCGAGCGCCCCGGCCGGCTCCTTTCGGTGCGACCCGGCGGGCCTGAGTCCGGTAATCTGCTGCCGTCGGGGAAAAGTGGCCACCGCGTCGGCCGAGCGACAAGCTGAGCGACGAAATCTGAAGGAGATCATTGCAGTGACTGTCCGCGTGGGCATTAACGGATTTGGCCGGATCGGCCGTAACTTCTGGCGCGCGGTTCACGCCGGTGCTGGCGCCGCCTCGGACATCCAGATCGTGGCGGCCAATGACCTCGGCGACGTTGCTACCTGCGCTCACCTGCTCAAGTACGACACCCTGCTGGGCACGCTGGACCTTGAGGTGGCGGCCGACGGGGACGTGATCCGGGCCGGCGGGCAGGAGATCAGGATGCTGGCCGTCCGCGAGCCCGCCGAGCTGCCCTGGGGCGACCTGGGCGTGGACGTGGTCATCGAGTCCACCGGGCGCTTCACCAAGGCGGCCGACGCTCGCCAGCACCTGGACGCCGGCGCCCGCAAGGTGATCATCTCGGCGCCCGCCTCGGGCGAGGACATCACCATCGTCATGGGCGTCAACGACGACAAGTACGACACGGCGCGGCACCATATCCTGTCCAACGCCTCCTGCACGACGAACTGCGTCGCCCCGATGGCCAAGGTGCTGGCCGACGCCTTCGGCATCCAGCGCGGCCTGATGACCACCGTGCACGCCTACACCAACGACCAGGTGATCCTGGACTTCCCGCACAAGGACCTGCGCCGGGCCCGGGCCGCGGCGCAGAACATCATCCCGACGACCACCGGCGCCGCCAAGGCGACCGCGCTGGTGCTCCCCGACCTCAAGGGCAAGCTGGACGGCCTGGCGATGCGGGTGCCGGTGATGGACGGGTCGATCACCGACCTCGTGGTGCAGCTCGACCAGGAAGTAACGAAAGACGAGGTCAACGCGGCTTACCGGGCGGCGGCCGATGGCCCGCTCAAGGGTTACCTGCACTACTGCAGCGACCCGATCGTGTCGTCCGACATCGTCGGGACGCCGTACTCGTGCACCTTCGACTCGCTGCTCACCATGGCCGCCGGCGACCAGGTGAAGGTCCTGGGCTGGTACGACAACGAGTGGGGCTACTCCAACCGCCTCGCCGACCTGACCGCGCTGGTCGGCGCGGCCCTGCCGGCGCGCTGACGACGCGATGATGAACAGCATCGACGATCTGGAGGTCAGCGGCGCCACGGTGCTGCTGCGAGCCGACCTGAACGTGCCCCTGGACGGGACCACCATCACCGACGACGGCCGGATCCGGGCCAGCCTGCCGACGATCAGCAAGCTGACCGGCCGCGGCGCCAAGGTCGTGATCTGCGCGCACCTGGGCAGGCCGAAGGGCGCCGATTACGCCGAGCGCGCGGCCGGCGGCCCGTCCCTGGCGCCGGTGGCGGCGCGGCTGGCGGAGATCCTCGGCCAGCCCGTTCCGCTCGCTGCCGACGTGGCCGGGGAGTCGGCGGCCGCCGTGGCGGCCAGCCTGTCCGGCGGCGATGTCGCGCTGCTGGAGAACGTCCGCTTCGAGCCGGCCGAGACGAGCAAGGACGATGCCACCCGGGCCGAGCTGGCCGGCCGGCTCGCGGCCCTGGCGCAGCTGTACGTGGGCGACGGCTTCGGCGCGCTGCATCGCAAGCACGCGAGCGTCTACGACGTGCCCGCGCTGCTCCCGGCCGCGGCCGGGGACCTGGTGCTCGCCGAACTGGCGGTGCTGCGCCAGCTCACGGCCGAGCCCGAGAGGCCGTATGTGGTCGTGCTCGGCGGGTCCAAGCCGTCAGACAAGCTCGGCGTCATCGCCAACCTGCTCGGCAAGGCCGACCGGGTGCTGATCGGCGGCGGCATGTCCTACACGTTCCTGCTGGCCCAGGGACACGAGATGGGCCGGTCGCTGCTGGAGGCCGACAAGGTCGACGAGGTGTCCCGGGTGCTGGCCGACGCGGCCGCCCGGGGCGTGGAGATCGTCCTGCCCGTGGACCTCGTCGGCGCGGCGAAGTTCGCCCCGGACGCGGAGCATCACGTCTTCGACGTCACGGCGTTCCCCGCGGACTACGAGGGTGTCGACATCGGCCCGGCGACCCGTGAGCTGTTCGCGGCCAAGCTGGCCGACGCCAGGACCGTGTTCTGGAACGGGCCGGTCGGGGTCTTCGAGTTCCCGGCCTTCGCCGGCGGCACGCTCGCGGTGGCCCAGGCAATCAGCGCCGTCCGGGGCCTGACGGTGGTCGGCGGCGGCGACTCGGCGGCGGCCGTTCGCCGGCTGGGCATCCCGGAGGACTCCTTCGGCCACATCTCCACGGGCGGCGGCGCCAGCCTGGAATACCTGGAGGGCACCACCCTGCCGGGCCTGGCCGCCCTCGACGCCGCGCAAGCACGGGGGGCCGCGGCGTGACCGCCAAGGCCCGCAAGCCCCTGGTCGCCGGCAACTGGAAGATGCACAACAGCCACTTCGAGGCGCTGGCCCTGACCCAGAAGCTGGCGTTCGCGCTCAACGCCAAGGACTTCGCGGCGGCCGATGTGGCCGTGCTGCCGCCGTTCACGGCGCTGCGCAGCGTGCAGACGCTGATCGACGGCGACAAGCTGCAGCTGTCCTACGGCGCCCAGGACATCTCCTCGCACGACGACGGCGCGTACACCGGCGAGGTCTCCGGCCGGATGCTGGCCAAGCTGGGCTGCCGCTACGTGCTGGCGGGCCACTCCGAGCGGCGGCAGTACCACGGCGAGGACGATGCCCTGGTCAATGCCAAGGTCAAGGCGGCGCTGAAGGCCGAGATCGTGCCCGTGCTGTGCGTTGGCGAGCCGCTGGCGGTGCGCCAGGAGGGGCAGCAGATCCCGCACACGCTCGGCCAGCTCGACGGCGGCCTGAGCGGGCTGACCGGCCCGCAGGTCGCCGGCCTGGTGGTGGCCTACGAGCCGGTCTGGGCGATCGGGACCGGCGAGGTGGCCACCCCGCAGGACGCGCAGGAGGTCTGCGGAGCAATCCGTGCCCGCATTTCCGCCGTTCACGGGGACGAGGTGGCCGGTGGTGCGCGTATTCTGTATGGCGGGTCAGTGAAACCCGACAACATGCCCGCGATCATGGCTCAGCCAGACATCGACGGGGCGCTGGTCGGCGGGGCCAGCCTGGATGCCGGAGATTTCGTCAGGATCTGCCGGTATCGTGAGCTGACCGCGGTTTCCTGAGCGGCGCCACGGCCAGACATGACCGACATGACAGAAGAGACGTGAAGCAGCAGTGACGGTCGCAATCTCCATCGTCTTGATCATTACGAGCCTGCTCATGGTGGTACTGGTCCTGCTGCACAAGGGCAAGGGCGGCGGGCTATCGGATCTCTTCGGCGGCGGTATCTCGTCGTCTCTGGGCTCGTCATCGGTGGTCGAGCGGAACCTGGACAGGATCACGATCTTCACCGGAGTCCTGTGGTTCCTGTGCATCGTGGCGCTCGGCCTGCTGACAAATCACTGACGGTAGGGCATCTGGCCCGCGAGACTGGCGGTCAGTGCGTCTTGAGGCAAGGGGTGAGCAGTGAGTAGTGGCAACGCCATCCGCGGAAGCCGGGTGGGAGCTGGGCCGATGGGCGAGGCGGAGCGCGGCGAGGCGGCACCGCGAGTGCGAGTCTCCTTCTGGTGCAGCAGCGGGCACGAGACCATTCCCAGCTTTGCCAGCGACGCGGCGATCCCCGACACCTGGGACTGCCCGCGCTGCGGCCTGCCGGCCGGCCAGGACGAGACCGCACCGCCGGCCCCGCCGCACGCCGAGCCCTACAAGACGCACCTCGCCTACGTGAAGGAGCGCCGCAACGACACCGATGGCGCCGCCATCCTGGCCGAGGCGCTGGCGCGCCTGCGCAAGGGCGCCTAGAGCTGGCACAGCGCAAGGGCGCCTAGCGCGCTAGTGCGCGAAGCCGCTGCGCGGCTTTCCGGGCAGGAGCGGGAGCGGCGGCGCGGGCTGCGAGGCCAGCGCGTCGGCCTGCGTCTTCAGGTCAGCGAGCAGCGAATCGGCTAGGTCCATGCTGAGCCCGTTCCGCACCACCAGCCGGAGCACGGCGGTGTCCTGCAGGTTCTCCGGGAAGGTGTAGGCCGGAACGAGCCAGCCGCGCTGCCGGAGTCGCTCGGACAGGTCGAAGACGCTGTAGCCCGCGCCACCCGAAGCGCTATCAGGCGAGCGCAGCCGGAAGGTCACCACCGGGAGGTCGGTGCCGTCCGAGAGCAGCTCGAACGGGCCCATCGCGGCGATCTTGCCCGCCAGGTGCCTGGCGACGTCCTGGCAGGCCTGCTGCACCTTGCGGTAGCCGTCGAAGCCCAGCCGCAGGAAGTTGTAATACTGCGCGACGACGTTGCCGCCGGGCCGGGAGAAGTTCAGTGCGAACGTGGGCATCTCGCCGCCGAGATAGTTCACCTTGAAGACCAGGTCGTCCGGGAGCGCCGCGGCGTCCCGCCAGATCACCCAGCCCACGCCTGGGTAGACCAGCCCGTACTTGTGGCCGGAGGCGTTGATGGAGGCCACCCGCGGGAGCCGGAAGTCCCACTCAAGGTCGGGGTGCAGGAACGGGGCGACGAAACCGCCGGAGGCGCCGTCGACGTGGATCGGGATGTCCGGGCCCCCGCCCGCCTGCAACTGGTCCAGCTCCTGGCTGATCTGCGCCACCGGCTCGTAGCTGCCATCCATGGTGGAACCCAGCACGGCGACGACGCCGATGGTGTTCTCATCGCACCGCGCGGCCGCCTCGGGGCCGGTCAGGTGCAGCCTGCCGGGCTCCATCGGCACCATCCGGGGCTCGACCTGCCAGTACCGGCAGAACTTCTCCCAGCAGACCTGAACGTTCGCGCCCATGACCAGGTTCGGCCGGGCAGCGGATGCCCCGGCGGCGTCGCGGCGGGCGCGCCAGCGCCACAGCAGCGCCATGCCGCCGAGCATGCATGCCTCGCTGGACCCGGTCGTCGAGCAGCCCGTCGAGCCCGGCTCGTCGCCGTCGGGATGCGGCGTCATTGACGGCGCGTGCCAGAGATCAGCCAGGATGCTGACACAGCGGCGTTCCAGCTCGGCCGTCTGCGGATACTCGTCCTTGTCGATCATGTTCTTGCTGAAGCACTCGGCCATGAGCTGCTCGGCCTGCGGTTCCATCCAGGTCGTCACGAAAGTCGCGAGGTTCAGCCGCGCGTTTCCGTCCAGGATCAGCTCGTCCCGGACCACCTGCAGGGCCGTGTCGGGCAGCATGCCCTGCTCGGCCATCCGGTAGCGGGGCACGGCGTGGCTGTCGGCCCGGACATACAGCGGGTTGATGTCAAGGTCCGGGGCGGCCGGCGGCTCGTCACCCCTAGCGTGCAGCGCCATGCTGGGTCATCCCTTTCCGCGCAATGCTGGTGATGCCGCGAGGCGGCGGCCCCGCGGCCCGTTCAGCCGGAACTCCACGCTAGACCGCGCGCACGTAGCGGCAGAACAGGTAGCTGTCATCGGCGAGGACGTGGGCGAGCCGGAGCGGCTCGGGAGTGCCCGGCTGCTGATCGCCGAGCGGGCCGCCGGACAGGATCCGCCGGGCCTGGCCGCCGGCCAGCACCGGGCTGACCGTCAGGCAGAGCTCGTCCAGCAGCCCTTCGGCCGCGATCTGCGCTAGCAGGCTCGGGCCGCCCTCGACCAGGACGCGAGTGTGGCCAAGGGCGGCCAGGGCGCCGATGACCTGGCCGGCCGTCAACTGGTCCGTGTCGGCGACGACGAGGTGCGCGTGCCGGGCGATCGCGGCCCGCCCGTCGGCTGGAGCGGATCGCGTGGTCAGTACGATCGTGCGAGCATCGGCCGGGGCCTGGGCCAGGAGCGGAGCCTGCGGATCGAGATCGAGCCTGGCGCTCACCACGGCGATCGGCGGGGTCGCCGGGCGGCCCTGGCGCAGCGCTCTCAGGCCCGCCCCCGCCGCCCCGGCCACGGGCCGGGCCGGGCCGTACCCCTCGGCCCGCGCCGTGCCCGCGCCGACCAGGATCACGTCGGCCAGTGTCCGCAGGATCTGGAGCAGCCTCCGGTCGGCGGGGCCGCCCAGCGCGCCAGAGCGCCCGTCGATGACGGCGGCGCCGTCCACGCTGGCGATCATGTTGGCGCGAACCCACGGCCGGCCCCGCCCGGCGTGACCGGGGTGACCGGGATAGGCGGTGTCGCCGGGGTAGACATACAGGCTGGCCAGTAGATCGGCGTCGTCCCGCGGGCCGCCCCGCGGACCTGCGTCCTCCGGTCCGGCGACGGGAAAGATCTGATGCACGGTGAGCAGTGAATCAGACCGGCGCGAGCCCACGGGCCGAGATCGTGGAACAGGCCGGGTGGTCGTCCGCGCACAGCACGATGACGGTCCGGCCCGGCACGTCCAGGGCCGCGTCCGCGGGGAGGCGAAGTCCGCCGGGACCCGCGGCGCCCGCCGCGAGAGCAGCCGCGCTGAAGCCGGTCACTCTCGCGCTGGCCGGGCCGGTGGGTGACCCCGAGGTGTCCACCACCGGATGCCAGCCCGGCGCGTACTCCGCGCCGGGCAGGCGGAACGTCACCGGGTCGGCGTGGGCGTTGAACAGGAGCAGGAAACTCTGGTCCCGGACGGCGTCACCGCGCGGCCCCGGCTCGGTGATCGCGTTGCCGTTGAGGAAGACGCCGACGGACATGGCCTGGCCGTCGCGCCAGTCGCGCTCGGCCATCTGCGCCCCGGAGTGAGCGAGCCAGATGATGTCGCGCAGGCCGCCGTCGTCGCCGTGCGCGGGCTCGCCGCTGAAGAACCGCCGTCGCCGGAACACCGGGTGCGCGCGGCGCAACTGGGCTAGGCCGCAGGCGAAGTCCACCAGGTCCGAGTACTTGCTGGCCGCCTCCCAGTCCACCCAGGACAGCTCGTTGTCCTGGCAGTAGGCGTTGTTGTTGCCCTGCTGGGTCCGGCCTAGCTCGTCGCCGGCCAGCAGCATCGGCACGCCCTGCGAGCAGAACAAGGTGACCAGGAAGTTGCGTGCCTGCCGGGCCCGCAGCTCCGTTATCGCCTGGTCGTCGGCCGGTCCCTCGGTGCCGCAGTTCCAGGACCGGTTGTCGTCGGTACCGTCGGAGTTCTTCTCGCCGTTGGCCTCGTTGTGCTTGTGCTGGTAACTCACGAGGTCCTGCAGCGTGAAGCCGTCATGGCAGGTCGCGAAGTTCACCGAGGCGACCGGCCGCCGCGCGCTGGTCTCGTACAGGTCGCTGGATCCCGTCAGCCGGGAGGCGAACTCCGGCAGCGTGGCGGGGACGCCGCGCCAGAAGTCACGGACGGTATCACGGTACTTGCCGTTCCACTCGCTCCACAGCGGCGGGAACTTGCCGACCTGATAGCCGCCCTCGCCGATGTCCCAGGGCTCGGCGATCAGCTTGACCTGGGACACGACGGGGTCCTGCTGGACGAGTTCGAAGAACGTGGCCAGCCGGTCGACGCCGTGCAGCTCACGGGCCAGCGCGGAGGCCAGGTCGAACCGGAAGCCGTCGACGTGCATGTCGACCACCCAGTAGCGCAGCGAGTCCATGATCAGCTGCAGCGCGTGCGGGTGCCGGACGTTGAGGCTGTTGCCGCAGCCGGTGTAGTCCAGGTAGCGGGCCGGGTCGTCGTGGCTCAGCTGGTAGTAGGCGGCGTTGTCGATGCCGCGGAAGGACAGCGTGGGGCCGTGCGCGCCGCCCTCGGCGGTGTGGTTGTAGACGACGTCGAGGATCACCTCGATCCCGGCGCTGTGCAGGGCCTTGACCATCGCCTTGAACTCGGCGACCTGGCCGTGCGGCTCGGCGGTGGCGGAGTAGCCGCGGTGCGGGGCGAGGAAGCCGATCGTGTTGTAACCCCAGTAGTTCGTCAGCCCGCGCTCGACCAGGCGCTGCTCGGGGACGAACTGGTGTACCGGCATCAGCTCGACGGCCGTCACGCCGAGCCGGGTGAGGTGCTCGATGACCGGCGGCGAGCCCAGGCCCGCGTAGCTGCCGCGCAGCCCCGGGGGCACCTCGGGATGGCGTAGCGTCAGGCCGCGCACGTGCGCCTCGTAGATCAGCGACTCGTGATAGGGCGTGCGCGGCTGCCGGTCGTCGGCCCAGTCGAAATACGGGTTGATCACGACATTGCGCGGCATGAACGGCGCGCTGTCGGCGGTGCTGACCGAGCCTGGATGACCGTGCCGGTGGGAGAACAGCGCCTCGTTCCAGCGCAGTTCGCCCTCGACAGCCTTGCCGTAGGGGTCCAGCAGCAGCTTCGCCGGATTGCAGCGGTGGCCCTGACGTGGCTCATACGGCCCGTGCACCCGGTAGCCATATCGCTGGCCGGGCCCGATGCCCGGCAGGTAGCAGTGCCAGACGAAGCCGTCGACCTCGGCGAGCTCGACCCTGGTCTCCTGGCCGCCCGGGCTAGCACTGCCCCCGCCGACGCCGAACAGGCAGAGCTCGACTCGCTCGGCTACCTCGGAGAACAGGGCGAAGTTCGTCCCTGACCCGTCCCAGGTGGCGCCGAGCGGGTAAGCGGTTCCCGGCCACAGTTGCATCCGCAGACCTTATCCGGGACCCGGGACAGACCGGGCAAGCACCTGCGCCAGGTCCACGCCAGCGGGCAGCGTGCCGAACGGGCCGCCGGGGCCGCCCAGGCCGGCGGCGGCCCCGGGATCGAGCCGGGAGGCGCAGAAGGCGTCCGCGACCGGCGCGGGCGCGAACCGGGCCAGCAGCGCGGCCTGCAGCAGCAGGGCCAGCAGTCCGGCTAGCCGGCGGGCGTGCAGGCCGGCCTCCGGGCCCGATGCTCCCGCCTCCTTGAGCTCGCGGCGCAGCCGCGCGGCGGCCCGGTCGAGCCGCTGGTCCGCGCCCGCCGCCTGCTCGATCTCGGCCAGGACGTAGTCAGCCGCCTGCGGGGTCCGGGCGAGGGCGCGGAGCACGTCCAGCGCGGTGACGTTGCCCGAGCCCTCCCAGACCGAGTTCAGCGGCGCCTCCCGGTACAGCCGCGGCAGCCCGGAGTCCTCGACGTAGCCGTTGCCGCCCAGGCACTCCAGGGCCTCGGCGGTCACCATCGGAGCCCGCTTGCAGATCCAGTACTTGGCCGCCGGCAGCGCCAGCCGCAGGAAGTCCGCCTCGGCGGCGTCGCCGCGAGCGGCCCGGTCCGCCGCGCCGGCCAGCCGCATGGCGAGCACCGCCGCGGCCTCCGACTCGAGGGTGAGATCGGCGATCACGCTGGCCATCAGGGGCTGATCGATCAGCGCCGCGCCGAACGCCCGCCGCTGCGAGGCGTAGTGCGCCGCGGTCACGCAGGCCTGGCGGACCTGGGCGGCGCTGCCGAGCACGCAGTCCAGGCGGGTAGCGGTCACCATCTCGATGATCGTCGCGATGCCGCGGCCGGGCTCGCCGACCAGCCAGGCCAGCGCGCTGTCGTACTCGACCTCGGCCGAGGCGTTGGACCTGTTGCCCAGCTTGTCCTTGAGGCGCTGGATGCGCAGAGCGTTCCTGGTGCCGTCGGGCAGCACTCGTGGCAGCAGGAAGCAGCTGAGGCCCTCCGGGGCCTGTGCCAGTACCAGGAACAGGTCGCACATTGGCGCCGAGCAGAACCACTTGTGGCCGGTCAGCAGGTAGCTGCCGTCCCCGGACCCGGTTGGCGTCGCCCGCGTGGAGTTGGACCGGACGTCCGAGCCGCCCTGCTTCTCGGTCATGCCCATCCCGGCCAGCAGGCCTGCCTTGCCGTCGGGGATGTCCAGGCCGGGCTGGTAGTCGCGGGCGGCGAGCAGGCCCTCGTACCGGGCGGCCAGCGCCGGCTGATGGCGCAGCGGCGGGACGGCCGCGTAGGTCATGGAGACAGGGCAGCCGTGGCCCGCCTCGGCCTGGGTCCAGACATAGAACTTGGCGGCCCGCGCGACGTGCGCACCGGGCCGGGGATCACCCCAGGGGGCGGCGTGCAGGCCGTGCCGGACGGCCGTGGCCATCAGCTCGTGCCAGGCGGGATGGAAGTCGACTTCATCGATCCGGTACCCGAGCGCGTCATGGGTGCGCAGCACCGGCGGGTACACGTTGGCCAGCCGGGCCAGCTCCTGGGTGCTGGCCGCGCCGGCTTGCCGGCCCAGGTCGTGCAGCTCCCCGGTGACCCAGTCCGCGCCCTCGCGCGCCACGGCCGTCAGCAGCGCCGGATCGGCCGCTACGTCGTGCCCGGCTAGGGGCCCGACCTGGTTACTGACCTCATGGGTCGAATGCGGCGACACCCTGCCCTCAGCGCCCTCAGCCGTGGATCCCGCACTCGGTCTTCCCGGTGCCCGCCCAGCGGCCGCTGCGCGGATCGGCGCCTTCCTCGACCCGGGCGGTGCAGGTGCGGCAGCCGATCGACGGGTAGCCCTCGTCGACCAGCGGGTTAACGAGCACGCCGTTGCTGGCGATGTAGTCGTCGACCTCCAACTGGGACCACTCCACGATCGGGTTGACCTTCACCATCTCCCGCCGGGGGTCCCACTGGATCACGCGGGTGTCGCTGCGGGCGTCGGTCTCCTCGCGGCGCACCCCGGTGATCCAGGCGTCATAAGGCCCGAGCGCCTGCTCTAGGGGCACGACCTTGCGCAGGTAGCAGCACAGATCGGGGTTGCGGCTGTAGAGCCGGGGGCCGAGCTCGGCGTCCTGCTCGGCCACCGTCGTGGGCGGCGTGACGTTGATGAGGTTGACCGGATAGACGGCCGAGACCGCGTCCCGGGTGCCGATGGTCTCCGGGAAGTGGTAGCCGGTGTCCAGGAACAGCACGTCGATATCGGGCACCTGCTGCGCGGCCAGGTGAATGATCACCGCGTCGGTCATGGAGGACGTGATGCACAGCCGCCGCCCGAACGCCTGCGCTGCCCACGCGATGACCTCCTGAGCGGGCGCCCCGGCCAGGTCACTGGCGGCCGCGTCGGCTAGCCGCTCCATCTCGGTGGGCGCGGCGGCAGCGGGTCCCGTGGTTGAGGGAACCGCGGGCTGCGTGGCGGGCGGGGGGAGCCCCAGCCACGTCTGGCGTGGTTCGGCGGCGTTCACGCGGTCACCCCAGACTCAACTAGGCGGACAAATGGACCGAAACAGCTGGAACCGTCGACGCTGGAGCGAAAGCCACGAACTGAACCTCCCGGCCGCGTTGCCCTAATCTTCGCTGCCCAACGATCATCTGACCGAGCCTATTCCTGCGACAGGTGCCTTCGCTGGTACCGCGGTGGCTGATGCTGGCAGTCGCACCAGCTGCCACCAGGACACTCGTCGTGGAGTTGCGCCCGGCACGCCTTGCACACCATCTTCCCATTATCGCGCCCGCCTATCCTGACTCTCCAGTCAGGGCCTGCCGGGCGCGGGAGGCGCGGGAACCCTGGGAAGCGCCAGAGCCGGCCCGCTTCGCCCGAAGGCGAGCGAGCCGACTCTGGATCTGGCTAGTGGCCTGGTCAGGCCGCGTTGGCGCGGCGCATCCGGCGACGACGCTCGGAGGACCGCTCGTCCTCATTGAGACCGCCCCAGGTGCCGTACTTCTCCGGCCGGCTCAGCGCGTAGCCCAGACACTCAGACCGCACCGGGCAGGAGGCGCAGATGGCCTTGGCCTGCCGCTCGCGGACTTCCCGTTCTGGCTGACGCTCGCCGTCCGGGCCGAAAAACAGCACGACATCACGACCGCGGCACGCGGCGTCATCCTGCCAGCCCCAGTTCGGCCGTTGCATCAGGGCGGCCTGACGACGTACCTCAGACATGATTTACTCTCCTCATCAACCAGTTCGCCGTTACATTCCTGCCAAGCGGAGCGTCGGGCGCCCTGGACGCATAGTTTCTCGCGCGATGCGGCATTCGCCCCGTCGCATGACACAACGCATGGCAAAGCCGTGGTGTTCCCTGCGTGGATCGCGGCGGGCTGGCGTGCTCATGACCGCCGCGTCAAGCCCTGACCGCGACTCAATGATGCCACCCGGCACGGGCACCGCGCAGGCGAGATGGCGAATTTGCCCAGTCGCTCATCGGGGTATGAGTCACGGCAAGTGACCCTTAACTGGACAAGTCCGATGGTTGCGGGTCACCATAGGCACCATGTCGTCGTTCGACGCAGCCCCTCTGCCTCGTCTGGGTGAGGTCTTTTTCGACGTCAGGGGCAGCTCCCGGAGCATGAGGCTGAGCTGGTACAGCGATACCGGCGTGGCGGTCTTCAGCATCTGGCAGGGTGGCCGGTGCACCGGAACCTTTCGGCTGCCGGTGGATGATCTGGCGCGAATGGTGGCGATGCTGCGTCGCGGCCCGGACGGCGGCCATCTCGACCGCGACCAGCCCGAGGCACCGGATCGCCTAGGACGCGCGGGACGCGCGCCGGACGACGCGGCCACCGGTTACCTGGCCGGCCCGGCCGGCCCGGTCGGCCCGGCCTCCGGCAGCTACGAGACGGACTTCCCGACCGATTACCCGCCGGCGGAGCCGCCGCGGCCGCCATCGCGCGGCACCGGCGCGCCTGACATCCATCCCGACGATCCGCTCGGGATGGGTTATCAGGGCGGCACGAGCCATCCGCAGCCCGGCGGCTACCCGGAGCCCGGCGGTTATCGAGAGCCAGATGATTATGCGGAGCGCGACGCTTATCCCGAGCCCGGCAGGCGCCGGCGCCACGAGAGTTATCCAGGGCCCGGCACCCCATATGAGCCGGCCGACGCGGGCCGCACCGATCCCGGCGCGGTGGTGGCTGACCCCCCAGACTATCGGCTGGGTCATGGCCCGGATTATCGGCGCGCTGATACGCGGGACTATCTGACGCGCGATGACGGGGACTATCCGCCCGGCGGAATCGCCGCGCCAGCGGTCGACGACCCCTCTGCCGATAGGTACCGATCGCGGCGCGGATCGGATTCCGCCGCGCATTCATACCCGCGCGGATGGCCGGACGACCTGCCGGATACCGACGGCGCGGCGTACCGGCCCGCACCGCGGGGGCCGCGCGGGGATCCCCGCTGAGCGACGCGGCCGAGGAGACCGAACCGGCGTAGGATTGCTGGTCAGTGGCAGGCGCCGACGACCGGGCTCGGCGATGATGACCCGGCTCCCGGCTCGCGTCACCGCTGGGACGAGCCGCCCGCACGCTCGCTGAGCTGATTGGGCCGTCGCAACCGAGCCCGGCGCCGGGCTCGGCGGCCTTAGCCGGCGCCTCCGGCCCCCCCCGAAAGGTACGGCCAGAATGTTGCTTCAGTGCCGTTTACCGTACTGCGGCTGCTGGGGATACATTTACGGCGGGGGGAGGGGGATACAGAAGTGGCACAGAAGGTCTCAGTCACATTCGCTTGCGACTACGACTCTAAAGAGATTCCGGACGGCGAGCAGCTCACGCGGGCGTTCAGCCTCGATGGCCGGGACTACGAGATTGACCTATGCGAGAAGCACAGCCAGAAGTTCGACGAGGCGCTGGCGCGGTTCGCCGAGAAGGCCCGCAGGGTCACCGGCCGGGTCAGCCGACCCAAGCGCCGGACTGCGGCGCACCGCCAGCGCAGTGCTGATATCCGCGCATGGGCCAAGCGCAGCGGGATCGAGGTGAGCGATCGCGGCCGGATTCCGGCCCAGGTCATCGCCAAGTACGAGGCGAGTCACTAGCCCAGGTACGCCGTCGCGCTGGTGCGCGGCCCGGTGGCCGGCCTGTGCCGGCGCCAGGGTCCGCGCTGCCAGCGCGACGGCGTTAGCGCCGGCGGCTAACGGGGATCAGCGGGCAGAGCCGGCTCGGCCGGCGGCTCCGGCATGGGCGGGATCGGCCCGACGACGGCCGCGAGGGCCTGGGAGTTGGGCACGAAGACCAGGCCGTCCGACGTCTCCAGGCGGACATAGGTGATGCTGATATCGACGACGGTGCCGTCGAGCACGCCGCCGAGCGCGCCCGCGCGGAGCCGCACCGCGTCTCCGACCCGGAAGGGCCGCGCGAACAGCAGCACCATGCCCGCGAAGAGGTTGGCGAGGGACTGCTGGGCGGCGATGCCGAGCAGCACGCCGGTGACGGCTCCGCCGAGCACGAGGTTCCCCGCCGGCGCGTCGGCCAGCTTGAAGGCGATCAGCAGCGAGGTGAAGATGCCCACCAGCACTAGCGCGTACCGGGTCACGCCGGCGTGAGCCGCCCCGATGACCGGCCGCAGCAGATTCCTGGCCTGGCCGGACAGGCCGAAGGACGCGGCGATCCCGAAGACGAGGAACGCGGCCGAGCCACCGTAGATCAGCGCATTCTTCGTGGCCGAGTCCAGGTAGCTGGCATGCCGGCCGAACTCGACGGCAGCCACGCAGCACAGGGCCAGGACCAGGGCGATGATGGACCGCCACGGCCTGGTCCTGGCCTTCACCTTGGCTACCTGCCCGGCCATGTCAAGCTGGCGGCGTTCGTGTAGGTCCACATTCCTACGCTATCGGCCCCAGACACGCGCGAGCCCGGCGGCGCAGACGGCCGCCAGGCTCACGCGATGACCTTCCGGCTGGGTGTTCTGTGGACGGTTCTGGCTGAAACGGTACCGGTTTAGACGGTTCTGCTGAGGTTCAGCAGGGGCCGGCCGACCGGCGCTACGGCCCGGCCCGACATCCCGTTAAGGACGCCCGCGGCCGAGGTGTACCAGGCGACCAGCGCGGTGAGGACGCCGAGGTAGCCACCGACCTTGGTCATGCTGGCGCTGCCCGCGAAACCTCCGATGAACAGGAATATCTCGGTTAGCTCCAGTGTCAGGAAGACCCCGAACACGGCCGCGTTGACCTGCGTGCTGGCGATCAGCATGTAGGTGTTGAAGATGGCGAAGGACAGCAGGATCCAGCCGAGGTCCTTGTCCGCCGCCGTCCCGATGGCGTGCGGCGCGACCAGCAGCGCCCACAGGCCCAGGCCGATCCAGAACCCGCCATACGTCGAGAAGGCGGTGGCGCCGAACACGTTCCCGTTGCGGAATTCCCACATGCCGGCGAGCAACTGAATGAAGCCGCCGTAGGCAAAGGCATAGCCGAGCCAGTCGCTTCCGGTGGAATTCTTCGCCCAGCCCGCGTTGACCGCCGACAGCAGGAACGTGGTCAGCGCGAAGGCGGCTAGCCCGAGCGGCGCCGGATCGGCGATTCCGGTGACCGCCCGCGCGACCGGAGCTGGAGCATCATCGGTGGTGCTCAATGGCTTTCCTCCTGAGTGGAAGGCCGCCGCGGCCGCGAGCCGAGATGGCCGCAGCTCGGGCAGGCGCTCGGATAGGCAGGACGGCGTGATGACCAGACCAGGGCGACGGGCCGGCCAGGCAAGATATGCCCTGCTGCCGGAAACGAGCAGTCCGTGGCTCGGAGTACGAAAACGGCCATTCGTAGCCTTCCCGTGTCTTCATACCGGGCTCCCTAGAACCAGGCAGAAGATCTTGCCATGAGCGTAACTCTGACGGCCTTCGTTTGGGGAGACCCAGGTTCCAGCCTTTGCCGACTTTCCGGTTTCCGGGTGGGGCTCAGCAGTAGTTTCGAAAACCGGGCTAGCCGGGTTCCGGGCGGTCGAGCACCGAGTCCGCCCGCCCGAGCACGGTGGACAGGCCCGCCCGGGTCGCCAGGACGAAGACGCGGTCCCGTGCCGCCAGCCGGTAGTCCTGCCGGGGGGACCAGTCCAGCTCGGCGGCACCTGACCGGCGCAGGGCGATGACCCGCACCGCACTGCGGTCGTGGATGTCCCCGATCGGCGCGCCGGTCAGCTCCGCGCCGCCGCGGACGGGCACGTCGGCGATCACCAGCACGTGCCGGCCGACGGCGATGGTGCGCAGCACCTGGTGGTCGAGCATCGCCGCCGCGAACACCGGGGCGGCCAGGTAGGAGACCGACCGGGAGATGGTGTTGCTGATCGTCTGCTGGACGCGGAGCGCGAGGTCGTCGTCGTAGAGCCGGACGACGACTCGCGGGTGCTCCGCCAGCGCGCGGGCGTGCAGGGCCGTCTCCAGGTTAACGATGTCGCTGTCGGTGACGGACACCAGGGCCTGGCAGCTGTCGATGCCGGCCGTCCGCAGCGTCTCCTCGCGGTGCGTCTCGCCGATGACCACCTTGAGGCCCAGCCGGCGGGCCATCGCCAGCCCGGACGCGGTCTCGCTCTTGTCCACGCAGACCACGTCGACACCGAGGTCATGGAGCTGGCCGACGATCCGGGTCCCCACGTTGCCGAGGCCGGCGACGATGACATGGTCGCTGATGGGCCGCTCGGCGCCGGCCACGGAGCCGGTGAGGCGAGCGCCCACGACCGCCGCGGTGAGCAGGGGCAGGAAGGCCAGCCCGTCGAAGGTCAGCAGGAACTGGGCCACCTTCTCCGGGGCCGGCAGCTGCGGGCTGGTCACGGCGGTCCCCGCCGCGTCCAGGAGCGTGAGGTACAGGGCGTCGCTCGCCGAGAAGTGGCTGGCGGTCGTCAGCAGGATGAAGCCGATGACCAGGACGCCGATCAGCGCGGCGAAGGCCGCTCCGATCCGGTGGCCGAACAGGGATCGCCCTAGCCGCAGGGCGGCGCTCAGCGGGTGGCGTCGCTGGCGCTCCAGCGGGTTGCGGGGCGTGCCGTCGGCGATCGCCAGCACCAGGCCGGTGGTCGCCTCCTGCGCCGGCCGCAGGTCCGGCTCGCTGGACTCGGCGCCGGAGGCCAGCCCGCAGACGATGTGCCCCGCGCGGACTTCCTCGCGTCGCGCCACGTAGAGCGTGCGGCCCGACAGCCGGACATGGCTGGGCGCGGGCTCGCCGAGGGCCGCGGCCACGAAGGCGGGCGCGGACATGGCTGACTCCGACAGGACGGCGCAGTCGGCGAAGAACGTCCGGATCCGCTCCCCGAGGCCCGTATTGAAGATGGCGATGACGAGCCGCAGGCCCGGGTTAATCTCCTGAGCGCGCAGCGCCGCATGGAAGTTGCCGAGATCGTCCTGGTCCAGCAGCGCCAGGCCGCGCGCGGTGCCCAGGTCGGCCTCCAGGAATGCCTGCCGGTCGGCCTCCGCCCGCTCGATGATCCGGACGCCGGGCAGGGCGGCGAGTTGCGGCCCGTGGCTGCGGCTGGCCGACGGCAGGATGACCGTGACCCGCTCGGCGTACCTGACGGTCAGTTCCTCCACCATCCGGAACGCCAGGGCGTCGCCGCCGCACACGACGAGGTGATCGCGCCGGGCGCGCGGGCGCAGGGTAGGAGGCATGGCGCGATCTGCGCGTCAGGGTGACGCGATGCGGCCGAGCTGTGCAGGCACCTCGGCCGCCGCCGCCCGGTCGAGCAGCAGCAGCGTCTGCTGGCGGCCTCGGGCGCCGGCGGCGGGTACCTGGACGGGCCCGGCGCCCGACAGCGCGAGCCGCACCGCGGGCGCCTTGTCGGCGCCCGATGCGATGATCCAGACATCACGGGCCGCCAGGATGGCGGGCCGGGTCAGGGTCAGCCGGGTCGGCGGCGGCTTGGGGGCGCCGTGGACGGCCACCACGGTGCGTTCTTGCTCATAGTTGGCCGGCAGGCCGGGGAACAGCGACGCGACGTGCGCGTCCGGCCCGATGCCGAGCAGCAGCACGTCAAACGACGGCACGTCGCCATGGTCCTCGGGCCGCGCGGCGGCGCGCAGCCAGTCGGCGTACCGGTCGGCGGCGGCCTCCGGGTTGTCGCCGTCGGGCCCGTCGGAGGCGGGCATCGGGTGCACCCGGTCGGGGCTGATGTCGATGTGGTCCAGCAGCGCGGCGCGGGCGCCGGTCTCGTTCCGCTCCGGGTGGCCCGACGGCAGGAACCGCTCGTCACCCCACCAGATGTCGACGCGGCGCCAGTCGATGGCGTCCCGGGCCGGAGCGGCTGCCAGTTCGGCTAGCACCCGGGTGCCGATGCCGCCGCCGGTGAGGACCAGCGAGGCGGAGGCGCCCGCCGCGCAGGCGTCCACCAGGCGGGTCACCAGCCGGGCGGCGACGGCCTGCGCCAGCAGTTCGGCGTCGCGGTGCACGAGCACCTGAGGCGCGCTGATGGCGCTACCGCCAGTCAGCCGGGACGGCGGCGAACGCCGCGGCCAGGGTCTCGCCGTAGATCTCGTCCGGGTTCAGCCGCCGCAGTTCCTCGGCGAGCAGTTCGGCCGTGTCCCGCCGCTGCAGCGCGACGTGCCGGTCCGGCTGGCCCGGCCGGCTCAGCGTCGCGGTGCGGCCATCTGGCCGGGTGATCGTGATCTCGCCGTCGTCGACGGCGAACGACACCCCCGTGATCCCGGGGCCGCCGGAGATTTCCCGGCTAACGGGCACGTCCAGGCGGCTGGACAGCCAGGCCGCTAGCAGGTCGGCTGTCGGATTGCCCTCCTCGGCGGAGACGGTCCCGCCGCGGACGGCCTCGTCGGTCTGGTCGATCGTGGCGGCGAGCAGGGATCGCCACGACGTCGCCCTCGTCCAGCTCAGGTCCGTGTCGCCGGGCCGGTAGGCCAGGGCGAGCCCGTGCAGCGCCTCGGCCGGGCTGCTGGCCGCGGCGGCATCGGTCACGCGACGCTGCGCCAGGGCCCCCAGCGGCTCGCCCGAGGGGACATCAGGGCCGTTGCCCGGCCACCAGGTGACCACCGGCGTGTCGGGCACCAGCAGCGGCATGACGACGGAGTCGGGGTGCAGGCTCATCGGCCCGTACAGGCGCAGCAGCACCGTCTGCCCGGCGGCGCCGTCACCGGACCTGATCTCCGCGTCCAGCCGGGACGACCCGCTGGAGCCGCGGCTGATCACGCCGAGTATCCGGCAGGGATGCTCCCGGCCGGCCTGGTTGGCCGCGCGCACCGCGTCGTGCTGCCGGGACTCGTCGGTCATGATGATCAGGTTGAGCACCACGCCCGTCGTGGGACCGCCGAGCTGGTCCCTGGCCCTGGTCAGGGCGCCCCGGATCTCGCCGGTGGTGGTGTCGGTCAGGTCGATGAGCATGCGGCCTCTTCTTCGCTAGCAATCCCTGGCGGTCGCCGGCACCTAGATTCGGCGCCAGGCCCGGCCGTCGCGCCCGATCAGCGCGTCGGCGCCCGGCGGCCCCGCGGTGCCGGCCGGGTACTGTTCTGGCTTGTCGTGGCCGGCCCAGTACTCCTCGATCGGGTCGAGGATCTGCCAGGACAGCTCGACCTCCTCCTGGCGAGGGAACAGCGGGGGATCGCCGATGAGCACGTCCAGCAGCAGCCGCTCGTAGGCCTCGGGGCTCGACTCGGTGAACGACTCGCCGTAGGCGAAGTCCATGTTCACGTCGCGGACCTCCATGGCCGAGCCGGGTACCTTGGAGCCGAACCTGACGGTCACGCCCTCGTCCGGCTGCACCCTGATCACCAGGGCGTTCTGGCCGAGCTCCTCGGTGTCGGTGGCGGCGAATGGCAGGTGCGGCGCCCGCTGGAACAGCACCGCGATCTCCGTCATCCGGGACGGCAGCCGCTTGCCCGTGCGCAGGTAGAAGGGCACCCCCGCCCAGCGCCTGGTGTCGATGGTCAGCCGCAGCGCCGCGTAGGTCTCGGTGGTGGAGTCCGGGGCGATGCCGTCTTCCTCCAGGAAGCCGCGCACCTCGATGCCGCCCTGCCAGCCCGCGCCGTACTGGCCGCGGGCGGTGCCGATGGCCATGTCCTCGGGGATCTTGACCGCCGACAGCACCTTCTCCTTCTCCGCGCGCAGTGAGTCCGCCGAGAAGGAGACGGGCTCCTCCATCGCGGTCAGCGCCAGGAGCTGGAGCAGGTGGTTCTGGATGACGTCGCGCGCGGCCCCGATGCCGTCGTAGTATCCGGCGCGGCCGCCGATCCCGATGTCCTCGGCCATCGTGATCTGGACATGGTCCACGTAGCTGCGGTTCCAGATCGGCTCGAACAGGGAGTTGGCAAAGCGCAGCGCCAGCAGGTTCTGGACGGTCTCCTTGCCGAGGTAGTGGTCGATGCGGAAGACCGTCCCGGACGGGAAGACCGCGGACAGGATGTTGTTGAGCTCCCGCGCGCTGGCCAGGTCATGGCCGAACGGTTTCTCGATGACCACCCGCCGCCACGGCTTGCGGTCGCCGTTTGAATCAGCGCTGTCGCGCTCCGGCGGCGTGGACAGGCCGGACCGCTTGAGCTGCTGGACCACCTGCTGGAAGGCCTTGGGCGGGACGGACAGGTAGAACGCGTAGTTGCCGCCGGTCCCGCGCTCGGCGTCGAGCTGCGCGACGGTCTGGGCGAGCTGGTCGAAGGCAGCATCGTCGGCGAACTCGCCGGACACGAAGCGCACGCCCTCCGACAGCTGCTGCCAGACCTCCTCGCGGAACGGCGTCCGCGAATGCGCCTTCACCGCGTCGTGCGTGACCTGGGCGAAGTCCTCGTCCTCCCAGTCACGGCGAGCGAAGCCCACGAGCGAGAAGCCCGGCGGCAGCAGGCCGCGGTTGGCCAGGTCGTAGATGGCCGGGAGCAGCTTCTTGCTGGCCAGGTCCCCGGTCACGCCGAACAAGACGAGGACGCACGGCCCCGCGACCCGGGGGATCCGCCGGTCCCGCGGGTCGCGCAGCGGGTTGGGGATCATCGCCGTCCTCCGGTCGTCAGCTTTCGCGCGGGCCAGTTCGTCACAGGCTGCCCTTAGCGGCCATTTCGGACTTGATGGTGTCCAGCAGCTGGTTCCAGGAGGTGGCGAACTTCTCCACGCCCTCGTCCTCCAGCACCTGCACCACGTCGTCGTAGCTGACACCGACGGCCGCGAGTTGCTCGAAGTACCGCCGGGCCCCGTCGTAGGTGCCGTGAATGGTGTCGCCGCGCACGTCGCCGTGGCCGGCTATCGCGTGCAGCGTCGGCTCGGGCATCGTGTTCACGGTCCCGGCCGCGACCAGGTCCGTGACGTACATGGTGTCCTTGTACGCGGGGTTCTTGGTGCTGGTCGACGCCCACAGCGGCCGCTGCGGGCGAGCGCCGCGGCCCTGGAGGGCCGCCCACCGGCTGGTGGCCGACCGCTGCTCGAACAGCTCGTAGGCCAGCCGCGCGTTCTCGATCGCGGCCCGGCCGCGCAGCGCCAGCGCGTCGGCCGAGCCGATCTTCTCCAGCCGCCCGTCCACCTCGGTGTCGACGCGGCTGACGAAGAACGACGCCACCGACGCGATGGCGCAGAGGTCGTGGCCGGCCGCGTCGGCGGCTTCCAGGCCCGCCATGTACGCGTCGATGACCTCGCCGTATCGTTCCAGCGAGAAGATCAGCGTGACGTTGACGCTGATACCCTGCGCAAGCGTCTGAGTGATCGCCGGCAGGCCCTCGGTCGTGGCGGGGATCTTGATATACATATTCGGCCGGTCCACCGCCCACCACAGCGCCTTCGCCTCGGCGATGGTCTTGACGCTGTCCCGCGCGATCCGCGGGTCGACCTCGATCGAGACTCGCCCGTCCAGGCCGCCGGAGGCGTCATAGGCCGGGCGCAGCACGTCCGCGGCCCAGCGGATGTCGTAGGTGGTGATGGCCCGGGATGCCTCGTCGAGGGTGACGTCGCGGATCTGCAGGTCGGCGATCTGCTCGTCGTAGGCGTCGCCCTTGGACAGGGCACTGGCGAAGATGGTGGGGTTGGACGTCACGCCAACGACATGGAAGTCGCGCATCAGCGCGGCCAGGTTGCCCGTGCGCAGCCGCTCCCGGCTGATGTCATCGAGCCACACTGCCACGCCGAGCGCGCTCAGCTGCCCCAGCTTGTCGTCGGGCTGGGTCGTCATGACTTTCTCCTTCTAGCTTGCTCAATAGCTTCGGGGCTCGGCTGCTTCGGCGCAGCCTGCTACGGCGCAGACGGCGTCGGGGCGGCAGCCCCGCGCGCCCCGCGCGCCCCGCGCGCTCGCGCCAGGCTCGCCTGCGCTGCCTTCACTACGTGCTCGGCAGTCAGGCCGAATTCCTCGTACAGCTTCTGATAGTCGGCCGAAGCACCGAAATGCTCGAGGCTGACGCTCTCGCCGAGATCCCCGACGTACTCCCGCCAGCCCAGGGCAATGCCCGCCTCGACGCTGACCCGGGCCCGGACGCCAGCCGGCAGGACCTCTTCCCGGTAGGCCCCGCCCTGCTCCTTAAACCATTCGACACACGGCATCGATACCACCCGGGCCGCGACACCTTGCTCCTGGAGTTGCTCGCGCGCCGCCAGCGCGATCTGGACCTCGCTGCCGGTGCCGATGAGGATGACCTCGGGGCTGCCGCCGGCCGCCTCGGCGAGCACGTAACCGCCCCGCACGGTGCCGTCCGCGCTAGCCAGGCCGCCCGGCCCGGCCGACCTGTCGAACACCGGGACGTTCTGCCGGGTCAGGCACAGCCCGGCCGGATGATCGGTGCGCTCCAGGATCGTCCGCCAGGCGACCGCCGTCTCGTTGCCGTCGGCCGGCCGCACGATGTCCAGGCCCGGGATCGCGCGCAGCGACCATAGGTGCTCGACGGGCTGGTGGGTCGGGCCGTCCTCGCCCAGGCCGATCGAGTCATGGGTCCAGATGTAGGTGACCGGCTGCTTCATCAGCGCGGCCAGCCGGACCGCGCCCCGCATGTAGTCGCTGAACACCAGGAACGTGCCGCCGTAGGGCCGGGTGAGGCCGTGCAGCGCGATCCCGTTGAGGATGGCGCCCATCCCGTGCTCGCGGATGCCGAAGTGCAGCGTCCGCCCGTACGGGTTGCCGGGGAACATCTCGGTCTGGTGCTCGGTGGGGATGAAGGACGGCTCGCCCTTCATCGTGGTGTCGTTGCTGCCGGCCAGGTCGGCCGACCCGCCCCACAGCTCCGGCAGCACCGGCGCTAGCGCGCCGAGCACCTGCCCGGAGGCCGACCGGGTCGCGATTCCCTTCGCGCTGGGCTCGAACGTGGGCAGCGCCTTGGTCCAGCCCGCCGGCAGCGCGCGGGCCGCCAGCCGGTCCAGCAGCTCGCGGCGGTCAGGGCTGGCCGCCGACCACGCCGCGAACCGCTCGTTCCAGCGCGCGTGCAACTGCTTGCCCCGCTCGGCCACCTGGCGGGCGCGGGCCAGCGTCTCGTCCTCGACCGGGAAGTCGGCCGCTGGGTCGAAGCCGAGGATCTGCTTGGTCGCGGCGACCTCGTCGGCCCCCAGGGCGGAGCCGTGCGCGGCGCCGGTGTTCTGCTTGTGCGGCGCGGGCCAGCCGATGATCGTCCGCAGCGAGATCAGCGAGGGCCCGGCCGTATGGTCGCGGGCCGCCTGGAACGCCTGGTACAGCGCCTCGACGTCCTCGGCGTAGCCCGTCGGGTGGCGCCAGTCCACCCGCTGCACGTGCCAGCCGTAGGCCTCGTAACGGGCGCAGACATCCTCGGACTTGGCGATGCTGGTGTCGTCCTCGATGGAGATGCTGTTGTCGTCGTAGAGCACCACCAGGTTCCCCAGCTCCTGGTGCCCGGCGATCGAGGACGCCTCGTGGGTGATGCCCTCCTCGATGTCTCCGTCCGAGGCGAACACGTAGATGTGGTGGTCGAACGGGCTGGTGCCCGGCTCGGCGTCCGGGTCGAGCAGGCCCCGCTCGCGGCGGGCGGCCATGGCCATGCCCACCGCCATGCTCAGGCCCTGGCCGAGCGGGCCGGTGGTGCACTCGACTCCCGGCGTCAGCCAGTGCTCGGGGTGACCCGGGGTCAGGCTGTCCCACGTCCGGTAGGCCTTCAGGTCATCCAGGGTCAGCCCGTAGCCGGACAGGTAGCTCTGGATGTACAGGGTCAGGCTGGAGTGCCCGCAGGACAGCACGAACCTGTCCCGGCCCTGCCAGGCGGCGTCGGACGGGTCGTGCCGCAGGACGCGCTGGAACAGCAGATAGGCGGCCGGGGCCAGGCTCATGGCGGTGCCCGGATGGCCCGATCCCGCTTTCTGGACCGCGTCCATGGCCAGGACCCGGACCAGGTCCACGGCCCGCCTGTCGGCCTGGGTCCACTCCAGCTCCGCGGGCATCTCGCTGCTCACCTTGGCTCAGGCCTCCCTGCTCTTTATGCGCCATTCCTCTTTACGGACCGACCTTATCCCGGACCCGCCACGCGTAATCCCGGACGCGCCACGCGTCACCTGCCGCGCGGTCACTGCGCTAGCTGACCGCGGTCGCGGAGCGCATACGGCAGCAGCAGGACGGTCACCCAGATCGCGGTCGCCCCGGTCTCGTGCACCCAGACCAGGCCGGCCGGCAGCCCGCTGAAGTACTGCGAATAGCCGACCGCGCCCTGCACGAGGATCAGGCCGACCAGCAGCCAGCCCAGCCGCACCGCCCGGCGCGGCGCGGCCGACAGGCGCATGGCCACCATCAGCGCGACGACCAGCCCGCCGAGCAGCCAGCCGATGTCGGCGTGCAACTGGGTCACGCCGGTCAGCGGCAGCGGGTACCTGGGCACCGACCGGGCGCCGGCCAGGGGCCCCGTTCCGGTGACGACCGTGCCGGCCGTCAGCATCAGCGCGATGGTGCCCACCAGGGCGAGCGACAGCAGTCGCACCTCCGGGCGGACCAGCGGCCGGGCCGGGCCGGCGGGCTCCTGGCACCGGACATACAGCGCGACCGCCGCCGCGATCAGTGCCGCCGAGGCCAGGAAATGTACCGATACCCAGGCCGGATTGAGCTTGGTCAGCACGACGATGCCACCCAGCACGGCCTGCACCACGATCGCGCCGGGCTGCGCGACCGCCAGCCAGACCAGGTCCTTGCGGCGGCGGCCGTCCGGACCGGGACGGAACCGCCACGCCGCGACGCAGACAACCACGGCGATAACGAAGATCGCGATGGTCACCAGCCGGTTGCCGAACTCGATCCACCGGTGGACCAAAGAGCCGCCGGTGTCGCCGCCGGCCACCAGGCTGCGCGCCGTGCACTGCGGCCAGTCGGGACAGCCGAGGCCGGACTGGCTGAGCCGCACCGCGGCGCCGGTCAGGATGATGGCGGCCGAGGCCGCGACCCCGGCGAGCGCGATCCGCCGCATGACCGCCGGGGATGGGTCCGCCACGATGTCCGCCAGGCTCCGCGCCCAGCGCGCCCAGCGCGGCCGGTGCGATCCGCCCAGCGTGGCCGGCGCGGCCGGGCTCGCGGCCGGCGGCGGAGTGGCAAGATGTCCGGGCACGAGCCCATCGTAGGACCGCGCGCGGACTAGCTGGCCGGCGGTTGGGGCATTCCGGTCCCGGGCTCCGCCCGGTGATCTCGCGGGCTGCCGCGGGCGGCCCCGGCGCTGGCCACGGTCACGCAGGCGATGGCCAGCCACTGCCGGGCGGCCAGCGCCTCGCCGAGCACGATCAGGCCCACCAGCGCGGCGACGGCCGGCTCCAGGCTCATCCAGATGCCGAAGACCCGGGCCGGGACGCGGCGCAGCGCCTCGAGCTCCAGTCGGTAGGGGATGACCGAGGAGAGCAGCCCGATCCCCAGGCCGGCCGCCAGCACGCCGGGGCGCAGCAGCGCCGGGCCGCTGTCGGCGATGGCCGCCGGGGTCACCACAACGGCGGCCACCAGCATCGCGATGACCAGGCCGGAGGACCCGCCGAACCGCTGGCCCGTGGACCGGCTCAGCAGGATGTAGGCGGCCCACGTGGCGGCGGCCACCAGCGCGAACACCACTCCCGCGAGGGCCGCCCCGCCCGAGATGCCCGCGAACCCGCCGCGGGTGAGCAGGGCGACGCCGGCGCCGGCCAGGACCACCCAGACCGCGTCGACCAGCCGCCGGGACGAGGCGACGGCGACGGCCAGCGGGCCCAGGAACTCGATCGTCACCGCGACGCCCAGCGGGATGCGGGCGAACGACTGGTAGATCGAGTAGTTCATGACACCCAGCGTCACGCCGAAGGCCAGGACGACCGCGGCGTCCCGCCAGGCTCGGTTCGCGATGATCGCGCGCACCGCGGCGGCCAGGCCGCGGCCGCCGACGGCGGCCAGGATGGCCGCCGCCCACCACAGCCGCACGCCGGTGATCCCGGCGGCGGCGACCTGGCTGAACATCCGCCCGGCCAGCCCGGCGCCGAGCTGCACGGAGACGATCCCGGTGAGCACCAGCGCCGATGGCGGGACGCCGCCAGGTCCCGGCCGCCGGCGGCTCCTGGCCGCCGCGGTGCCGCTGTCCGGGCTCGCCTGCCGCGCGGGGACGGCCTACTCCCAGCGGAAGGTGCGCGCGGCGATGGCGATGGTGACGGCCGCCCAGGCGATCAGCACCAGCAGATCCGCGGCCGGCAGGCCGCCGCCGTGGGCCAGGGACATGCGCAGGCCGTCCGCGAGCGCGCCGGCCGGCAGCAGCTTGAGCTCGGGCTGGATCGCGGCCGGGAACTTGTCGAGTGGGAAGACCACCCCGCCTATTCCCAGCATGACCAGGTAGAGCAGGTTCGCCGCCGCCAGCGTCGCCTCGGCCCGCAACGTCCCCGCCAGCAGCAGCGCCAGGCCGCTGAAGGCGGCCGTGCCGGCCAGCACGAGCAGCAGCGCCCAGGCCACGCCGGCCGGGCTCGTCCGCGGCTGCCAGCCCAGCACCGCGCCCAGGCCCGCGATCACGATCACCTGCAGCGCCTCGACGGCCAGCACGCTCAGCGTCTTGG
Organism: Streptosporangiaceae bacterium; assembly: GCA_035532295.1. Lineage (GTDB taxonomy): Bacteria > Actinomycetota > Actinomycetes > Streptosporangiales > Streptosporangiaceae > DASUBV01. The sequence goes on from DATKRH010000242.1 coordinate 34,375, forward strand.
CGGCGATCAGGCCGCCGCGCGACAGCGGCGACGCGCCGAGCCGCTTCAGCACGCCGTAGCGGCGCTCGAAGCCGGTCGCGATCGCCTGGCTGGTGAAGGCCGTCGACATGACCGCGAGCGCGAGAATGCCCGGCACCACGAAGTCGATCCGGCTGCCGCTGATGCTGACCAGCGGCTCATGGCCGAACGCGAGCAGCAGCAGAACCGGGATGATCAGCGTCAGCAGCAGCTGCTCGCCGTTACGGAGCAGGATCCGCAGCTCCATCCCCGCCTGCGCGGCGACCATCCGCGGCAGCGGCGCGGCGCCGGGCGCCGGGGGCGGCCACCGCGCCAGGGTGTCGGTCATGATCGCAGCTCCCGTCCGGTCAGCTCGAGGAAGACGTCCTCGAGCGTGCGGCTCTCGATGCGCAGGCTCTGGGCGAGGATGCCGCGCTCCGCGCACCAGGCGGTGACCGTGGCGACGAGCCGGGGATCAACGCCGTCGGTCACCTCGATCATGTAGTGCCCGGCGGGCGACTCCTTGGCCGCGCTGCCGGCGGGCAGCGCCGCCAGCAGGGCCTCGATGTCCAGGCCCGGCTCGGCCCGGAACCGCAGCTGCCCGGACGAGCCGCACAGCTCGTCGAGCGTGCCGGCCACCGCCAGCCGCCCGTGGTCGACGATGACGATGCGGTCGGCGAGGCGCTCGGCCTCTTCCATGTAGTGCGTGGCCAGGATCACTGCCGTGCCGGCGGCCCGCAGTCCCTCGATCAACTCCCAGGTGGCGTGCCGGGCCTGCGGGTCCAGGCCAGCGGTCGGCTCGTCGAGGAACACCAGCTCGGGACGGCCGACGACCGCGGCGGCCAGCGACAGCCGCTGCTGCTGGCCGCCGGACAGGCGGCGGAACGGTGTCCGGCCGCAGCCCTCCAGGCCGAGCATCGCCAGCAGCAGGGCCGGGTCGATGGGATGGGCGTAGAAACTCGCCATCACGCGCAGGTACTCGCTCGCCCTGGCGGCCGTGGGGATGCCGCCGGACTGCAGCATGACGCCGACCCGGGGGCGGAGCTCGCGAGCATCGCGCACCGGGTCGAGCCCCAGGACGGCGACGGTGCCGTCGTCGGGCCGCCGGTAGCCCTCGCAGATCTCGATGGTGGTGGTCTTGCCGGCGCCGTTCGGCCCCAGGATCGCGGTTACCTGGGCCCGGCCCGCGGTCAGCGAGAGGCCGTCCACGGCGGGCTTGCCGCCGTAATGCTTGACCAGGCCGCGGATGTCGACGGCCGGAGCGCTGCTCACGCTGGCGAGTCTAGGGTTCGCCCGGCGCTGCCCCGCCATGGGCCGGCCGGCAGGCGGCCGCCAGGCGGCCGGTGCGGCGGCCGGCCCATGAGAGCCTGGAGCGCGTGAATATCTCCCCCGCCACCCCCCGCACCCCCCGCCGCGCCGGCCGCGTGCTGGTGATCGACCCCGACGGCCGGGTCCTGCTGCTGCAGGGATTCGATCCGGCGGTCCCGCAGCGGCGGTTCTGGTTCACGATCGGCGGGGGAGCGGACCCCGGCGAGACCCTGGTTCAGGCCGCGGCCCGGGAGCTGCGCGAGGAATCCGGCATCACCGCCGAGCCCGCCGCCCTCGGCGAGCCGGTCTGGCGGCGGGTCGCCGAGTTCAGCTATGACGGCCGGCGCTACCGGCAGGACGAGGAGTACTTCCTGCTGCGCACTGGCGTGGTGGAGATCACCCTGGACGGGCTGGAGGAAGCCGAGCAGCAGACGGTCATCGCGCACCGGTGGTGGGGCGCCGACGAGCTGGTCGCCTCGGGCGAGCCGTTCGTTCCGCTCGAGCTGCCCGCCCTGCTGCGCGAGCTGGCCTGCCCCGCTCACGAGGCGGCGCGATGATCGTGGGCCTGGCGGATGATCTCGGCCGGGAGCGCGCGCCCAGCTTGCCCAGGATGTGCGAGACGTGGGTCTGGATGGTGTTGCGGGACAGGAACATCGCGGCCGCGATGTCGGGGTTGGACAGCCCGGCTCCGACCAGCCCGGCGACCGTCAGCTCGGTCGGGGTCAGGGACTCCCAGCCGGCGGTCGGGACCGACCGGTAGCTGCCCCGGCCGCGCCGGACGCCGTAGGGCTCCCAGCGCCCCGACCAGCCCGTCCAGGAGCGCCAGCTCGGCGGCACGCCCCACAAACCAGTCATCCGTCATAAGCGCGATCGTAGTGGCACAAACTACCGCGATTCCCGCGAGTCTCGGCGGGGCTAGCGAGCCCGTGGTGAGCGAGCCTGTGGTTAGCGCGCGGGCGTCACGAACCGGGCGAGCTGCTCCGACTGCTCGATCCGGCTGGGCTCGTGCACGTACATCATGTGGCCCGCCTCGAAGTAGCTGAACTCGATGTTGGCCGCCAGTTCCGGCGGGACGGCCAGGTGGGCGAAGGTGTGCTCGGCCGCGAAGTACGGGGTCGCCCCGTCGTGGTAGCCGCAGGCCACGTGCACCCGCATGTGCGGGTTCGTCCGCATCGCCGCCGCCAGCTTGTCCGCCACGTACAGGTGGGCGCCCTCGAACTCCTTGTAGGACCAGGGGCGGACCCGGCTCGTCAGGATCTCGTACGGCAGGTCGCTGTGGTACTCCAGCTCGCCCCGCACGTAATGGTTGAGGGTGGCGGCATACGGGCCGGTGATGGCGTCGATCGAGGGATCACTGGTCCAGTGCTCCCGGCCGTAGTCGTCCTCCCAGCCGGTGAACCGGCCGTCGAGCCGGCCCACGGTCCGCCGCTGCGACCGCAGCAGCTCGGTGAAGAAGCGGACGTGCTCGGGCCGCAGGTTGACCCGGTCGACGTAATCCTCCGTCAGCCCGGTCAGCGCCGCCACCCGCGCGATGGCGGTCGCGCGCTGCGCCGCGCTGAGCCGCGAGCCGCGGCCGAGCGCCCACAGGTAGTCCCGCGACGCGTACGCCTCCGCCTCGTCCAGCACCTCGCGCAGCGGCCGGCCGCCGTGCTTGCCGTGATAGTGCGCGATCGCCGCGTAGGTCGGCAGGTAGTGCACGAAGGCGTCGTCGTTGCCGCTGCTGAAGACCGTGGTCCCGCCGTCCAGGAAGCAGGAGATCAGGATGAGGCCGTTCAGGTACATTCCATAACGTTCCTGCAGGTGCCGGGCCAGGCCCGCCGCGCGGGTCGTGCCGTAGGACTCGCCGCACAGGTACTTGGGGGATATCCACCGGTCGTTGCGCGTGGTCCACAGCCGGATCACCTCGCCGACCGACTCGATATCGCCGGCGAACCCGTGGAAGTCGGCGGGCTTGCCGCCGGTGACCGCCCGCGAGAACCCGGTCGAGACCGGGTCGATGAACACCAGGTCGCTGTGCCGCAGCAGGGTCTGCTCGTTGTCCGCCAGCCCGTAGGGCGGTGGCAGCAGCGCGCCGGCGTCCCCCATCAGCACCCGGCGCGGCCCGAGCAGGCCCAGGTGCAGCCAGACGCTGGCCGAGCCAGGCCCGCCGTTGAACGCGAAGGTCACCGGGCGGTCCGCCACGTCCGCCCCGTCGGCGGTGTACGCGACGACGAACACCTCCGCGGTGGCCTTATGGCCCTCGAACGCGTCGTCGGCCTGCTGCTCCTTGCGCAGCACCATCCGGCCCGCGGTGACCGTGTACGACAGGGGTGCGCCGGGTGCGCCGGGTGCGCCGGGTGCGCCCCCGACGGTGATCTCGTGATGGGTGACGGTCAGGTCGTCCTTCGGATCGGCCCGCTTGTCCCGCTCGTCCCGTGCGGCCCGCTCGTCCCGCTCGCCGTTGTCCGCCTCGGTCATGGCACCGAAGCCGCGGTGCTCCGCGCCGCGGCGGCGGCCAGCGCCCGGAACAGGCTCGGGTCATCGCCGGCCTCGGGGTGCCACTGCACCGCGACCGCGAACGGGTGCTGGGCACGATCGAGCTCCACCGCCTCGATCGTGCCGTCGGGGGCCCAGGCGGTGGCGGTCAGGCCGTCACCCAGCCGCTCGATGGCCTGATGATGATGAGTGGGCACGACGACCGGCAGGTGGTCGGTCAGGTCCGTCCGGTTCAGGATCGAGGCCAGGCGGCTGCCGGGCGTGATGGCGACCTCGTGGCGGCCATAACCGCCCGGCTCCGGCGAATGGCCCTCATGGCCGACCAGGTCCGGCAGGTGCTGGTACAGGGTGCCGCCCATCGCGACGTTGAGGACCTGCAGGCCGCGGCAGACGCCGAGCACCGGCAGCCGGCGGGACACCGCGGCCGTCAGCAGCGCCAGCTCCGCGCCGTCGCGAGCGGGGCTGGCCGGGCCGCAGTGCGGGTCGCGCTCCGCGCCGTAGCGGGCCGGATCGATGTCCCCCCCGCCGGACAGCACGAGCCCGTCGAGGCGGCCGATCACCTCGTCGATCCCGGCGATCGGCGGCAACAGCACCGGGATCGCGCCCGCCGCGGCCACCTGGGTGACGTAGCGATCCGGGAGCAGCACGGCGGGCAGGTCCCAGGCCCCCCAGCGCGCCTGCTGGCCGTAGGCGCTGATGCCGATCAGAGGCGGCCGGGCCCCGGCCTCGCCCAGCGGGCTCCCGGGCCGGTCGATCCGGGTCTCGCTCACCACGTCACCTCCGTGTCAGCCGAACTACCGTGTCCGCCGAACTACAAGGGTGTCACATACGCACCGCTGATACCGCCGTCCACCAGGAACGACGATGCCGTCATGAACGAGGAGTCGTCGCTGGCCAGGAACGCGACGGCGGCCGCGATCTCCTCGGGCTCGCCGAACCGGCCCATCGGCACGTGCACGAGGCGCCGGGCCGCCCGCTCGGGGTCGGAGGCGAATAGCTCGCGCAGCAGCGGCGTGCTGACCGGTCCCGGGCACAGCGCGTTCACCCGGATGCCCTCGCGCGCGAACTGCACGCCGAGCTCCCGGCTCATCGCCAGCACCCCGCCCTTGGAGGCGGTGTAGGAGATCTGCGAGGTCGCGGCGCCCAGCACGGCGACGAACGAGGCGGTGTTGATGATCGATCCCTTGCCGGCGCGCCGCATGTGCGGGATGACGTACTTGCAGCACAGGTAGACCGAGGTGAGGTTGACCTCCTGGACCCGGCGCCACGCGTCCAGGCCGGTGGTCAGGATGGAGTCATCCTCGGGCGGCGAGATGCCCGCGTTGTTGAACGCGATGTCGATCCGGCCCAGCCGCTGCGCCACCTCGTCGAACAGCCCGCGGACCTGCTCCTCGCTGGCCACGTCGGCCGCCAGGAACAGGCCGCCAACTTCGTCCGCCGCGGCCTGCCCCGCGGCCTCGTCGATGTCGACGGCGACCACCCGGGCGCCCTCGGCGGCCAGCCGCCGCACGCTCGCGAGCCCGATGCCGCTACCCGCGCCGGTAACCACGGCGACCCGATCCTGCAGGCGCTCCATCAGCTAGCCCTTCTACTCGTCGGTGCTTCAGACATCGGTGCGTCAGACATCGGTCGAGATGAAGACGTTCTTGGTCTCGGTGAACGCCTCCAGCGCGTCCGGACCGAGCTCACGCCCGAGACCGGACTGCTTGAACCCCCCGAACGGGGTCCAGTAGCGCACCGACGCATGCGAGTTGACCGACAGGTTGCCGGTCTCCACGCCACGGGCCACCCGGATCGCCCGGCCGACGCTGCCGGTCCAGATGGAGCCGGACAGCCCGTAGGGGGTGTCGTTGGCGATCGCCACCGCGTCGGCCTCGTCGGTGAACGGCGTGACCGTGACCACCGGCCCGAATACCTCGTCGACAAAGGCGGGGCAGTCGGGGCCGGCCGGCGCGAGCACGGTCGGCGGGAACCAGTACCCCGCTCCCCGCGGCGCGCTGCCGCGGAACGCGACCGGCGCGTCGTCGGGCACGTAGGCCGCGACCCGCTCGCGGTGCGCGGCCGAGATCAAGGGCCCCATCTGGGTGGCCTCGTCGGCCGGGTCGCCGACCCGGACGCTCCGCACCGCGGGCTCGAGCAGCTCCATGAAACGGTCATAGACCGAGCGCTCCACGAGGATCCGGGACCGCGCGCAGCAGTCCTGCCCGGCGTTGTCGAAGACCGCCTGCGGCGCCGCGGCCGCCGCGCGCTCGATGTCGGCGTCGGCGAACACGATGTTGGCGCTCTTGCCGCCCAGCTCCAGCGTCACGCGCTTCACCTGGCGGGCGCAGCCCGCCATGATCTCGCGGCCGACCGCCGTCGATCCGGTGAAGACGATCTTGCGGACGGCCGGGTGGTCGACCAGGCGCTGGCCGACCACGCTGCCCTGGCCCGGCAGGACCTGGAAGACGTGCTCGGGCAGCCCCGCCGCCAGGGCCAGCTCGCCGATCCGCATCGCGGTCAGCGGGGTGACCTCGGCGGGCTTGGCGATCACCGTGTTGCCGGCCGCCAGCGCCGGCGCCATGCCCCAGGCCAGGATCGGCATCGGGAAGTTCCACGGCACGATCAGGCCGACCACGCCCAGCGGCTCCGCGAAGGTGACGTTCAGGCCGCCGGCCACCGGGATCTGCTTTCCGATCAGCCGCTCCGGCCCGGCCGAGTAGTACAGCAGCACATCCCGGACATGCTCGGCCTCCCACGTCGCCTGCCCGATCGGGTGCCCCGAGCCCGCGACCTCGAGCGCGGCCAGCTCGGCGGCGTGGGCGTCCACCTCGGCTGCGAACCGGCGCAGCAGCCGGGCCCGGTCGCCCGGCGCGACCGCGCGCCAGGCGGCCTGCGCGGCGGCCGCCCGCTCGATGGCGGCGTCGGCCTGCCGCGCCGACGTCAGCGTCACCGTCGTGACCGGGTCCTCGGTGGCCGGGTTCACCACGGTGTACTGCGTGCTTTCAGACATGACTGCTCTCCCGCTCGTCCCGCTCGTCCCGCTCATCCCGCACATCAGTTTCCCGCCCGGCGCAGCCGGACACCCGGCGCGCTAGATGCGCTCGAAGCAGCGCCGCAGCTCCCAGTCGGTCACCGCCGCGTCGTAGGCGGCCAGCTCGACGCGGGCGTAGTTCGCGTAGTGGCTGATCACCTCGGGCCCGAACGCCGCGGCCGCGAGGTCGCTGCCTTCCCAGAGCGCCAGCGCGTCGCGGAGCGTCTGCGGCACCCGGACGCTGTCGTCGGCGTAGGCGTTGCCCGGGTAGGCGGGCTCCAGGGGCAGCTCGTTATCGATCCCGTGCAGGCCCGCGGCGATCATCGCGGCGACCGCGAGGTAGGGGTTGACATCACCGCCGGGCGTGCGGTTCTCCGGCCGGAGCGAGGGCCCGTGCCCGACCAGCCGCAGTGCGCAGGTCCGGTTGTCGACGCCCCACCGGACGGCCGTGGGCGCGAAGCTGCCCGCCGCGAACCGCTTATAGGAGTTGATGTTGGGCGCGTAGCACAGGGTCAGCTCGCGCAGCGCGGCCAGCTGGCCCGCCAGGAAATGCTCGCCGGTCTTCGACAGCCCGTGCGGGCCGTCTCCGGCCAGCACGGGCCCGCCGTCCTCATCGCGCACCGACAGGTGGATGTGGCACGAGTTGCCCTCGCGGGCGTTCGGCTTGGCCATGAACGTGATGCTCATGCCCTCCTGAGCGGCGATCTCCTTGGCCCCCGTCTTATAAATCGAATGGTTATCGCAGGTGGTCACCGCCTCGGCGTACCGGAAGGCGATCTCGTGCTGGCCGAGGTTGCACTCGCCCTTGGCCGACTCCACGTACATGCCCGCGTCGGCCATCCCCAGCCGGATCCTGCGCAGCAGCGGCTCGACCCTGGACGTGCCCAGGATCGAGTAGTCCACGTTGTACTGGTTGGCCGGGGACAGGTCGCGGTAGTCCTTGGCGGCCGCCTCCTCATAGGTGTCGGTGTAGACGACGAACTCCAGCTCCGTGCCGGCCAGCGCGATCCAGCCGCGATCGGCCAGGCGGCGGATCTGCCGCTGCAGGATCTGCCGCGGCGAGGCGGCCACCGGCGATCCGTCATGCCAGATCAGGTCCGCCAGCACCAGGGCCGTGGCCGGGTGCCACGGAACCCGCCGCAGGGTGTCCAGGTCCGGCCGCAGCACGAAGTCGCCGTAACCCGTGTCCCAGGACGACATGGCGTACCCGTCCACCGTGTTCATGTCGACATCCACGGCCAGCAGGTAGTTACAGCCCTCCGAGAAGTTCTCCGCGACCTCGTCGAGGAAGAACTCGGCGGATAGCCGCTTGCCCTGGAGCCGGCCCTGCATGTCGGTGAAGGCGAGCACGACCGTGTCGATCTCGCGCTCGCCCACCTCCACGCGCAGCCGCTCGAGGGTCAGCATCCCGCGCTGCTGGCTGTAGGGGCCATGGCCCCGGTAGAGCGGCATCCGGCTCCGATCGTGTCGATATCCTGGTACTGGCGTTATTCATTCCCGGCGTGGACAGGGCTCAGGCCGACAACTCCCGCTCGATCGCCGCCAGCTCGTCCGGCGAACCCTGGACCCGCGGGCCGGTGAACCACTTCCGGGCCGAGACGAGCCAGTAGATGCCGGCGAAGCCGACCACTACGGCGACGGCGATCACGGCGTAGTTGAACGTGGACCAGGTGATCGGGCCGACCTGCGGCAGCATGAACAGGATCGTGATGATGACGACCCAGGTCACCGCGATGATCCCGATCGGCTTGCTCCACCGGCCCAGGTGCCAGGGGCCGCGCTCGAAGCTGTCGCCCTGGCGCAGGCGCAGGAAGGTCGGCAGCACGTAGGCGATGTACAGGCCGATGACGGCGATGGACGTGACCGCCGCGTAAGCGGTGTAGTTCCAGAGGTAGGGCAGGCCAAGGATGAGGGCGCCGACGGCGGCCAGCCAGATCGCGTTCGTGGGCGTCCGGGTGCGCTTGTTCACCCGGTGCCAGAACGCGGAGCCCGGCAGGGCGCCGTCCCGCGAGAACGCGTAGATCATCCGCGAGTTGGCGGTCACCGAGGACATGCCGCAGAAGAGCTGAGCGCCGATCGCGATGAGCAGCAGCAGCTTGCCCACGGCCGACCCGGCGGCGTCGATGAAGATCTGGGCCGGCGGCACTCCCGTCGCGGACAGCCGCTCGGGCTCGTAGTGCTGGATCGCGAAGGTGATCCCGATCAGCAGGATCCAGCCGGCGAACAGCGACACCACGATCGAGCTCACGATGCCGCGGGGGCCGCTGCGGGCCGCGTCGTGGGTTTCCTCGGTCATGTGCGCGGAAGCGTCGTAGCCGGTGAAGGTGTACTGCGCCAGCAGCAGCCCGATCAGCACGATGTAGATCGTGCCGATGTGCAGTCCGGTGTCGTTGACGAAGTGCCCGAAGACGAAGCTCGCCGACTGGTGGTGGGTCGGCTTGAAGGCCAGTACCCCGACGATGATGAGCACGCCGAGGATGTGCCACCAGACGCTGATGTCGTTCAGCAGCGCGACCAGCCTGATCCCGAACTGGTTCAGCAGGCCGTGCACGAGCAGGACGATGGCATAGATCAGGACGGTCACCCAGTGCGCCGTGCTCCAGCCCCACTCCAGGGTGCCGAAGGCGTTGATGAAGAACGCCGCGCCGAAGTCGATGCCCGCGGTCACCGCCACCTGGCCGAGGAAGTTGAACCAGCCCGTGAACCAGGACCAGGCGGGCCCGTTGCGGCGAGCCAGTTTCGCCGACCAGTAGTACAGGCCGCCGGCGGTCGGGAAGCTGGAGCAGACCTCCGCCATGGCCAGGCCGACGAACAGGGTCATGATGCCGACGAACGGCCAGCCCCAGACGATGACAGCCGGCCCGCCGGTACCCATGCCGTACCCGTACAGCGTCAGGCAGCCGGACAGGATCGAGATGATCGTGAACGAGACGGCGAAGTTCGAGAAGCCCGACATCCGCCGTCGCAGTTCCTGCGCGTAGCCGAGCCTGTGCAGGGTCTCCTCGTCGCTGCTCAGCGGCGCGGATGATGCGTGCTCATTGACCGCCACGGCTTGCTCTCCTTGGGTCCGAACTACGGTTGGAGTACCTGCTGCGGGCCGCCCCCGCCGCACGCCTCCGTCGCGCGACCCCGCACCCCCGCACTGGGGGCTGGCGAGTGAGAAATCCAATGGTCTAATATCAGACCAATGATGGCTAGACCTGAGGCAATGTCAATAGTCCGGACGAAATTTGTCCGCGACGCCGCATAGTTCCCGAGCCGCGGGCGGGTCTGACCCGCGCGCCAGGCCGCCTACAGTCGGCCCAGCAGTGCCAGCGCAGCGGAGGGCGGTAACGGTGGGCGCCGGGGTCGATCTGGGCGCAGTACTGCGGCCCGTGCGGCAAGGCAACGCGTTCGAGGAGACCGTCGAGCGGCTGCTGACCGTGATCAAACTCGGCATGATCGCGCCCGGCGAGCGGTTCCCGGCCGAGCGTGAGCTGGCGGTCCAGCTCGGGATCAGCCGGCTGACGCTGCGCGAGGCACTCCGGGAACTGCAGGAGGCGGGCTACGTCAGCTCCCGTCGCGGCCGGTTCGGCGGGACGTTCGTCACCTACACGCCGCCCGCCCCGGACCGGGACGAGTTCCGCCGCCTGGCTCGCGAGGACGGGGCCAAGCTGGCCGATGCGCTGACCTTCCGGCTCGCCGTCGAGAACGGCGCCGCCGAGATCCTGGCCGGCCTGCCGGCCGACGAACAGGCGCGCGAGACCCTGCTGGCCCGGCTCGCCGAGGTCAACGCCGCCGGCCCGGCCGATTACCGCCGCCTGGACACGCTTTTCCATCTCGCCATCGCCGAGCTGACCGGGTCCAGCCTGCTGCTGGCCGCGTGCACCGACGCGCGGATGCGGCTGGTCGGCCTCCTCGATGCCATCCCCATGCTGCAGCGCAACATCGATCACAGCAACGTCCAGCACGCCGCCATGGTGACCGCGATCCTGGCCGGAGACGCGCAGCAGGCGCGCGCGGCGGTCACCGAGCACCTGTCGGGGACGGCATCTCTCCTGCGCGGCTTCTTGGGCTGACGGGGCTGACTGGGCTGCTGGCTCTGGCCGCGGTGACGAAGCTGTCGGAGTCGCAGGTCAGCGTCATGGCCGCCGAGCTGGATGAGATGATCACAACCCGACGCCGCCTCGGTCCGCGCTCAGCAAGCCCAGGTCGTGACCGCCCACCGCGCCCCCCGCGAGAGCTGGCGCCAGGTGTGGAGCAATAACCCCCGGGAACGCCTCAATAAAGAGATGCAGGCGAACTAATGGGAATGACGTGACAATCGAGGCCATTGGTGCTTAATCAGAACCTGATCGCGAGGTGGCATTCTCTCACACACCACCCGTCGGGACGTGACCCTTCGGGCAGCGTGCTGTGACCAATTTCGGATGGACTCCAGCGCGCCGTAGCGTTGTGGCATAACCTGTCTAGGATGACTACAGGTTGTCTGGACCTGCAACTAGCGTCCCAGCTACTCCACTGCCAAACCTCGCAACCGGCGCCGCCTGGGCGCACGCCACGACTGCCGGAAATTGAGCCATGACATGGGCAGACTGAGATGACGGAACTTGGACGGGGCCCGACCAGCAGGGGCAACCGCTGGCCGCCGCAGTGCTGCGTGCCCGCGTTTCTGGGAAGCGCAGTCGCTGCGTTCTATGATTGTCCTGATATTATAGATAATGAAGAAGTTCGTCGAAAAATTGCAAAAATCACGCGCGTGGTGCTTTCACCCAGTGATGAGAACCCATGGAGCCTGCCAACCTCCGCTACCTATGCAGAGTGGGGCGTCACGCGGCAGAAGGCAAGAAGTAGCTTCACCTCGATACAGAAGTTCCTCACTGGCCGCAGCGATCTGACGCTGGATTTTGTAGAGTTGAATAAGGTTGTTTACGGCATGTACGAGGATGCTATTGCAGACTTCGTTCGGGAACAGGCGATCGTCGGCATAGACTTTGATTTCTTTTATCTAGCGCAGTTTTGCCAGGTCGATTGGACTGAATCCGTCGCAAAGGCTGACCATGTCGTTCGCCTGACACCACTGGGCGACGAAGTTGAGGAGGCCCCTAATATTCTCTCAGCGGAGTTCCGTCTTGATTACTCTAGCCGCTTGCATGTCTTTGATGATTCGAGCGAGATCGGAAAGTCTGAGTCGCTGGTGGACTGGCAAGCGCTCGTTCGCGCTTCCCGGATTATCGACGGGTCGTTCTGGATTATCCGACGCCCGGGTCAGGCAGGCTAGTTATTGGCAAACCCAGCGCAGGCGCTCGTTCATGGCGGTGCGAGCCGACGCAGAAGATCTTGATCTCTGGCAGGGGAACTGGCCTCTGCCGTATGCGGCCTGGAGGTCTCGGTTGATGAGCGACCAAGGGGAGCCGATGATTTTCGATCCGCTCTATTATTCCGACCGGCTGACTATTGTGAATCCAGTCGGGGATGTCGGGCTCGTCACCCTGTGGAATCCGTTGGACGCTGCTATGCGCGTGCTGGGGCGCATTTCGCCGGACATCCTCGATCCTGGAAAGTCCCGGATCGCCGTCGTGTCAAATCTTTACGGCGATGGCATGTATCAGATGCTGTGTAACTTGCTGTACAACCCGCAGATCCGGCACCTGATCGCGGTCGGGGAAGACATGGACCTGCCCACAGTCACGGAAATTGGTGCCTTCCTTGAAACCGGCTTGGAAGAGACCGTAATGCTCGGTACTACGGTGTGCCGGATTCCCGGCACCACCCGGTTGTTCCCGTCTCTCCGGGACTTCGACGCTCATCGTCTACAGCGCCAGCTCACCTTCTGTTACCTCGGGAAGCTGGCTGGCGGCGAGGCGGCGCGGAGGCTGCCGGATTACCTCGCCGCGCTCACGCGATACCGGCCGCCGGAGGCCGGGGAGCGGCTGCGGGTCGACATTCCGCCGGATGACTATACATACCGGCCTTCGGATGTCATGGGTCACCAAGTGGTGCGCCGACGGCCTCTTGACTGCTGGGAGGAACTGGTAACCAGGACGGTCAGGTTCGGGCATCCCGTCAGCCTGAGCAGCGGCCCCCGGCGGGAACTGCTTAACACTCAGGTGGTCATAACTGACCCGGCGGAGGATGCCGCCGACGTGCTCGACAAGTACGGTTTTTCCCTGGAGCGTCTTCACGATTATCAGCGGAAGATGCTGGACGGGGAAGTCCCGCCGGGAATCTCGTACACCTACGGAAACCGGCTGCGCGGGTACTTCCGGAGAGACGGGAAGAAGATCGACACCCTGAGCTCCGCTGTCCGGACGCTGCAGGCAGACCCAGAGAGTCGGCACGCTTACATCTCGCTATGGGACAACGCCGCAGACCTCCCGGGAGACCGGGAACGCGGCTCCTCCGTGCCGTGCCTGGTGACACTGTTCTTCCGGCGCTCGCAAGACCGGCTGACTCTGACTGCTACGTACCGCTCCCATAATCTGCTCACCGCCTGGCTGCAGAATGTGTACGGGCTGATGGCCATCCAGCAGTGGGTATGCGACCGCACTCACATGGCACCTGGTCCGATCACGGTGATCAGTCACTCGTTGGGCATCAACCCGCGCGATCCTCGGTATGAGTTCGCCCGGGGCATCGCCGAGCGGTGGACGCGGGACGAGGATGTCAACCGCAGCACCGGCAAGCATTCCCTGCGCGAGGACCCGAACGGCTACTTTGTCGTTACCGTCAATAAGGACCCTCCGGAAATTGTGGCTGAGCACCGATACGGAGGACTGCTCGTGAAGCGCTACCGCGGCGACACGGCTGCCAAGATCGAGCGGGAGGTGATCGGTGACATGGCGGTCAGCCTGGTCTCGCACGCGCTCTGGCTTGGCCGTGAGCTGATGACCAAGGCGGAGATGCTGCCGCGGCAGCCTGATCGCCGTCGAGCTCCGGCTGAGACCGACGAGGGCTCGTGAGCGCACCGCTGGTTGTCCTTGACATCGGGTCGTCGCTGGTCGCCGGGCCTGCCCGCGGGCCAGCCTCGCGGATCGCCGAGACCGCTGGTCTGGATGTTGCACATAAGCGCGCCCTGCACAACCTGCTGATGACGACGGACTACGCCAATTCATCGGACGCTTGCGCTGCTGTACGCGCGCGGCTCGGGCTAGGCGGCCTGGTGGTCGAGTCAGCCGTGGCCGATATCTGGGACGCGCAGGAGAACGAAGCGAGGTTGATTCCCGGAGCATTCGAGGCTCTGGGGGCCTTCGTCGCGCAGGGCTGCCGGCTGGCGCTGCTCTCGAACATCTGGACTCCCTATTTCCGGTCAGTCCGCCGGCTGCTGGGCGAGTTCTTCGACGCGCACATCCCGGCTGAGCTCCAGCTGCTGTCCTGCCGCGAAGGGCTGGCCAAGCCGGCGCCAGCGCTGTTCAGCCGGGTTCTGGAGCGGGCCGCCGTCGATCCTTCGCAAACCCTGATGGTCGGAGACTCCTACGGCAAGGACATCGAACCAGCCATCGCGTGCGGGATGCGCACGCTTTGGCTGTTGCACGACCCAGCACGAGAGGCACGCGCGCTGGTGCAGGTTCTCAACGGCGCTGCCGCCGCGCCAACCCGGGCGCTATGTTCGCTAGCAGACATCGATATTGCGGGTGCCTGGCTACTCCAGGTGCTCGCGGCCACTACTACGGCAGGCGATTGACAACCTGGGGAGCGCCATGCGGATTCTTTCAGTCGAGACAATTACGGCCGACCAGTTGCTGTCCACGATCCGGCAGACGCGGCTCCGCGGGTTCGGCCGCGCGCAGCCTTACCTCGATGCCTCACTGGAGGTCGTCCACGCGCTTGATGCCGACACTCTGGCCCCAGCGCAGAACTACGTTCTGACGCCGGGTGTTGCCAAGGTCCTTGACCTTCGGGACGCCTTGCTGCCTGAGGGGGTAGACATCTTCGCCCTCAATGGTGGGGTGTACGTGACGACGTCGGATGACCCCGGCGAGCGGATCCCGGTCCTCCCGCCTATCGTCGAGGAGTCCCGCGAACCTGACGGCCGGACCGTCCTGCTGATCAACGACGGCATGCACCGGATTTTTGCCGCGCGCTCGCTCGGACTGCCGATCTCGATCGTGGTGGCGCGCAGCGTGCCCGCTGAGTATCCCTACTACGCCTTCGCGCTGGACGGCGGCTGGTCGCGGGTCACGCCGCTGGCGGAACTGCCGGACGGGTACCAGAAGAAAGAATACCGGCAGCCCGCCAATTATAAGTCACTCTTCCGCGAATTTAATGATCTGTTCCCAGGGGTCCAGAAAGAACGGAAACAGTCCAATCCGAGTCACCTGGCGATGTAGGACTCCGGCCTCCGGTCGTCCGTTCAGCTGATGCTGAAGGAGAGCCATGCACCTTGTCACGGATGATTTCCTGGCTAGCCTTGAGCGCGACGGTGACAGCCCGGCCGCCGGGGACGGAAGCAGCGCGGGTATCACCGATATCTGGATAGATCGTAAGGGGCCCTGGCGTTTCGACATCGAAGTGATCTCGGACCTGCGTATCGACGGCGCGCTACCGGATCCGGATGCTGGCTACCCCGTGGCAGCGGCGCGGGCACTGCGTGCCGCGTTTGTCGACCGATACAAGCACCTGCGCGGCGCTTTCAACGTGACGCGCACCGCCGACCTGATGGTGAACTGCGGAGACCTGATCGCGGGGCGCAAGGACGCCACCGAAGCCGAGTCGCGCCGGGTCACGTCCGCCTATGCGGATATCTGCCTGCCCGCCTTCCGCGAACTGCGGGAGGCGGATCGCGAGAAGCGCACGCCAGACCCCGACCGGCTCTTCCCCGACCTGCTGAGTATCCCTGGCAATGAGGACGTCTACGGCGGTGGAGGGCCGGTGCGCGGGCCGTGGGCCCCGGCACCGTCCCGGCAGGGGGAGGCTGAGCCGCAGCCTAATCCTTACTATTCGCATTTCGTCGGTGAACTGGCGGCTAATTCAGACCCGGAACAGAAGCGGCCAGAGTCGCATCCCGTAGCCGCAGTATTCCGGATCATGCCGCGCAGCGACCCCGGAGCGGCAGGCGGCCTGGAGAACGCACCGATTGCCTACATTGCGGTGATCGGGTTCGACTCCAACAGCGTGCAGTATGAGCATGATTTGGCGGCCGACTACGGCCAGGTCAGCGAGGAACAGTTGCAGTGGTCACGCGACCTGGTCAGCAGGCTGCGCGATGTGGCGGCCCGCAGCACGCCGCTCTATGTGATCGCCGTGACCCACCACAACCTGCTGCCGGTCGAGGACCGGGTCGTGTACCCCCCGGGCGGGGAGGACGACGAGCGCGTGACGAGTTTTCAGAATCTGCTCAGGGGAACCGCCGGAGTCTGTGACCCGATGTCTCGCCTGTGCGTGACCAGGAACTTCCTCGCGGAGAATGCGCGCGGCACAACCTCGAACGCCTCGGGATTCCTGAGCCACTGCCTGCAGTTGCGCGCCTCCCTGGTGCTGCATGGCAACATGCACCAGCGGGCGGTCACGACGCTGGTGAGCACCCCGCTGCTAGCAGGCCGTCCTGCCACGGAGGTGTCGGTGCTGGCCGCGCCCGCCTTTGCCGCAGGCCGGCCGTCATCGGGAATGGCGCGCATCAGCCTGGATCTGTGGAAGGGCCAGGCAGAGATCGCGTTCCACTATGACACCGCACTGGACGGCGGCTCGTCCGACGGGCCAATCCAGGTCATCAGGCCGCTGATCTCGGCCTCCCGGGTAAGCAGCGCGGAGCGCCGGCTTTACGCGAAGGTCTGCGACCTGGTAGCCGACGCCCTGAAGAGGGACGCGCCGAAGCGCAGTCCCCAGGTGCTGGCCTTCGCCGCCCATGTCGCCGAGGTCTGGGAGAGCGACGGCTACACCCCGGTCTGCATGCCGGACGGCACGCTCCCGCATCTCGGAGTCGCCACCCGGCAGAACCGCTACTACCTTCTCCTCCTGCTCCGCGAGACCGAAGGCGGTAACTACGAGATGCTGCTCAGTCGGCACAACCCGCTCCGGCCCAGCGAAGTAGCGGAGTGGGATACCTTGCTGATGCCTGCCTTCCGGAACGTCAGGGACCTGATGGAGCGATTGCATCTCGATGTCGTCCGGCAGGTGGTGACTCAGGCCGAGGACATGAGACGGGCCTCTAGCGCCAGGACGTTCGACGATGCGGTGGAACGGATCCAGGAAGGTGGCGGCAACCTGGCGGACGACATCTGGATCGATAAGATCCGAGAACTGGATACCACTCGCACGCAGAAGATCTCGCCGGCTACGGGGGAGATCACCGACTATGAATACCGCATGGTCGTGCTGACACCATTCGTGCGCGATCGCCAGTCGGTGGACCTGGACTCGGCGGTCGGCAAGCAAAGGAAGCAGCTCGAAGCGGAACTTACCGTGGTCGACTGGCTGACGGAGCTGCCAAGCGTGCAGCTGCGCGGCGCGCCCCTCAGCGGTCGGCGGACGATTCCGCTTGAGGCGATCATGACTGGCGGCGCTGGCTTGCGCTGGGAGCCAGCCGCCGACCCGGACGACCCGGACGACATCAGTGAGGACGAGGCCCGGCGCCGTACGGTGCTGCCGCCTGGCGCGGTCTGGTTCCCGCTGCCGGAGATCGATGACCGCGAGGGACCGTGGACGCTGGCTCCGTCGCTCCTGGCGCGCAACGCGGACGTCATGCGATGGGTCGAGCAGCGGCTGATCGCGCGGCGGACGGCAGATGGCCACTTTCCCCCGCACATCGTGCTAGGGCAGATGAAGGAGACCACCGGTTACCACCTGGCCGAGGGCCCCTTCCCCTACCTCCAGCCGCTCGGCGCCGACGGCAGCGACGCGGGGCTCGCTACGTCCACGATGGAGGCCATGAACCGCATCGAGTACACCGGCGACTTCGACCTGCGCAAGCAGCGCCCGTATCAAGGGCTTGACGTCCGGCGGGTCGCGCTGGTCCGTCGCACGATCCAGGTGCGAAGCGGGCGTCGGCGTGACGTGATTCTGGTTTTCGACGCGACACCACGAGACGGGTCCCGGATAGACCTCTCGCTCTTCAGGACCTGCCCATCCGATACCGGGAACGGGCTGCTGGGAGTACTGCGCCCCGCGCAGCGGTACGTCCTGGAGGCGGGCCTGGAGCGGGCGGGGTGGGTCAATGACTTCCTCGCCCAGCACTGCGGTGATGACCCGTGGGGATTCCTGCGGGCGACGTTCGGCGGGGCGGGCGACCCGGTGGCGCTGACCCCCCCCGTAATCGAGCAGGTACACCCAGATGACTGGGACTCCGACGACGACAGCATGCTTGAGTTCGTTGTGTGTGATGGTAACCACCGCATTATCCGTAAGGTCTGGAATGGTGGCGATGTCGCTCCCGCCATTGCCGTTGTCAGCCCGCCGCGTCAGCCGTACTACGCGCGGCCGTTCTCCCCCTATGAGTGGGACATCACCGCGGGTAACCGCCTCACCGTCTCGCCGGACCCGCGCTTCCGGTACGCGCCCCGGCCGGTTGACCCTGACAAGCTCGAGATCACGCCCGAAGCCCGGGAGGAGCTGAGGTCGAAACCCGAGGAGTCGCTCTTCCGGCGGTATTACCGGGACATCAGCACCGGTTTCGGCCCGGTGGGCGGGCAGGGTGGCCGCTATGCGTGATGTCCGCTGGATGCTGAAGCAGCAGTGTTGACCATGCCGCCATAGAATACTTGCCCCTCGCAACCTGACCTGGTCGCTTGTTATGTGGGGTCGGCAATCCGCAGAGCCACGACGCCCTGGGTGGCGCCGACCACCAGACGGCCCGGAGGTTCCTCCTGCCAGAACTCCTGTGGCATCGCCACCTTGAGGACTTCGCAGTCGAACCGAATGGTGGCTCGTTCTTCCCAGCTGCGCTCCGCCGTCCAGGACGACAGCGTGACGGTCTCGCCGGCGGCGACGGCTACCCACGTGCAATCGATGCCCTCGTACTCGGGATAACCGCGTGGCTGAGCGGTAATGGCATTCACTTCTCCCGAGCCGTGGGGCACCTCACCTACGGATTCACGGGTCTGCAGGTTCCATGCCAGGACCGTGCCCGCGTCGTCGCCGGAGATCACCACGGGCGTCCGGGCTAGGGATGTTGCGGCCAGGGCTCGAACGGCGCTGCTATGCCCGGTGAAGGGTGCTCCGATCCGCGCCCCGGTCTGCAGAAGCGAGACGGCGATGGTCTTATCGGTGCTGCCGGACACGATGACGGGCTGTGAATCGCCGGCATCTAGGCCGTCGGCTATCCCGACAGCGCGGATGCCTTCGGAGTGAAGCTTCCTGGGCGCCCCGATAGCGACCATCTTGGTGAGGTCCCAGACAGCCACGTGACCGTCGCCGCTGGCTGAGACAGCGACCGGCCCAATGCCAGGCAGCGTGGCGACGGCGAGCGCTCGAACCCAGTCCCCGTGTACACCCAGCCGGCCCAGAAGTCGTCCACTTGCGAGATCCCACACCTTCAGCCGATGATCAACGCCACCAGAGACGATGATCGGGCGGTCTGCCGCGGCAACAGCCAGCGCGCGGACGCCCTGGTGGTGGGCCGCCAGTATGCGCTCCTCCTGCGTCCGGTCCCAGTCCAGGTCTCGGATCTGGATGGTGTCGTCATCGCTGCCGGAGATGACCATTACCGTGTCTGCCGCGGCATCTTCTTTCTCTGTATAGTCCGCCTCAGGATCTCGCTCCGTAGGTGCGGTGACGGCGAGCGACCGCACCCAGCCACGGTGCACAGTTCGCAGCGGCGCCTTGCGTTCCAGGTCCCAGACCCGGATGATCGCGTCGCCGCCACTGGAGAAGACCACGGCCCGGCCCTCGGCGGTTCCCACTGTCAGCGTTAGCGCGCCTCCGGCATGTATCCGAGGGTGAGCCGTGACCTTCGGCGAATACCCGGAGAACTGCGTTCCTGCGGGGAACCTCGTGGTCCCCTCAGCGAACTGGACTGTCCCGTCGGCGTGAGCGCTGGCGATCACCACCGAGTCCTGGCCGGGCACGAGGGCTATTGCCCGGACCGCCGAGGCCTGCCTGCACCACTCCTGCGACCCGGTGTCCGTTGCCAGATCGCAGACCCGGATCACTCCGTCGTCACCACCTGAGACGACCCAGGAGGGATGTGACGGCATGACAGCCAGGGCAGTGACGGTCTCATGCCCGCTCGCGAGGGTCCGCACCTGGTCTCCCGAAGCAGGATCCCAGATGTGCAGGACACCATCTGCGCCAGCAGAGACTATCAGCGGATAAGGCGCGGCTGGATCGAGCTCGATCTCCTGCAAGGCCCGGACCGTGCCCTGATGCCCCTGGTAACGCGCTGTCTCCTCACCGGTCGCCGGGTCCCAGACCACTACGATTCCGTTGAGGTAGGCAGAGATGACCCGCGTTGCCGCATCGTTCGGGATGACCAGGAGCGCTGTTACCGAGGCCGGGCGCTTTGCGATCCTGAAGGGCTCCCGTTCCTCCGCGCCCGTTGCGGCATTCCAGACTCGCACTGTGGTATCGGCGCCGCCGGAGAGGATGCACGAGTGCCCGCCGATGTCCGTTACCGCGAGAGCGCTCACATACTGGTGATGGCGTCTCAGGGGGCGCCCCATCATGGCCCCGGTGTCCGGATCCCACCGCCGTATCGTCGCATCGGTACTGCCGGAGATCAGCCGGTTCCGACCGTCGATCTGGGTGAATAGCAGCGACCGGATCTTCTGCTGGTGCCCCGTGAATGCCTCGTTGGCTGCTCCTGCTGCGGTGAGGTCCCAGATCCTGGGTATCCCGTCATCGCCGCCTGAGATGACGATGGCGCGGTTGCCGGCGTCGGTCACGGCCAGGGAGCGAATTTTCGCGTCGTGTCCGGTGAAGGGCGCGCCGATCGGAGTGCCGTTCGCGGCGTCCCAGACCCGGGCGGTCTTGTCGGCGCCGGCGGAGACGATGACGGGCCGGCCGTTCACCTCGGCGACCGCTAGCGCCCAGATCCCGTAGGTATGCACGGCCAGGGCGTCGCGCCGGGCGTCCTGGATCGCCGGATCCCAGACGTAAATGGCGCCATCATCGCCGGCGGAGACGATCATGGGCCGCTCGCCGAAAGTGGCGGTCGCAAGCGCCCGCACTGCCCGCGTTCCCCAGTGGTGCGTCAGAACGCGGGGGATGGGAGGAACCAGGCTCCACACATGAACGTCGCCGCTAATACGCGCTGTGACGACATGGGTGGCGTCGCCCAGCCGGATCACGGTGATCGCGGTGACCTGGGTTCTGTACCTGTCGTATGCTTTTCTGACTTCTTGGCCGGATTGCGGATCCCATAGCCGGACCGTGCCGTGGGCATCGCCAGTAACGACGGTTGTACCGCGGCGCAGGTGTGCTACTGCCACCCCTCGCACCGGGGCCTTGTGCGCGGTGAACGTCGTCATGGCCGTATCGTCGTTGGCGGCTAGGTTCCAGACCCGGACCGCGTAGTCTTCTCCGGCGGATACTACGATCGGCGTGCCGTCCTCAAGACTGCCTGCGGCCAGCCCTAGAATGCCGCCGCTGTGCGCGTGGGAGATGGCGCGGATCAGGACGCCCCGCAGCACATCCCAGATCCGGATCCCGCCATCACCGCCTGCCGTTACCACGACCGCCCGATCGTCGGCCAGTGTCGCGGTCGCCACGGTCTGGACCGCGTCGGTGTAGCCGGTGAGCCGGACGTGCGGCTGCTGCTGACGCCAGGTTGCCCAGGTGGCCTGCCACGGGGCCTGGCCTGGTCCAGTTCCGAGGCCGATGCGGCTCGCCAGAGCGTCCGCTCCCCGGCATCGGGCTGCAAGGGATAGCTGCGCGAGCAGCGCATGCACGTCGTCTGGGCTCCGTCCGCCCCCTGATCCGGCCGTGGCCACCTCAGGACGCGCGGTGAGTGCAGCAAGCGCGGAGCTGTAGGCGTCTGCGACGGCCCGGTGTCGCGGCTCAGTCAGGCTGCCCAGGACGGCACGCAGCTCGGCGTCTCGGCCATGCGCCAGGAAGCCCGGGTCCAGCACCAGTTCGTCGATGTCGTCAAGGAATCCGCCGGCGACCGCATGCTCAAGGAGGTGATCACGCAGGTAGGACGATGCCCGTGCCCAGTTGCGGGTCGCGCCTGGGCGCTGCCGGACCTGGTCAAGCAACGTCCGGGTAATGGCCTGCTCATCGGCGGCCAGGTCACGCTTGCCCCGCGGAGGCCGGTCGGCCGCTCTTAAGTAGGTGCTCAGCGACTGGTGGTATAGGTGGAAGAGCGGTCGATCCGGCTCGGCGGACGGACTCGCTACCACATAGGAGCTCGCATGCTTGCGGATCCAGTCGAGGTCGGCATTCCCGTACGTCGTAGCGCCACTCGGCCGCAGCGCGTTGGCTAGCGGCAGCCATACCTCCGCCCACGGGATGCCGTTACCCCGGCCGTAGGCAAGCGGCAGCAGCAGGTCAATGGCGCGCTGGGCCTCGCTGGCCCGCAGCCGTGCCTGGAGTTCCGCCTGCATAGCCGGGCCAGCGTCCTTCGGAAGGTCACCCTTCCACCGCTCGCTGCGAGGGTCCGGCAGTTCCCTGATCCGTGCCTGCGCCCTGGCGATCGCTTCGCCAATGTAAAACGAGGATCCGGCGATGTCGACGATGGCGTCCACAGCAGCCCGGACCACGGCGTCGTCTGCGTCCCGCCACGGCGATGAGTAGTCAGGCACATCTGCGCTCAGAGGATCCCGACCACGCAGCACCGTCTCCACCCATCCGTGAAGCGCAACGGGATCCTGATACTCCCCGTCGAGATCAATGACCCTTTCATCCTGGGCTGCTGGTCCAAAACCCGCCAGCGGCATGACCTGCCCGCGGCCGCCGAGCAAGAAGCGAACAGGCGATTCCGGGTCAGTGGTGAGTGGCTTCAGCAGTATCTGGCCGAGATCATCGAGGTCCTGGGACGACCCCGCTTCACCATCCTCCTGCATGGACTCCTCATCGAGCGCGTCGAGCAAGACAGTCATCTGCTTGTGCCGCGCCCGCAGGTAACCGACGAGTGAGGCAACCCCATCCGCCAGACTCTGAGCACTTCTGATGCTCGCGATTTCGCTCGTCGACATGCCCGCCGCTTCTGCCAGGCGGACGAGAATAGTGCGTGGGACCATGTTGCGCACGTACAGGGCGATGTCGATGGATACTGCAGGCGGAAGGCAGTCTTCGGGAAGCCAAACCTTGACCCAGTGGCGGTGCCCCGAGGCCAGATGGGCTATCAGGCCGAGCAGGGCGGTCTTGCCGGATCCAGGGCCGCTCGTGACGAAGCACGACTCGCGGTCTCCTGCGTTGGCGAGCCACACAGCGATCTTGCGCAGCGCACCATGCCGACCCTCGAACGTGCTCAGCCCTCGGCTGAACTCAGTCGCGATCGCCTGCTGCCCGGGCAGTTGCTCCCTTGGCTGGCCGCGACGAGCCTCCTCCTCCCTGGTCGGAAGAGGCGGCCTTGAACCTAGCGGGCGCGGCGGGTTATACGGCTGCTCGAATATATGTCGCAGGATTGAGTCGATGCCTTCCTGCGTGAAGCTCTCAACTCTAAAGCGCGTCCGGCCCGCGGGGGTCAGCCAGTCAGGCAGATCATCGGCCGAGCGTCCGGGGAGCACGACCGGCATGATTTGCTTGTTTACGGCAGCATCCCCAAGATTAAAAATCTTGTTCCTAAGTAGTCGTGCTTCATAGCGCACCCCTCGCCCGACTTCAGACGCATCCTCTGAGTCGGCGTAGATCCTATAGCCTGGGGAGGCGATGACCAAAATGTGATCGGCATCGACTGCTTTGCTCATCCACATCGGCCACTCTTGTGCCTCAGCGTGCTCATCCCAGAATGCGTCGACGCCGTTATCGCGCAGGACATCGCAGAGTCTCCCCACGGCCGCGATGTGATCTGGGCTCTCCCGTGCGAACGAGATAAACGCCCGTGGCGGCAACTTCTCCCCATCAGCCATGAACTCAAGGTTAACGAGGCCGTGTCATGCGTGGTATGACATCAGAATAATGGACAAAGACCTTTACAGTCCCTGATGTCCGTGCGGAGGACGCCCTGCGGTTGGTCCCGGCATGCTCCGCGCCGTCGCCTACCCTGTATCGACGGCCGTCGCCGGAAGCAGGTCGCGGAGTCCATGGAGCGATGTGTATGCTACCCGACCTCACGATTGCGCACACAGCGTGAGCGCCATGAAGCTGCGCTTCAGCGGCCGCTGGTCTCGCATGGCGCTGGGACTCCCTGTCGGCGCGGCAATAGGCGCGGCCGTGTTCTGGGCCGGCCAGCTCCACGGAGCAGGCCTGTACCTGCTGACAGGGGCTACGGCCGGGGCCGTCGCCGGCCTGCTAGTGCACGCCTACAGCGGCAGTGTCGGGCTGCAGGACGTGACCATCACCATTCCGCAGCTATCGCAGCTGCACTTTATCGTGTCGCCGGATAACCGGCTGGTCGCCTGGCGATTGTTCATCGAGACTACGACACGGGTATCGACTCAGCCGCTGGTGCCCGACAGCGGCAACCTGCGCGAGGCCCTGACCTCTCTGTACAACCTTTTCCAGGAAGTGCGGACCAGCCTAAAGGAGTCCAGGCCCTCCCGGTCAGCGTCGAACGGGCCGACTGTCGAGGAACTCGGCGTCGCGATGCTGAACCTGGAACTGAGGCCGTTCCTAGCTCGCTGGCACCCGCGGCTAGCCGAGTGGGAGGGCAGCCACCAAGGCGAGCCGGAACGATCATGGGAAGGCAACCTGCAGTGCCGGGCTGAGCTGGCCGAGTTGCAACAGCGGCTGGGCAGGTACGTTACCGGATTTGCTGCTCTTGCCGGGCTCCAGTCCATCACGGCGTGGCCGCCACCAAACGGAAAATAAAGGCGGGTCCGTGCTGGATGCAGGAAGGGCGGCAGGCGTACTCGCGTAACGCCGGGAAGGCCTTCGCGCTCTAATATGCAAGCAATGGCACTTAGATCGCCGGGCGAGGCCAGGTCTGATGACATCCAGCGCCTGCTGCGCCGGGCGGACTGGGATGTCGACGGGATCCGTGATGACGTGCGGGACATCGGCGAGTCGGGCTGGCTGGCCGGTTTCGTCGAGGCGGCCGGCCGTGCGCGACGGCGGGGCGCTAGCCGAGGGCTTCCTCGGCTGCTGCCCGATTACTCGCTGATCGACACGGCCACGAGGCTGGAAGCCACTCTCACCTGGGAGGATCAAGGGCCGGAGAAGGACAGCGTCTACCACAGCGAGCTGCGGGACTACGGGCGTCCGGCCCGTTATGCCCTGACCGAGTTTGCCCCAGGCAACCTCTACTACATTCCCGGCTATCGTCACAAGATCTCCGGACTGGACATTGGCACGCCTGCCCGGCCCGCCTAGTGACCGCCACCATGCCCGACCACGGGACCGGGCGCGGCGCCGGTTCCTGATCCTGCACGACACGCTGCCCGGCGGCACCGGATACCTCCACCGCCTGGCCGACGAGGCTGACTTCCGCGAGCACATCGACGGTGACAAGTTCGACCTGCGGTCGTCCTGCCCGGTGAGGATGTCGAGGCCGCGAATCGCACCGCTGCTTACACGGCAGCGGGCTGGCACGTCCTGGAGCAGTTCGACCGCAGTCACGCCCGGCGGCAGCGGCGCGTCGTTCCCGAGCACGACGATCCCAGCGGCAGCGGGGGGGCGATTGCGCGGACGGAAGTATTTACGGCACAATGATGTTGTGAAAAGCATGGGACTGGATGACGCGAGCGCTCGCACCCCTGGTGGTGCGCAGGTCAGCGTCGCCCCTGCCCAGAAGTTCACCACGCAGTCGGCCCTCCTCGCCTCGCCGGCCCCCGCCCAGCCGGGCTCGGATCGGGGCACCAGAGGCCACATCGCGCGGCTGATCCTGGAAAACGGCCCGGTCACGGCGGCCGGCCTGTCGGCCCGGCTGGGCCTCACTCCGGCGGCGGTCCGGCGGCACCTGGACAACCTGCTGGCCGACGGCCTGATCGAGACGAGGATCGCCCGCACCTACGGGAACCGGGGCCGCGGCAGGCCCGCGCGGATGTTCGCGATCACCGACGCCGGCCGCTCCGCGTTCGAGCATGCCTACGACGGCCTGGCCAGCAGCGCGCTGCGGTTCCTCGCCGAGACCGCCGGGCCAGAGGCCGTGGCGCGGTTCGCCCGGCAGCAGGTCTCCGAACTGGAGCGCCGTTACCGGCCCGTCGTGGACGCCGCCGCGCCCGGCCAGCGCGTCCAGGCCCTGGCCGAGGCGCTGTCCGCCGACGGGTACGCGGCCGGCGCCAGCGGTGCGCCGGCGGCCGGCGGGGGAGAACAGCTCTGTCAGCATCACTGCCCGGTGGCGCATGTCGCCGCGCAGTACCCGGAACTTTGCGAGGCGGAGACCGAGGCCTTCGGCCGCCTGCTCGGCACCCCCGTGCAGCGCCTCGCGACCATTGCCCACGGCGACGGCATCTGCACCACGCACGTCACGGCGCCGGGGCTAGGGCACAACCGCAACATCGACACCAAGTCCGGAGGAACCTCCGCATGACGACTACTACGGCACACCCCGAGCTAGAGGGGCTGGAGCGTTACAAGTTCGGCTGGGCCGACTCAGACGTGGCCGGCGCCACGGCCCGCCGCGGCCTGTCCGAGGACGTCGTCCGGGACATCTCGGCCAAGAAGAACGAGCCCCAGTGGATGCTGGACCTGCGCCTCAAGGGCCTGCAGCTGTTCCGCCGCAAGCCCATGCCGACCTGGGGCTCTGACCTGTCGGGGATCGACTTCGACAACATCAAGTACTTCGTGCGGTCGACCGAGAAGCAGGCCACCAGCTGGGACGAGCTGCCTGCGGACATCAAGAACACCTACGACAGGCTGGGCATCCCCGAGGCCGAGAAGCAGCGGCTCATCGCGGGTGTCGCCGCCCAGTACGAGTCCGAGGTCGTATACCACAAGATTCGCGAGGATCTTGAGGAAAAGGGCGTCATCTTCAAGGACACCGACACCGCGCTGCGCGAGCACGAGGACCTGTTCCGGGAGTACTTCGCCACGGTGATCCCGGTCGGGGACAACAAGTTCGCCGCGCTCAACACCGCGGTGTGGTCGGGCGGCAGCTTCATCTACGTGCCCAAGGGCGTGGATGTGGAGATCCCGCTACAGGCCTATTTCCGGATTAACACCGAGAACATGGGCCAGTTCGAGCGGACGCTGATCATCGTCGACGAGGGCGCGAACGTCCACTATGTCGAGGGCTGTACCGCGCCGATCTACTCCTCGGACTCGCTGCACTCGGCGGTCGTCGAGATCATCGTGAAGGCCGGCGCGCACTGCCGCTACACGACGATCCAGAACTGGTCGGCCAACGTCTACAACCTGGTGACCAAGCGTGCCGTGGCCCAGGAGGGCGCGAGCATGGAGTGGGTCGACGGGAACATCGGGTCCAAGGTCACGATGAAGTACCCGGCCGTCTACCTGATGGGCGAGCACGCCAGGGGGGAGACCCTGTCCGTGGCGTTCGCCGGGCCGGGCCAGCACCAGGACGCCGGGGCCAAGATGGTGCACTGCGCGCCGAACACGTCCTCGTCGATCGTGTCCAAGTCGGTGGCCCGGGCGGGCGGTCGCACCTCCTACCGCGGCCTGGTCCAGGTGCAGGAGGGCGCCGAGCACTCCAAGTCGACGGTCAAGTGCGACGCGCTGCTGGTCGACGCCGTGAGTCGCAGCGACACCTACCCCTACGTCGACGTCCGCGAGGACGACGTGGAGATGGGTCACGAGGCCACGGTCTCCAAGATCTCCGAGGACCAGCTGTTCTACCTGATGAGCCGCGGCATGACCGAGGACGAGGCGATGGCCACCATCGTGCGCGGCTTCGTCGAGCCCATCGCGCGCGAGCTGCCCATGGAATACGCCCTTGAGCTCAACAGGCTGATTGAGCTGCAGATGGAAGGAAGCGTCGGCTGATGTCGGTCCTACAGGGGGCCGTTGAGTCAACGGCCCCTGTTTCGAGGCTGCACGAGCGGCAGTCATTCGACCCGGCGGACTTCGGGGTGCCCACCGGGCGCGAGGAGGAGTGGCGGTTCACGCCGCTGCGGCGCCTGCGCGGCCTGCACAGCGACTCCGTCGTGGCGGACGGGAAGGTGTCGGTCGACGTCGCCGCCGCGCCAGGCGTCAGCGCCGAGAAGGTCGAGCGCGGCGACCCCCGGCTGGGTACCGCCTTCGTTCCCGCCGACCGGGTCAGTGCCCGCGCGTGGGCCTCGTTCACCGAGGCCACGGTCATCACGGTGCCGGCCGAGCTGGACAGCAGCGAGCCGACGTGGATCGCCGTGCGCGGCGAGAACGCCGCCGGCGCCGCGTTCGGTCACCTGGTGGTCGATGTCCAGCCGAACGCCAGGGCCGTCGTGGTGCTGGAGCACACCGGCTCGGCCACCTACGCCGACAACGTCGAGCTGATCGCGGGTGACGGCGCTTCGCTGGCGGTGGTCAGCCTGCAGGAATGGGCCGACGACGCGGTGCACCTGTCGCATCATCACGTGCGGCTGGGCCGGGACGCCAAGGTCACCCATACGGCCGTAACGCTGGGCGGCAGCCTGGTCCGGCTTGCCCCGACGGTCCGCTACGGCGGACCGGGCGGCGACGCGGAGCTGCGCGGGCTGTACTTCGCCGACGCGGGCCAGCACCTGGAGCACCGGCTGTTCGTGGATCACACGGAGCGCAACTGCCGTAGCCGGGTGTCCTACAAGGGCGCGCTGCGGGGACAGGACGCGCACGCGGTGTGGATCGGCGATGTCGCCATCCGCCCCGAGGCGACCGGGACCGACACCTACGAGTACAACCGGAACCTCGTGCTCAGCGACGGGACGCGGGTGGACTCGGTGCCGAACCTGGAGATCCTGACGGGCGAGGTGGTCGGCGCCGGGCATGCCAGCGCGAGCGGGCGCCTGGAGGACCAGCACCTGTTCTACCTGATGGCCCGCGGCATCCCGTTCGAGGAAGCGCGGCGGCTGGTCATCGAGGGCTTCTTCGGCGAGCTGATCGGGCAGATCGAGGTTCCCGAGCTGCGGGACCGGATCGGCGCCGCGATCGAGCGGGAGCTGACGATCGGCGCGGGTGAGCGCTGATGGCCGAGTTCGCACGCGCCTGCGCCGTATCCGAGCTGCCGGACGAGGGAGCGATCGGCGTCCAGATCGGCGACGTCCCGGTCGCGATCATCCGGGCCGGGGGCGACGTCTACGCGATGCGCGACGTGTGCTCGCACGAGGAGGTCCCGCTGTCGGAGGGCGAGGTCTACGACCACACGGTGGAGTGCTGGCTGCACGGCTCCTGCTTCGACCTGCGCACTGGCAAGCCCACCGGACCGCCGGCCACCCAGCCGGTGGTCACCTACCCAGTCAAGATCGACGGCGATGACGTGTACGTCTCGCTGCCCGCATAGACGCAGGAGAGATGATGTCCACCCTAGAGATCCGTGACTTGCACGCCAGCGTGACGGATGCGGCCGGCGAGGCCCGTGAGGTGCTCCGTGGCGTGAACCTGACGGTGTCCGCCGGGGAGACGCACGCCATCATGGGGCCGAACGGGTCGGGCAAGACCACCCTGGCCTACGCCATCGCCGGGCACCCCCGGTATCAGGTCACCCAGGGCTCGATCACGCTGGACGGCGAGGACGTCCTGACGATGAGCGTGGACGCCCGGGCCAGGGCCGGCCTGTTCCTCGCCATGCAGTACCCGGTCGAGGTGCCCGGCGTGTCGGTCGCCAACTTCCTGCGCACCGCGGTCACCGCCGTGCGCGGCGAGGCTCCCAAGCTGCGCGCGTTCGTCAAGGAGATGAACGCGGCGATGCAGGGCCTGGCCATGGACTCGGCGTTCGCCCAGCGCAACCTCAACGAGGGCTTCTCGGGCGGCGAGAAGAAACGGCACGAGATCCTGCAGTTGCAGCTCCTCGACCCCAAGATCGCGATCCTGGACGAGACCGACTCGGGCCTGGACATCGATGCCCTGCGCATCGTGTCGGCCGGAATCAACAAGTTCCGGGAGAACGCCCAGCACGGCGTGCTGCTGATCACGCACTACACGCGGATCCTGCGGTACGTGCAGCCCGACTTCGTGCACGTGTTCGTCGCCGGGCGGATCGTCGAGGAGGGCGGCTCCGAGCTCGCCGAGGAGCTTGAGTCGAGCGGCTACGAGCGCTTCCTGACCGCGGGTGCGCCGGCATGACGGCCGCGGACGCGATCACCACGGACAGCGGGATCACCACGGGCGAGCTGGACACCGACGCCATCCGGGCGGACTTCCCGATCCTCGGCCGGGCGGTCCGCGGCGGGAACCCGCTGATCTACCTGGACTCCGGCGCGACCTCGCAGAAGCCCCGCCAGGTGCTCGACGCGGAGCGAGACTTCTACACGATGCACAACTCGGCAGCGCATCGCGGCGCGCACCTGCTGGGCGAGGAAGCGACCGACGCCTACGAGGGCGCGCGGGTGCGCGTGGCCGACTTCATCGGCGCCGACCCCGGCGAGATCATCTTCACCAAGAGCGCTACCGAGGCGCTGAACCTGGTGGCGTACGCCATGAGCAACGCCGCTACCGCGGGGCCCGAGGCCGCCCGCTTCCGGGTCGGCCCCGGCGACGAGGTGCTGGTCACCGAGATGGAGCACCACGCCAACCTGGTGCCCTGGCAGCAGCTCTGCCTGCGCACCGGCGCCACGCTGCGCTGGTTCGGCGTGACGCCCGAGGGCCGGCTCGACCTCAGCAACGCCGGCGAGCTGATCAACGACCGGACCAAGATCGTCGCGGTGACGCATCAGTCGAACGTCACCGGCGTCGTTCCGCCCGTGGCTCAGATCGCCCGGCTGGCTCATGCCCGCGGCGCGCTGGTCGTGGCCGACGGCGCCCAGTCGGTGCCGCACCGGCGGGTGGACGTGTCAGAGCTCGGCGCGGACTTCCTGGCGTTCTCCTCGCACAAGATGCTCGGCCCTTCGGGCATCGGGGTGCTGTGGGGGCGGCGCGAGCTGCTGGAGGCCATGCCGCCGTTCGTCTCCGGTGGGTCGATGATCGAGGTCGTCCGGATGGAGGGCTCGACGTTCCTGCCGCCGCCGGAGCGGTTCGAGGCAGGCGTGCCCCCGGCCGCCCAGGCCGTCGGCCTCGCGGCGGCCTGCGATTACCTAGACGGGCTCGGCATGGACCGGGTGGCGGCGCATGAGGAGGAACTGACCGCGCACGGCCTGGAGGCTGTGAGCGCCATCCCCGGCCTGCGGGTGCTCGGCCCGCTGACGACCCAGGATCGCGGCGGGGCGCTGTCCTTCGTGGTCGACGGCATCCACCCCCATGACGTGGGCCAGGTGCTGGACGAGCTGGGGATCGCCGTGCGCACCGGGCATCACTGCGCCTGGCCGCTGCACCGGGCGCTCGGCGCTCAGGCCAGCACCCGGGCGACGTTCTACCTCTACAACACCCACGACGAGGTCGACGCGCTGGCCGACGGGATCCGCAAGGCGCAGAAGTTCTTCGGGACGGCGTGATGCAGCTCGAGTCGATGTACCAGGAGATCATCCTGGACCACTATCGCCATCCGCACCATAAGGGCCTGCGGGACCCCTTTGATGCCGAGGTTCACCACGTCAACCCGACCTGCGGCGATGAGGTGACCCTGCGCGTCACACTGAAGGATGCCGCCGGCGAGCCCACCGTGGCCGACGTCTCCTATGAGTCGCTCGGCTGCTCGATCAGCCAGGCCAGCACGTCGATGCTGACCGACATGGTGATCGGCAAGACCGTGGCCGAGGCGATGGACATCAGCAAGGAGTTCCTGGCCCTGATGCAGTCCCGCGGCGAGACCGAGCCGGACGAGGACGTTCTGGGCGACGCGGTCGCCTTCGAGGGCGTCTCGAAGTACCCGGCCCGGATCAAGTGCGCGCTGCTGGGCTGGATGGCGTGGAAGGATGCGACCGCCCGCGCGCTGGCGGAGGCCGCCGCGGGGCTTGCCGAAACCACGGGGCTTGCCGAAACCACGCGGCAGACGAACAGGGAGCAGCGATGACCGAGCAGAGCACGGAACTGAGCGAGTCCGTCGAGACAGCGGGGCCCGGCGGCGAGCTGACCCCGGAGACCGAGGACCTGCTGGAGGCGCTGCGGGACGTGGTTGACCCGGAGCTGGGCGTCAACGTCGTGGACCTCGGGCTGGTGTACGGCGTCTCGGTGGACGCGGACCGGCTGGCCACCATCGACATGACCCTGACCAGCGCCGCCTGCCCGCTCACGGACGTCATCGAGGACCAGACCAGGGACGCCCTGGAAGGGCTGGTCGGCGACTTCCGGATCAACTGGGTCTGGATGCCGCCGTGGGGCCCGGACAAGATCACCGAAGACGGCCGCGAGCAGCTCCGCGCCCTGGGGTTCAACGTCTGATCCCGCGCGGGTTCAGCGGCCGGCTAAGCTCATCCTGTCATGACTGGCGTGCTGCTCCTTCGCGGCCGCGGCGAGGCCCGGTAATCAACCGGTCGGCTCCTCGTCGCGGGTCGTAGTGCTGCGCCGACCGATTCCTACCGGTCACCACAGTCCAGGAGCAGTATTCATGAGCATTCCGCATTCGCAGCGCCCCTCTGGCATGCCCTACCACCGTTACAGCGCCTTCCCCGCCGTCGACCTGCCCGACCGGCGCTGGCCAGCCGCCACGATCACGACGGCGCCGCGCTGGCTGTCGACCGACCTCCGGGACGGTAACCAGGCCCTGATCGACCCGATGAACACCGCGCGCAAGCAGACGATGTTCGAGCTGCTGGTCAAGATGGGATACAAGGAGATCGAGGTCGGCTTCCCGGCGGCCAGCCAGACCGACTTCGACTTCATCCGCGGCCTCATCGAGAGCGGCGCGATCCCGGACGACGTGCGGATCTCGGTCCTGACGCAGGCCAGGGACGAGCTGATCGAGCGCACCGTGCAGTCCCTGGCCGGCGCTGCGCAGGCCACGGTGCACCTCTACAACGCGGCGGCCCCGATCTTCCGTAACGTCGTGTTCGGCTGGGACGGCGACGGCCGTGAGCAGTGCAAGGCGGTAGCGGTCGAGGGCACCAGGGCGGTGATGAAGTTCGCCGAGACCTACCTGTCGGGCACCGACTTCGGTTACGAGTACTCGCCCGAGATCTTCATGGACACCGAGCTCGACTTCGCGCTGGACATCTGCGAAGGCGTCATGGACGTGTGGCAGCCTGGGCCCGACCGCGAGATCGTCATCAACCTGCCGTGTACGGTCGAGCGCTCCACGCCGAATGTCTACGCCGACCAGATCGAGTGGATGAGCCGGAACCTGAGCCGGCGCGAGTACATCGCGCTGTCGGTGCACACTCATAACGACCGGGGCACGGCGACGGCCGACGCCGAGCTGGCGGTGCTGGCCGGCGCGCAGCGGGTCGAGGGCTGCCTGTTCGGCAACGGCGAGCGGTCCGGCAACGTGGACCTCGTCACGCTGGGCCTGAACCTGTACAGCCGGGGCATCGACCCCATGATCGACTTTAGCGACATCGACGAGATCCGCCGGACCGTGGAGTACTGCAACCGGATCGGCGTGCACGAGCGGCACCCGTACGCCGGCGACCTCGTCTACACGTCGTTCTCCGGGTCGCACCAGGACGCGATCAAGAAGGGGTTTGATCACCTGGAGCGGACTGCCGCGCAGACGGGCAAGCCGGTCAGCGAGCTCCCGTGGTACATGCCCTACCTGCCGATCGACCCCAAGGACGTCGGCCGGTCCTACGAGGCGGTCATCCGCGTCAACTCGCAGTCCGGCAAGGGCGGCGTGGCCTACATCATGAAGTCCGATCACCACCTCGACCTCCCGCGCCGGCTGCAGATCGAGTTCAGCCACGTGATTCAGCGCCATACCGACAATGAGGGCGGCGAGGTCGGCGCGCCGCGGATGTGGCAGTTCTTCGCCGCGGAGTACCTCGACGACGGCCCGTTCGAGCTGACCAGCTTCAGCTCGAACAGCGATGCCGGAACCGAGCGCATCTCCGCGACGGTACGCGCGTTCGGGGTGGAGCACGCCCTCACCGGCGTCGGCAACGGGCCTATCGCCGCGTTCTGCCAGGCGCTGTCCGCGATCGACCTGGGGCTCGGCGGCGTCAGCGTGCGGGTCCTCGACTACGCCGAGCACGCGCTGACGGCCGGCCGCGACGCCGAGGCGGCCGCGTACCTGGAGATCGAGGTCGGCGACCGGGTGCTGTGGGGCGTCGGCATCAGCGAGTCGATCGTCCGGGCCTCGCTGCGCGCGGTCATGAGCGCGCTGAACCGCGCCGCGCGTAACCC
>DATKRH010000243.1:0-37641 GCA_035532295.1 Streptosporangiaceae bacterium
CAGTGTCGGCTAGCCGGGCCCGGCTAGCCGACACCCCACCCCCGGTTAACCGCGTGGCGCGAAGCCAACCGCGTCGTGCAGCCGGGAGCGGCGCCGACCCGAGGCCGGGCGAGCGACCTCGGGTTCCGCCGGCGGCTCGGCGGCGGGGGTGACACCCGTGACGATGCCCTCCGCCATTCCGTACAGCAGGGGCAGCGCCCCGGCGACGACGCCACCCGCCCGGTTGATGTGCTCCACGGCGGGCTCGATGACCGCGGCGTTGGCCTTGATCGTCGCGACGAGCTCCGCCGACTCCTCCAGGTTCCCGGCGATCCGGGTCAGCAGCGTGCCGACCCAGTACAGGTAGAACGCCAGCCCGGCGACCAGCAGCACGATGTCGACGACCGTGAGGATGACCAGCAGCGTCATGACTTGACCTTTCCGAGCACGCGGCCGAGGAACAGGTGGTGCTGCAGGCCCTCGGCCAGGACCGCCTCCACCCCGCCGGCGACCTGCGGGATGAGCGCGGCGTCCGCGGTGTTCGCCGCCGCCGCCTTGAGCGTGTCCCGCACCTCGACCACCCGGCGGTCAATGATCTTCACGAGGTAGATGAGCAGGCTCAGCAGGGCCGCGACGGCGAGCACCACGACGAAGCCGACGATGATCGCGCTCACCCACAGGGTGTGCGTCGTTGAGGACAAGGCCAGCGTGTGCATCGTTACCCTCCCAGCCTGGCGCGGCCGCGCTGCAGGCCGCCGATGATGATCGTGGCGTGCTCGATCGTGGTGCGCAGCGCGCCGAGCGGGGCGGTGTTGTGCACCGCCTGGGTCAGCGCGTCGTTGATCTTCGGCGCTTCGTTGCCGATGGAACGGGCCAGCAGCAGGATCGGCACCACCAGCGCCACGACGACCAGCACGATCACGATGCCGATGGTGTAGCCGAGAATCCAGCCGAAATGGCTGGTGGTAGTGCTGGCAGCGGCCAGCGCCAGGTCATGTCCGGTCATGGTGAGCCCTGCTCTCTTCGCACACTTCGCACACTTGTCGGCATCAGACCGTCTCGCAGAAGTCCCGGACCGGCTTGAGGTTCGCGTTGACCGAGGTCAGCCGGTCCGGCACCGTGCTGGTCAGCTGCGCGACGGCCTGCACCCCCCCGGTGGTCGCCACCAGCGTCGCGCGGACCTTCCGGAGATGGAAGATGACTCGTAGCAGGCCGAGCGCGGTCATCGCGATGATCAGCGCGGCGATGATCAGTGTCACCCAGGCGGCAGCTGGCATGGCCGTTCTCCCTTCCTTAGTCAGCAGAGTCTTAGTCAGCGGAGTCTCGTCAGCCCAGCAGCTTGGCGATGGAGCCCGCGTAGCGGACCGCGCCGACGGAGACTTCCTCGATGGTCTTGTCGGTCGTCGCCAGCAAGTCCGGCACGTCGTGGAGCTCGCCGACGAGATCCACCCCGCCGGCCAGGATCTGGTCGGTGGCCGCCCGGATCCGCTCGACGGCGGCGAGCACGCGGTTCAGCAGGGCGATGACGACGGGAAGGATCACGACCAGCAGGACGGCGTTGCCGATCCACCACAGCACCATGGTTGGTCCTCCTCAGCTCGGGTTGGCTCGGCCTGAATGGGCGGGGTAAGGCAGGAAGAACCGGCGGAACACCCGGCTCAGGGCCAGCTGGGCGGCCCGCAGCGCGATCGCGAACCCGCTCGCCGGACGGGCCGCGGCGACCTGGTCGGGTGACAGGCCCCGCTCGACGGCGTCGATCCGGTTCATCAGGTTGGTCGAGAAGTCGCGCATGAGCACGTTCGTGACGTCGGAGATCATGCCGCGGCCGTACTGCGCCGCGGCGCCGGACAGCTGCAGATCCTGCGTGACGCCCACGTTGGTCCCGCGTCCGGAGCGGGTCAGCGTGGCCGTGACCATCATGGCGGCCTGGCCCCGGCCGCGTACCTCGGAGCCGCTGGCGTCGACGACGATGCGCTTGGCGGCCTCGTCGCGCTCGGTGATCTGCGCCGTGCCGCCGAACTGCAGCTTCACCGGCCCCATCCGGATGGCTACCTTGCCCTCGTACTTGTCACCGCCGAGGTTCTCGGTCAGCTCCGTACCGGGCAGGCAGGCCGCCACCTGCGGGATGTTGTCGAAGAACTGCCACACCTTCTCGACCGGCTGCGCGACCTCGAACTCGTTCTTGATCAGCATCGGGACTCTTTCCTCACGTAGGCGCCAGGATCGGCCTCGAACTGCCGCCGGCAGCCCGGCATGCAGAAGTAGTAGGTCTGGCCCGCATGCTCCAGCGGATGGCTGGACGGGCCCGCCTCCACCGTCATCCCGCAGACCGGGTCCACGACCTGCGCTGCCCGTGTCGCCGGGGCGCCGGCGGCCTGCGCCGCGCGCAGCGATCCGGTGGCCCGGGCCTGCACCAGCTCGGCCAGGATGGCGACGGCGATCTCCTGGTGCGAGGTCGGCCCGAGGTCCAGTCCCGCCGGGACCTTGACCCGGTCGAGCTGGTCGCGCGGCACGCCGCGGTCCGCCAGGTAGCCGAGCACCGCGGCGCCGCGGCGCCGCGAGCCGACCAGGCCGAGGTAGGCGGGCCGGGCGGCCACGGCCTGCTCGACGATCTCCTCGTCACCGTGGCCCTGGGTGGCCACCACGACCATCGAGCACTCGCTCGCGTCCGACGCGGTGAAATCCTCGCCGGGGATCAGCTCGGCCCGCCAGCCCACCGACCGGGCCAGCTCGGTGAGCTTGTGCGCCATCGGGGAGTGACCGACGACCACCAGGCTCGGGGCCGGCACCACGGGCTCGATGTAGACCTCCAGCGCGCCCTCGCTCTGGCAGGAGATCGGCACCACCGTCATCCCGTCGGGAACGGCCGCGCCGAACTGGCCGGGCGTGCCCAGCAGCAGCAGGCGCGCCGACCCCTGGGCGATCACCTGCCGGGCCTCGCGGATCACGACCGGCTCCGCGCAGGCCCCGCCGATCCAGCCGCGCAGCTCGCCCGCCGCGGTGATGATCGCCCGCGAGCCCTGCTGGCTGGAGGACGGCCCCTGCCGCCACACGACGGTCGCCAGCGCGAAAGCCTCACCGCGCCTGGCCAGCTCGCTGGCTTCCTGCAGGACGTCCCAGCTGTCCATCACACAGTCCCCCATCAGTCATCCGAACGCACGGGCGGCGCGCCCGAGACGTCCCGGCGGTACTTGATGGCCTCCCAGACCCGGTCGGGCAGCAGCGGCATGTCGATGTTGCGGACCCCGGTGTCGCCGATCGCGTCCATCACCGCGTTGACGAACGCGGCCGGGCCGCCGACCGCCGCGCACTCGCCGATGCCCTTGGCGCCGATCGGGTGGTGCGGGCACGGCGTCATGATCTCGCTGTGCAGCTCGAAGCCCGGCGTCTCCCAGGCGGTCGGCAGCAGGTAATCCATGTAGTTCGCGCCCACGCAGTTGCCGTCGGCGTCGTAGGTCTGGAACTGCATGTTGGCCATCGCGTAGGCCTCGGTCAGGCCGCCCATGATCTGGCCCTCGACGATCATGGGATTGATCCGCACCCCGCAGTCATCGACCGCGACCATGTTCAGCACGTCCCAGACGCCCGTCTGCGGGTCCACCTCGACCGTTACGATGTAGCAGGCGAATGGCCAGGTGAGGTTAGGCGGGTCATAGTAGGACACGCTCTCCAGGCCGGGCTCCATGCCGTCGGGCATGTTGCTGTAGGCCGCCATCGCGCATTCCTGGATGGTGACGCCGCGGTCGGGCGCGCTGCGGACATAGAACCGGCCCAGCTCCCAGTCGACGTCTTCCTCGGAGACCTCCAGCAGGTGCGCCGCCAGCTTGCGCGCCTTGGCGCGGACCTTGCGCGACGCCATGGCGACCGCCGCCCCGGCCACCGGGGTGGACCGCGAGGCGTAGGTGCCCATGCCGAACGGCGCCGTGTCGGTGTCGCCTTCCTCAACGACGATGTCCTCGGCCGGGATGCCCAGCTCATGGGCGACGATCTGGGCCCAGGTCGTCTCGTGTCCCTGGCCCTGGGTCTTCGCGCCGGTGCGGACGATGGCCTTGCCCGTCATGTGCACCCGGAGCTCAGCCGAGTCGAACATCTTGATGCCGAGGATGTCGTACTCGCGGCTGTTGCCCGCGCCGAGCGGCTCGGTCATCGTGGAAATGCCGAGGCCCAGCAGCCTGCCGTTCTTCTTGGCCTCCTCCTTCTGCCGGAGGAAGTCCTCGTAGCCCACCGCCTTCAGGCCGACGTCCAGGCACTCGCCGTACTGGCCGGAGTCGGTCAGGAAGCCGAACGGGGTGCGGTGCGGGAAGTCGTCGTCGCGGACGAAATTGATCCGCCGGAACTCCGCCTGGTCCAGGCCCAGGTCGATGGCCGCGGCGTGCATCATCCGCTCCTGGAAGAACATGGCCTCGGTGACCCGGAACGAGCACCGGTAGGCCACCCCGCCGGGGGCCTTGTTGGTGTAGGTCCCGCGCGCCATGATGTGCCCGACCGGCACGTCGTAGGCGGCGAAGGTCGAGTGGATCAGCCCGATCTTGAACTTGCTGGGCTGGGCATCGGAGAAGAACGCGCCGTGGTCGGCTTCGGTGCGCATCCGGACCGCGAGTATCTTCCCGTCGTTGCGCAGCGCCAGCTCGCCGTCGAGGTAGACGTCGCGGGCGAACCCGGTGGAGATCAGGTTGCCGGACTTGTCCTCGATCCACTTGACCGGCCGCTCCAGCAGGATCGAGGCCAGGATCGAGCAGACATAGCCGGGGTAGACCGGGACCTTGTTGCCGAAGCCGCCGCCGATGTCCGGGGAGATGATCCGGATCATGTGCTCGGGGATCTCGGCCACCATCGCGACCGCGGCGCGGATGATGTGCGGCGCCTGGCTCGTCATGTAGACCGTGAGCTTCGAGGTGGACCGGTTGAAGTCCGCGATCGACCCGCAGCACTCGATCGGTGAGGGGTGCGAGCGCGGGTAGTGCAGCCGGAGCCGGGAGATCTTGTCCGCCTGCTCGAACGCGCGGTCGGTGCCCTCGCGGTCGCCGACTTCCCAGTTGTAGATGACGTTGTCGGGCTGGTTTTCCTTGTCGTCGCGGATGACGGGCGCGTCGGCGGCGAGGGCCTGCCGCGGGTTGACGATCACCGGCAGCGGCTCGTACTCGACGTCGATCAGCTCGCAGGCGTCCTTGGCGATGTAGGGATCATCGGCGATGACGCAGGCCACTTCCTGGCCCTGGAACCGGACCTTGTCGGTGGCCAGCACCGCCTGGGTGTCGTAGGAGAGCGTCGGCATCCACGCGAGGTTGCGGGTGGCCATCATCTCGCCGGTGAGCACCAGGTGCACGCCGGGGACCTCCCACGCCTTGCTGGCGTCGATCGACTTGATCCGCGCGTGCGCCAGGGGGCTGCGCAGGATCTCCATGTGCAGCATGCCGGGCAGGGTGATGTCGTCGGTGTAGTTCCCGGTGCCGCGGATGAAGCGGTTGTCCTCGACGCGCTTGCGGCTCGCGCCCAGTCCGCCGATCTTGATCTCGTCCAGTGCCTGTGACGTCACGGTCTAGCCCTCCGATCGGAGCTTGTCGGCGGCCCAGAGCACCGACTTGACGATGTTCTGGTAGCCGGTGCAGCGGCAGAGGTTGCCCGATATCGCCCAGCGGATGTCTTCCTCGGTCGGGTCCGGGTTCTCGTCCAGGAGCTGCTTGGCGGCCAGCATCATCCCCGGCGTGCAGAACCCGCACTGCAGGCCGTGCTCCTGCTTGAAGCCCTCCTGCAGCGGGTGCAGCTCACTGGCGCTGGCCAGGCCCTCGATGGTCGTGATCTCGTGGCCGTCGGCCTGGACCGCCAGCATGGTGCAGGACTTGATGGCCCGGCCGTCCACGAGCACCGTGCAGGCCCCGCAGTTGGTCGTGTCGCAGCCCATGTGCGTGCCGGTCAGCCCCAGGCCCCGGCGGATCAGGTGCGACAGCAGCAGCCGCGGCTCCACCTCGGCGATCTTCTTCTTGCCGTTGATCGTGAACTTGATCCGGTTGACCGGGACGTCGCCGGTGTCGGCATCGCTGAGATCGTCGTACACAGTCGTCATGTCAGGCTGCCCTCTCCGCGATCGGTCCCGTGGTGATCGGCTCCGTGCGGCTCAGGATGCGCGTGACGAACGTGTGCACCATGTGCCGCTTATATTCGGCGCTGCCCCGATGATCGGTCTTGGGCCGGGCCGCCGCCGCCGCGAGCGTGGCGGCCTCCTCGATGGTCTGGGCGCTCAGCGGCTGGCCGACCAGCGCCTGCTGCGCCTCCGTGGCCGCGATCGTGGACCCGCCGACCCCCGTCAGGGCGATGCCCGCCCTGGTGACGACGCTGCCGGAGGTTTCCAGGGCCACCGCGACCCCGACCGTGGCGAAGTCGCCGACCCGTCGCTCCAGCTTCAGGTAGCCGCCCGAGCGGGTGCCCTGCGCGGCCGGGATCACCGCCTCGATGGCGACCTCGGCCGGCTCCAGGACGTTCTGGAACGGGCCGGTGACGAAGTCGGCGACCGGGATGGTCCGCAGCCCGCCAGGGCCCCGGGCGACGATCGAGCCGCCCAGCGCCAGGGTCACCGACGCCCAGTCGCCCTGCGGGTCGGCGTGGCACAGCGAGCCGACCAGGGTGCCGCGGTTGCGGACCAGCGGGTCAGCGATCAGCGGGGCCGCCGCGGCCATCGTGGGCTGGCTGGCGCCCAGCAGCGCGGAGCGCTCGAGCTCCGCGTGGCGGCACAGCGCGCCGACGTGCAGGGTGCCATCGGGATCCTGGCGGTGGTACCCCAGGCCCGGCACGTTGTTGATATCGACGATCAGTTCCGGCGATGCGAACCGCAGCTTCATCAGCGGGACCAGGCTCTGGCCGCCGGCCAACACTTTCGCGTCGTCACCGCCGTCGCGCAGCAGCGCGATCGCCTCGTCGAGCGAGCGCGGTGCCTCGTAGCGGAACCGAGACGGATACATAAGATCCTTCACTGTCCTTTCGGGCGCGAGGTTGCCTCGGGGTCGGCTACGGCCACCGGACCCGACTCCGCCTCGGGGTCGGGCCGCGGCTCCTGGTGCGGCGGCCACGGGCCGGACACCGGCTGGCCGGCGATCTTCAGGTAGTCCATCAGTTCCGGCCAGGCCCAGACGGTCGGGCTCTTGCCGGTCTTAGGCGTGTGCTCGACCAGCTCAAACAGGCGCGGGTTACCCTGGCTGTGCCCGCTGGACTCGATCCTCATGCGCGCGCTCCCGCCTCTGGCGGCACCACGAAGGCACCGTTGTATGCGATGAGAACTGATCTTTCGCCTAGCTGATCACTTATGCAACCGGCGAATAAGTTCTTGCTTAACTCGTGACCTCGGGACGCCTGACCCTGGGCGCCTGACCACGGGGCGCCTGTACCACGGGGCGCTCAGCCCGGCCGCGCGGTCAGCTCCAGATCGTGACGTACACCGGGGGCCGGAACCGGGACGGCGGGACCCCGGTCGCGGGCGCGCGCATGAGCTGCATGGCCTCGGGAGTCCCGAGGAAGCGGCGGAACGCGCTGGCGGCCGCGCTGCGGTGCTGCCGCTCCAGCAGCGTGACGTGCCAGTAGGCGTCCATCGGCGTCCCGCGCAGGTCGAGCAGCGCCAGTTCGCCCCGGCGCAGCTGCTGGGCGACCAGGTGCTCCACGGCGGGGGCCACGCCCGCCCCGTCGGCGGCGGCGGCCCACGCGGCGGTCTGGTTGGGGAAGACGCCGATTCGGGCGTCCGGGATGCCGAGCCTGGCCAGCAGCTGGCCGGTGTCGCTGTAGGGATCGGTGCCGGACGGGTCGACGAGCCACCGCCACTGACTGGGGTCGCCGGGCGGCCGGGAGTGCCCGGCGGCCACCACGACGAGCCGATAACGGAAGATCGGCTCGGTCACCACCGCGAGCGCCGGGTCGGCGGTGACGCTGGAGCCGATCGCGACGTCGGCCAGCCGGTTGGCCACCAGGACCTGCATTTCCCTGGTGACCGCCACGCCGGTCGAGATCTCGACCGAGCCGGCGTAGCGCCGGGTGAACGCCTCGGTCAGCGGGCTGAGCACGAATTCCGCGATCGCGGAGGTCGCCACGATCCGCAGCTGCTCGGGTGCGCCCTGGGCGGCGCGGACCGCCGCGTGCGCCTCGGCGCCCAGCACCACGATCTGCGAGGCGGTCGCGAGCAGCCGGGAGCCGCCCGCGGTCAGGGTCATGCCGCCGGGTCCGCGGGTCACGAGCTGGTCCCCGAGGTGCAGGCGGAGTGCCGACAGCGCCTGGGATACCGCCGGCTCGCTGACGCCGAGCGCGCTGGCGGCGGCCGTCACCGAGCCGAGGCGGGCAACCAGCACAAACGCGTTCAGCTGAGTGAGCGTCATGGCACTGTCGATTATGACCCGGGACCGGGCGATGGCCGGCGCCGACGTGGGCGGCGCGGCGGGCCGCGGGGTCCTCGTACACTCAAGTCGCGTGCCGAGGCACGGCGTTCTTAGGCACGGGGAGGGACGCATGCAGGTTCCGGCGCATGTCGAGTACGAGAAGGCGGCCAGTGTCGAGCATGCGCTCGAGCTGCTGGCCAGGTTCGGTCCCGAGGCGCGGATCCTGGCCGGCGGCCACAGCCTGATCCCGATGATGAAGCTGCGGCTCGCGCAGCCCGAGACGCTGGTCGACATCAACGGGCTTGACGAGCTCTCCTACCTCAGCGTGGTCAACGGCAGCGTGGCCAACGGCGGGGCGCCCGGCGGCGAGCTGCGGATCGGCGCCCTGACCCGGCACGCGCAGCTGCTGGACTCGGCCATCGCGGGTGAGCTTTTCGCGATCCTGCACGACGCGGAGAGGGTGATCGCCGATCCCATCGTGCGCAACTGGGGCACCATCGGCGGCTCGCTGTGCCAGGCCGATCCCTCGGAGGACCTGTCGGCGACGTTCGCGGCGCTCAAGGCCACCCTGGTGATCCGCGGCCAGCAGGGGACCAGAACCGTGCCGGCCCGGGACTTCCATACGGCGCCCTACGAGACCGTCGTCGCCCCCGGCGAGATCCTCACGGAGATCCGGATCGCCATCCGGGGCACCCACGGTGGCCAGAAGGCCCGTGGTGACTCGAAAGCCCGTGGTGACTCGAAAGCCCGTGGTGAGCGGAGCGGCAGCGCCTACGAGAAGGTGGGCCGGCGCGTGGGTGACTGGCCGGTCGGAGCGGCCGGAGCCGCGCTGTGGCTGCGCGGCGACACCATCGTGGAGGCCGGCATCGGGCTGTCGGCCGTCGGCGCGCGGCATTTCGCCGCGGCCGAGGCCGAGGAGTTCCTGCGCGGCGCGGCCGCCACGCCGGAGGCCTTCGCCCGCGCGGGCGAGATCGCGGCGCAGCACTGCAATCCCAGCGCCGACCAGCGGGGCCCGGCCGACTACAAGCGGCATCTCGCTCGGGAGCTGACCATCCGGGCGCTGCGCCGGGCCAAGCTCCGGGCCGAAGCCCGGCCGGCCGCCTGACATGCAGATCACCGTGACCGTTAACGGCGCTGTTTACAAGCGCGAGGTCGAGCCGAGGCTGCTGCTGATCCATTTCCTGCGCGACGACCTGCGGCTGACCGGCTCGCACTGGGGCTGCGATACCTCGAACTGCGGAGCGTGCGTGGTGTGGCTCGACGACACCCCGGTGAAGTCGTGCACGGTCCTGGCCGCCATGGCCGACGGCCACCGGGTGCGCACCGTCGAGGACCTGGAGCGCGGCGGGCGGCTTGACCCGGTTCAGGAGGGATTCGCACAGTGTCACGGGCTGCAGTGCGGTTTCTGCACGCCGGGCATGATGATGACCGCCCGGTGGCTGCTCGACCACCACCCGGATCCGTCCCCGGAGAAGATCCGCGAGGCGATATCCGGCCAGATCTGCCGGTGCACGGGCTACGAGAACATCGTGCGCTCGATCGTGTGGGCGAGTAAGCACGCGGGCTGGGGTCAGCCCGATGGCGAAGGCGGCACGGAGGTGACGGCGTGACCGGGTCGGGCGGCGTGACCGGGGTGACGGCGTGACCGGGGCGACGGGCCCGACCGTGGCGGGCGGCGCCTACGGGCCGGTCCGCCGGAAGGAGGACGCGCGGTTCATCCGCGGGCGGGGCCAGTTCGTGGATGACATTGCGCTCCCCGGGATGCTGCACGGCGCGATCTTGCGCAGCCCGCTGGCGCACGCCCGGATTCGCTGCGTGGACATCGCCTCCGCGCTGGCCCATCCCAAGGTGGAGGCCGTCATCACCGGCGAGACGCTGGCCGGCCGGGGCCTGGCCTGGATGCCGACGCTGTCCCGGGACGTGCAGGCCGTCCTGGCCACCGACAAGGTCCGGTACCAGGGCCAGGAGGTGGCC
Source organism: Streptosporangiaceae bacterium (assembly GCA_035532295.1). Taxonomy (GTDB): domain Bacteria; phylum Actinomycetota; class Actinomycetes; order Streptosporangiales; family Streptosporangiaceae; genus DASUBV01. Next base: position 10,308 of record DATKRH010000243.1, read on the forward strand.
TTCGTCATCGCCCAGGACCGGTACTCCGCCCGGGACGCGCTGGAGCTCATCCACGTCGACTACGAGCCGCTGGACCCGGTGATCGACGCCGAGCGGGCCCTGGACCCGGGCGCCCCGGTGGTGCGCGACGACCTGCCGGGCAAGGCCGACAACCACATCTTCGACTGGGAGGCGGGTGACGAGGCCGCCACCGCGGCGGTGTTCGCCCGCGCCGACGTCGTGGTGACCCAGGACATGCTGTACCCGCGCTCCCATCCCGCGCCGCTGGAGACCTGCGGCATGGTGGCCGACCTGGAAGCCGTCAGCGGGAAGCTCACCCTCTGGTCGACCTCGCAGGCGCCGCACGCGCACCGGACGCTGTACGCGCTGGTCGCGGGCGTGCCCGAGCACAAGATCCGGGTCGTCTCCCCGGATGTCGGCGGCGGCTTCGGGAACAAGGTCCCCGTCTACCCCGGCTATATCTGCGCCATCGTCGGGTCGATGGTGACGGGCAGGCCGGTCAAGTGGATGGAAGACCGGTCCGAGAACCTGATGTCCACCTCGTTCGCCCGCGATTACCACATGCACGGCGAGATCGCCGCTAGCGCGGACGGCCGGATCCTGGGGCTGCGCGCCAAGGTGCTCGCCGACCATGGCGCGTTCAACGCGACCGCGCAGCCGACCAAGTTCCCGGCGGGGTTCTTCCACATCTTCACCGGCTCCTACGACCTGGAGGCCGCGCACTGCCAGGTGACCGCCGTGCACACCAATAAGGCGCCCGGCGGGGTCGCCTACGCCTGCTCGTTCCGCATCACCGAGGCGGTCTACCTGGTCGAGCGGATGGTCGACCTGCTCGCCCGGGAGCTGGCGATGGACCCGGCGGAGCTGCGGATGAAGAACCTGCTGCGCCCCGAGCAGTTCCCCTATACCGGCCCGACCGGCTGGGAGTACGACTCGGGCAACTACCCGCGGGCGCTCACGCTGGCCATGGACATGGCCGGGTACGCCGACCTGCGCAAAGAGCAGGCGGACAAGCGCGAGCGCGGCGAGTACATGGGCATCGGCCTGAGTTTCTTCACCGAGGGGGTCGGCGCGGGCCCGCGGGCGCACATGGACATCCTCGGCCTGGGCATGGCCGACGGCGCCGACCTGCGGGTGTACCCGACGGGCAAGGCGGTGCTGGCCATCTCCGTGCAGACCCAGGGCCAGGGCCACGAGACCACGTTCGCGCAGATCGTGGCCCAGGAGCTGGGCCTGTCCCCGGACGACGTCGACGTGGTGCACGGGGACACCGACCGCACCCCGTTCGGCCTGGGCACCTACGGCTCCCGGTCCACGCCGGTGTCGGGCGCCGCGGCGGTCATCGTCGCGCGCAAGGTCCGGGAACGGGCCAGGATCGTCGCCGCGGCCATGCTGGAGGTGTCGCCCGACGACCTGGACTGGGCCGACGGCGCCTGGCGGGTCCGCGGTGACCCGGAGCAGTCGGCCAGCCTCGCGCAGATCGCGATGGCGGCACACGGCTCGCTGGAACTGCCCGAGGGCGTGGAGGGGCACCTGGACGCCGAGACCGTCTATAACCCGCCCAACCTCACCTTCCCGTTCGGTGCCTACATCTGCGTGACCGACGTCGATCCCGGCACCGGGGTCGTCAAGGTCCGGCGGTTCATCGCGGTGGACGACTGCGGGGTGCGGATCAACCCGATGATCGTCGAGGGCCAGGTCCACGGTGGCCTCGCCGACGGGATCGGGATGGCCCTGATGCAGGTCATCGCGTTCGACGAGAACGGCAACTGCCTGGGCGGCTCGTTCATGGACTACCTGCTGCCGACCGCGCTGGAGTGCCCGTCCTGGGAGCTCGGCGAGACCGTGACCCCCTCGCCGCACCACCCCATCGGCGCCAAGGGGGTCGGCGAGTCGGCCACCGTGGGGTCGCCGGCGGCGGTCGTGAACTCGGTGCTCGACGCGCTCGCGCCGTTCGGCGTGCGGCACGCCGACATGCCGCTCACCCCCGCGAACGTGTGGTCCGCGATCCAGGGCCGGCCGCTACGCACCGACCTGGCGGTCTCGTGAATCGGCCGTTGTCGCATCATGGACGGATGCAGCATGACGACCGAGGCGACACGTGAGCGATCTAGCCGAGCAACTGCCCGACGTGGCCGCGCTGCTCAAGGCGCTGGACTCGACCGGCTACCTGGCGGACGAGCCGCTGGGCACTGCCCTGTTCCTCGCCGCGCGGATGGGCCAGCCGATCCTGCTGGAAGGCGAGCCCGGGGTAGGTAAGACCGAGGCGGCCAAGGCCCTGGCCGCGGTGCTCGACACGCCGCTGATCAGGCTGCAGTGCTATGAGGGCCTCACCTCGGCCGAGGCGCTGTATGAGTGGAACTACCCTCGCCAGCTGCTAGCCATCCGGCTGGCCGAGGCCCGGGGCGAGGCGCCGCGCGAAGCCGACCTGTTCAGCGACGAGTACCTGCTGGAACGGCCCCTGCTGGCCGCGCTCGATCACCCGGGCCCGCGGCCCGCGGTACTGCTCATCGACGAGGTGGACCGGGGCGACGACGAGTTCGAGGCGTTCCTGTTCGAGCTGCTGGCCGAGTCGGCCGTCACCATCCCGGAGCTGGGCACCCGGCGCGCCCAGTACCCGCCGGTGGTCGTGCTCACCTCCAACCGGACGCGCGACCTGCACGACGCGCTCAAGCGGCGGTGCCTCTACCACTGGATCGACTACCCGGACGCCGACCGGGTCGCGGCTATCATCCGCCGCCGGGTGCCCGGCGCCGACGTCTCGCTGACCGAGCAGGTGGCCCGCACCGTCTCCCGGCTGCGCGAGCTGGACCTGGCCAAGCCGCCGGGCGTGGCCGAGGCCATCAGCTGGGCCGGCGCGCTGAGCATGCTCGGCGGGGCGGGCGGGGCGGGCGGGACCGGCGGGGCGGGTGGCGGGACCGGGCTGGACCCCGCCGCGGCGCAGCGGACCGCCGGGGCCGTGCTCAAGTACGCCGAGGACCTGCGGACCGTGCGCGAGATCGGGTTCGCCGCGCTGATCGGCGCGAACGGCCACGACGATCCCGGGGCCGGTCCTGGTCCTGATGGCTGACGATCTGGCCGAGGTCAGCGCCCGCTTCGGGGCGGCGCTGCGCGAGGCCGGGCTGCCGGTGGGCCCCGGCCGCTGCGAGCGGTTCGCCGCGGCGGTGACGGTCGCGCGGCCGCCGACTACCCGCGCCCTGTACCTGTGCGCCCTCGCGACGCTGGTGACCGGCAAGGACCAGGCCCGCGTGCTCCAGGCGGTCTTCACCCAGGTCTTCGGCCCGCTGGACGGCCCGCTGAACGGCGGGCTGGACGCCCGCGACCAGCGCGGCGATCCCGGGACCGACGTGAGTCAGTCGGGCCGGGCCGCGCAGGACCTGCTGGCGCAGGCCGCCGAGGCGGCGCGGGCGCATGCCAGCGGCGTCCAGGCGCAGCCGCCCGCCGACGCCGACGACCACGGGAGCGAGCCGGAGCAGGAGATCGAGCACCGGTACCTCGGCAGCGCCGCGGATCGGCTGGCGGCGCAGGACTTCGCCGAGCTGTCCGACGCCGAACTGCAGTCGCTGGCCGGGCTGATGCGCGCCGTCACGCTGGCGGTCCCGCTGCGCCGGTCCCGCCGCGAGCGGCGGCGGACCGGCGGCCCGCGCACGGACATGCGGTCGACCCTCCGGCAGGCGCGGCGGAGCGGCGGGCACGCGTTTTCACTGATCGGGCGGACACCGGCGCGGCGGCCCCGCCGCATGGTGGTGCTCTGCGACATCTCCGGGTCGATGGAGCCCTACGCCCGCGCGATGATCCAGCTGCTGTACTGCGCCGCCGGCGGAGCGCGGGCCGAGGTGTTCAGCTTCGCCACCCGGCTGACCCGGCTCACCCCGGCGCTGTCCAGGTCGCTGCCCGGCCCGGCGATCGACCGCGCCGGAAAGGCGGCTCCGGACTGGCGGGGCGGCACCAAGATCGGCGCGGCACTCCGGGAGTTCAACGACTCCTACGGCCGCCGGGGCATGGCCCGCGGCGCCGTGGTGGTGATCGTCTCCGATGGCTGGGATACCGGTGACCCGGAGCTGGTCCGGCGCGAGATGGAGCGGCTGTCGCTGGTCGCGTTCCGGATCGTGTGGGTGAATCCCCGGACCAAGAGCGCGGCCTACCAGCCGCTAGCGGGCGGCATGGCCGCCGCGTGGCCGCACTGCGACGCGGTGGTCAGCGCGCACACGGTGCACGCGCTGGAGGAGCTCACCGACGCGCTCGCCGATCCGGCCCGGCGTCGCGCGCAGGTCCGCCCGGGCCTGTAACGCGGCCCTCGCGGCACACTGCGTCCGCCCACCGGACGGATGTCCGGGCAGCGCGGCTAAGCCGACCAGCGCAGCGGAAGTGCCGGGAGTGCCAGCGGGCAGGATTTGAGTCAGACCTGTGGCATCACCTCTTGACAGGAGATACCTCCAGTCTCAGACTTGTCGATCATTGGTGACCGTATGACGGACATTCGTCCGTTACGCGGATCCTGCTCGCGGCCCGCCTGCTCGCGGCCCGCCTCGCGATCACCCCCGCAGTCCCGTCCCCAGCAGATAATCCTGAACAGGAGAGTTGAACCCTCATGGATTGTGATCAGGCCCACGCCACGTCGCGCCGGACGATGCTGCGGGCAGGTGCTGCCGCCGGGGCAGCCGCGGCGCTGAGCGCCGCCGGAGTCATGGCGGCCGGCACCGCGAGTGCCAGCATCGCCAGCGCCAGCACCGGCGGGTCGCTGCCGTACCCGGACATCACCGACACCTCGCACGCCAGCCCCCGGGCGGCCGAGATATTCCGGGGCTTCTTCTCGGCGAAGAGCCGCCACGACCCGGACAAGCTGATGACCTACTTCTCCCGCACGAACGCCTACTACATCGACGCGTCGTCGGGGAACGTGTGGCCGGACTGGCAGTCGCTGTCGGACGTGTTCCACGCCTTCCTGCCGTCGGCACCGCCGGACGCCCTGTCCTACCCGCTGCGGATCGTCGGTGACGAGCACTCGGCGCTGGTGGAGTTCGAGGACACGCCCCAGCTGTTCGGCAAGGAGCTGCGCATCCTCGGGTCGGTCACCTTCGACCACCACGGCAAGATCATTCGCTGGATCGACTACTGGGACGGCCGCAGCTCGGTGCGCCCGACATCCATCGGGCCCACCTATCCCACCGACTTCCGGGACGGTGAGGTCAACGCTTCGCGGCTGGTCCAGCACGCGGCCCAGCAGCTGCAGGCGGCCTTCGCCGCCGGGGACTCCGCCACCGCCGTCTCGCTGATGAGCTTCGACGCGGTCTTCGAGGACTCGGCCGCCCACACCCGGGTGCGCGGGCAACTGCAGGTCCAGCGGTACCTGTCCCGCGCGCTCGGCCAGACGCCCTACGGGCCCGGCGCGGCCGTGGCCCACGTGGAAGGCAGCAACCGGGGCGGCGGCTACGAGTGGACCGCGGCCCCGGTGGCGGCGCCCATGCGCCGCGGCCACACCGGCATCGAACTCGATGAAAGCGGCAAGATTAGCCGGGTCACCGTGATGTACAACTCCGGCCTGCTCTCCTACTCCGCCTACCAGGCGCTGGTGGGCCTGGCCGCGGAGGCGCCGCTGTAGGTCCTGGTGGCCGGCGCCTGGTGGCGCCGGTCACCCCCGGGCTAGCGGGCAGCTAGTCCAGTAGTCCAGCGCTAGCCCCCGATGGCGTCGCGGTGGTCTTTGGGCGTTTTGCGAGCCTTGCGCTTGACGGCGACGCCGCCCATGAGGCAGAACCCGCTGATGCGCAGCACCGGGGCGCCGGGCCTCAGCGACTCTGCGCTGTCCCCGGCGACGTCGCTGCCGCCCAGGATCGCGACCACGGAGTTCACCACGTGCATCTCCGGCGGGACCGTGATCTCCACGCCGCCCATGACGCAGACCGCCCGGATGGTGATCTCGCGGCCCGGCAGCACAGCCTCGCGGAAATCGAGCTCGACCCCGCCCATCAGCGTGACGGCCTCGATGACCGGGCTGGGGCGCCAGGCCCCCTTACGCGTCGCGCCGCTGAGAATCGCCACGAGGTGGTCGGTTGACCCGGCCGGGACGGCCACCCCCGCGACCCCCGTCGCGGGGGCCGGGGCAACGGCGGCCGAGCCGGCGGGCAGGTCGTCGAGGAGCGGCACGATGTCGGCGTGCGTCTTCGCCGCGTAGAGGGCGTCCAGCCGCTCGGAGTGCTCGTCGACGGTGAGCCGGCCCTCGGCCATCGCGTTATTGATCACCGTGGCGGCCCGGTCGCGGTCGGCGTCCGAGGCGCGGAGCCGGGAATTATCGCTGAAGCCCTGTGGATCCATTCGGCTATTGTCGGGCATTCGCAGCGCGGGTTGCCAGCGCCCGGCCGCAGGCGGAACGGGAGACGAGATGGGCCACGTCGAGGCGGGGCATCTGAGCCATACTCTGCCAGACGGGCGGGTGCTGCTCGACGATGTTTCGTTCCGGGTCGGCGATGGCCTGGTCGCGGCCCTGATCGGCCCGAACGGGGCCGGGAAGACCACGCTCCTGCGCCTGGTGACCGGGGATCTCACGCCGCAGTCGGGAACGGTCAGCTCCAGTGGCGGGCTGGGCGTCATGCGGCAGTTCGTCGGCGGAATCCGGGACGACTCCACGGTCGCGGACCTGCTCCTGTCGGTCGCGCCCAGCCGGGTCCGGGATGCCGGGGCCCGGCTCGACGACATCGAGCTGCTGATGATGGAGCGCGACGACGAGCCCACCCAGATGCGGTACGCCAGGGCCCTGACCGAGTGGGGTGACGCCGGCGGCTACGACGCGGAAGTGCACTGGGACGCCTGCTGCGTGGCTGCCCTGGGCATCAGCTACGACCAGTGCCGCTGGCGCGAGGTGCGCACCCTGTCCGGTGGCGAGCAGAAACGGCTCGTGCTCGAGTCGCTGCTGCGCAGCAAGGACGAGGTGCTCCTGCTCGATGAGCCCGATAACTACCTGGACGTGCCGGGCAAGATCTGGCTGGAGCAGCAGCTCGCCGCCACCGCCAAGACGATCCTGCTGGTCAGCCACGACCGCGAGCTGCTGGCCGCCTGCGCACAGCGCATCATCACCGTGGAGGACACCAATGTCTGGGTGCACGGCGGCGGGTTCGCCAGCTACGCCGCCGCCCGCCGTGAGCGTCATGAGCGGCTCGACGAGCTGCGCCGGCGCTGGGATGAGGAACACGAGAAGCTGAAGCAGCTCGTCCGGATGTACCGGCAGAAAGCCTCTTATAACTCCGACATGGCCTCGCGGCTGCAGGCAGCGGTGACCCGGCTGCGAAGGTTCGAGGAGCAGGGCCCGCCGGAGCTCGCGCCGCGGGATCAGAACGTCCGCATGCGCCTGCGCGGCGGGCGCACCGGCAAGCGCGCGGTCATCTGCGAGCGGCTGGGGCTCTCGGGGCTGATGCATCCGTTCGACCTGGAGGTCTGGTACGGCGAGCGGGTCGCCGTGCTGGGCTCCAACGGCTCCGGCAAGTCGCACTTCCTGCGACTGCTGGCGGGCGACGAGGTGCGGCACGAGGGCCTGGCCCGGCTGGGCGCCAGGGTGGTGCCCGGCAGGTTCGCCCAGACGCACGCCCGCCCGGACCTGGACCGGCGGACGCCGCTGGAGATCCTGATGACCGAGCACGCGTTGCTGATCAACGAGGCCATGTCCGCCCTGTCGCGTTACGAGCTGCAGGTGTGCGCCCGGCAGCCGTTCGGCAGCCTGTCCGGCGGCCAGCAGGCCCGGCTGCAGATCCTGCTGCTCGAACTGGCCGGCTCGACGCTGCTGCTCCTGGACGAGCCGACGGACAACCTCGACCTGGCCAGCGCGGAGGCCCTGCAGGCGGGCCTGGAGTCTTACCAGGGGACCGTCCTGGCGGTCACGCACGACCGGTGGTTCGCCAGGTCGTTCGACCGGTTCCTGGTCTTCGGGGCCAGCGGCGATGTCTACGAGGCGGCCGACCCGGTCTGGGACGAGACTCGCGTGCACCGGCAACACTGACGGCTCGCCTTGCTAGGCTCAAGAGTCGCCACGCAGGTCACCGGGCCGCGATGTCGCGGCTGCGAGAGCCTGGATCTAGAGGAGTGCTCACCGTGAAGAAATTGCTCGTGATTGCCCTGCTGGGACTCAGCGCCTTCGCCGTCTGGCGGAAGGTCCAGGCGGATCGCGCCGAGCTTGACCTGTGGACCGAGGCGACCACCGCGGACGACTAAACCGTCCGCGTGTCGCGGGCCGGACCGGAGGCGGGGTGACGCGGGGTGACGGACGTGTCGGCGTACTCGCTGGCGTGCTTCGGGCTGATCGGCACCACGGTGGCCGATGACGGGATTCTGGAGCGCGCCTACGCTGAGGCGATCGCGACGCAGGGGATCGTGCCCGGTACCGCCGCCTACGCGCGCAGCATGGCGCAGGTGCACCGGGCCCGCGGCAAGACCACCATCGACGTGCTGCGCGAGATCTTTCCAGGCAACGAGGCCAGGGCGCAGGCCACGCACCTGGCCTTCGAGCGGTCCTTCAGCGGAGCTGTAGAGCGGGCCGGGGTGCGGCCGGTGCCGGGAGCAGGCGAGGCGCTCGCGGAACTGGCCGAGTCCGGCTACCGCATCTGCCTGCTCAGCTCGGTTACGCGCCGGCAGCTCGGGGTCGTGCTCGGCGTGCTCGGCTGGCGGGATCGAATTGACCTGGCGCTCGGCTCGGACGAGGTGCCTCGGGGCGGGCCGTTCCCCGACCCGGTATTGCAGGCGATGCTGCAGCTGGGCGTGGGGGATGTGCGGCAGACGGTGGTGGTGCAGTCCACCGAGAGCGGCGTGCTGTCGGGCTGCCGGGCGGGCGCGGGGTTCGTCGCGGGGGTGCTGACCGGGTCGCATCCGGCGGCCAGGCTCCGGAAGGCGGGGGCGACGCAGGTGCTGGCGAGCGTGGCTGATGTGCCGGGGGTGCTGGCGGGGGTCGGGGAGCCTGGGCCTGGGCCGGGTGCCGCCCGGGTGACGGTGCCGCGGCCGGCGTCGGAGAGCTTGGCGGGTGGTGCTCGGGAGGATCTTGCGCAGGAGGCGGCTCGGCGGTCGGGGCCGGGCTTACCGTGAGCCGGGATTTAGGTGGCCGGGGGTTCGCGCTGGCTGTCAGGAGGCGCGAGGTCCGGGTACCCTTGGACGGCGCCATGGGGCTATAGCTCAGCTGGAAGAGCACCTGCTTTGCAAGCAGGGGGTCAGGGGTTCGAGTCCCCTTAGCTCCACCAAATTAGTCATTGTGCGAACCGCTCCCTTCGGGGCCGTTTCTGCTGGTTGGGCGGTTGCGGCCCCGTTGTGGTTGCGGGGCTGGGGGATGCGGAAGACGGGGCGGAGCCGGTCTGGTCCGGTGATGGTCACTTTGGCGACCAGGTCTTCTACGAGTGCTTTGATCTGGTTGTGGGTGCCGCTGGCGATGATTTCGGTGATGCGGTCGGCTACCGTGGCGAGGGTTGCGGGCTGGGGTGCGGCGGGTTCGCTGTCGAGGGTGTGGGTGAGTTCGTCGCGGCGGATGCGCAGTTGCCTGGTTTTGGCGCGCAGGTCGGTGAGCCGGCCGGCGACGAGGTCTTCGCTGATGGTGCCGCGCTCGAACGCGGTCAGGTAGCGGTCGATCGCTTGGCTGGTTTTGGTGATTTCGTTGTCGACGGCGGCGAGTTCGGCGTGCCTGTGGGCGTGCGCTGCCCGGTGCTGGGCTTGGGCTGCGGTGATCGCGTCGCGGATGAGGTCGTGGCGGGTGCGGTAGAAGGTGGCGAGCGCGCCGAGGATGGCGTTGTCGGCTTCGTCGGCGTTGAGGCGTTTGAAGTCGCATTTGCTGGTGTCGTAGCGGGCGAGGTTCCAGCAGGTGTAGTAGCGGTAGGTTTTGTTCCGCCCGGTGGCGCGGGTGCCGATCATGGCTTTGCCGCATTTGGGGCAGCGCAGCCGCCCGGTGAGCATGTAGTCGGAGGCGGACGCGGCCCGGTGGGCGTGGGATTCGCCTCGCGTGCCGAGGATGGCTTGGGCTTGTGCCCACGTCTTCGGGTCGATGACCGGGTCGTGAGTGCCGGTGGTGGTGATGTTGCGGAAGGTCAGCTCGCCGAGGTAGACGCGGTTGTTCAGGGCGCGGATGACTTGGTAGCCGGACCACTTGCCACCGGAACTGGTGCGGTGGCCCCTGTCGTTGAGGATCGTGGCGATGGCGCGGGAGCCGAGCCGGTCCCTGGTGTAGAGGCCGAAGATCAGCCGCACGATCACCGCCTCATGCTCGTCCACGATCAGGGTGTGGGTGGTCTTGTCGGCCTGGTAGCCGAAGGGGCGTTTGCCGCCTTTCCATTTTCCCTTGGCTGCTTTGCGTTCCATGCCGGCGATGACGCGGTCGATGATGGTGTCGCGCTCGAACTGGGCGAACATGCCGAGCATCTGGACCAGCATCCGGCCCATCGGGGTGGAGGTGTCGAACGGCTCGGTCGCGGACCGGAACACGACCCCGGCGGCGTCGAGTTCGTCGAGCAGCATGACCATGTCGCGCAGGTTGCGGGAGAACCGGTCCACCCGGTACACCAGCAGCACGTCGATCAGCCCGGCTCGCGCGGCGGCGAGCGCGCGTTGCAGCCCGTCCCGTTCGGTGCTGGCGCCGGAGGCGTCGTCGGGGAACCGCGCGACGAGCCGCCAGCCGGGCTGGGAGCCGATGTAGGCGTCCAGCCGGGTGTCCTGGGCTTCGATGGAGTAGAGCTGGTGCTCGTCGTCGGTGGAGCGCCGCACGTAAATCCCCACCCGCACATCGTCGCCGAGCGTGCTGGTGATGGCGGTTTTCCTGGTGCGTTGCGCGGTCGCGGATCACGCCATTATTCGGCTCCCTCATGTTGGTTTTCCCGGTGTCCCCGCGGCAGCCCGTTTCCGCGCTGCTGCGGGGCCACCGGATTATTGCTTATTCTCATGCGAAACCGCAGTTCGCAGGCGGTGTCGGCTCGGCTTCCATTGTCCCTCGGCAGGCACGGAAATAGAAGCGGAATATCCTGGTGTTCAGGCGGTTTCTTCGCGGGTCTCCTCCGGCTTTTCCTGGTTGCGCTGCCATTGGGTGATCAGTGTGGCCAGGGTGGTGACGGCCCGGTCGTGCTGGCGGGCGGTCATGGGTTCGGTGCCGATCCGTTCCACCCGCCAGCGTCCCTGCCTTGTGGAGGGCGCGGAGGGTTTTCCCGGCTGGCGGGGGAAGGGGAGCACGGTGGCGTCGTGGTCGATGTCGCTGGCTTGGCGCTGGGCGGGGTTGGGGCGCGGGCCGGGCATTGGTCTCCTTCGGGTGAGCGTGGCGGGCAAGGCGGCGGGTTGCCGGGCGGCGATCACCTCCCGGTGGTGGCGGGACTGCGGGCGGGACCGGCTGGGGGGCAGCGGGACTGTGGCGAGAGTGGTGCTCTCGGTCTTGCGAGACCGTGGTCTGGGCGGGCCCCGCGGTCATGGCGCAAGGTCTGGCCGGTCTCGTCTTGCCGCGCCCAGATGGGCGGACGGGCGGTACGCGGCGCGAGTCCGGTGAGGGTGCGCCGGCGGGTGCGGCCGGCCGGCGGCTGGGGTCAGGCGGTGAGCGTTTCGGAGCCGTCCGGCAGGCAGGTGGTGGCCCAGTGGCCTCGCGTGGCCGCACGCGCCCGTGCGGCCTCCTGCCGCGCCCGTCCGGCCGCGGCGCGCTGTTGCGCCCAGGGATCGGGAAGTGCCGCGTCGAGGGCGGACAGCGCCATCCGGCTGCCGTTGCCGGGGGCGAGCGGCAGCCAGATGCGCCCGGCCGGGCTGGTCTGCTCGGGGTTGATGGCGGTGGTCGCGATCCGCAGCGCCGGGGCGCTGGGGCTGGCGGTGAGGGCGTGGCGGGCGGACTGCTCGCGGCGGGGGGTGGGGAAGCAGAACAGGAGCAGGGGGCAGAGATTGCCCAGGCCAGCCATCTTCTCAGCGAGGTGCCGGTAACTGGGGAGTTTGCCGGTGAGCTGGGGCAGGTGCTCGCTGCCGGTGTCGTGCTCCAGCATGAACACGGTTCGCCGGCCAGCCTCAGCCCAGGTGCCCAGACCGTCCGGGTTGGGGTGCTCGCGTTCGCTGAGCCGGGAGCGTTCCCACATCCAGTCGTGGATGCCGGCCTGGGCGAGCCATTGCGCACGGTGGACTCCTGGCAGGTGATCTCTACCGCCAGCCAGCCGCCATCGCCGCTTGCGGTGTGCCGGATCGCGTTGGTGGCGAGCTCGACGGCGACCGTGACCACGTCGTTTCTCGCGGTGCTGTCGGGAAGGAGCGACGCCAGCCACCTGCGCAGCACACCGAGATGGCGTTCCTCACCGGGGAACACCCGCCGCCACCGCAAGGGTGGTGCCGCGTCTGAGTTCCCGGGCACGCCCGGCTGGGGGGCGTCCCACGTGGCCGGGTTCACCTCGCACCACCTGCCTCGCGCCTTGACGGCACGGTGGCGGCGTGTCTCGCATGCGGGACGGCCGCGTTACGTGCGTTCACGCTCTGTCACCTTTTCCTCCGCTTGGAGCCGTGACACCGCGCTGTGTCCCTGATGCTTGCGAGAGTCGGAGACCTCGCGGACCAGGTCGCTGTCGCGGGAACCGGAACGGCCTTTGCATACGCGTCCGTTCCGATGGTTGTTCGCTGGACGCTGACGTGGGAATGACGCCGCAATGCCTGTTGGCTGCCGCTGGACTGCCGTCATGACCACGGCCGCTGGGCGGGACACTCGGCCACGCAGCGAGGCGTTGATCCCGAACGCAAGCCCCAGCTACGGTGTGCTCACCGGCAATCGCATCATCGTCACCGACGGAGGCTGCTGTGGTCGCCCGCCAGCGTGTCACGCTGATCCAGCGTCTGATGAGGCAGCGCCGCCTGACCCGTGAGCAGACTTTAGAAGTCCTCAGCAGGCGGGCTCAGTCGCTTGGCGTCCGTGACTTCACCTTGAGCCTGCGGCAGCTCGACAGGTGGCTCGCCGGCGAGGTGGGCACGGAGCCGCGTCCCAGCACCTGCCGCGTCGTGGAGGTCGAGTTCGGCCATCCGATCGAGCAGTTGCTGGCGGGCGACGGCGAGCTTCCACCAGACCCGGACACTGACCCAGGGCAGAACGTCCAGGCGCCAAGTCTGGTGGACGATTCGGCCCGCGCCTCAGCCAAGCTCACCGTGTGGGCCGACTCCATCGGCATCGGCGACCTGTCTCTTACGGTGCTGCGCGCACGGCTGACGTCTCTCTCCCACGCTTACGTTCACTCGCCCTTGACTCCCGTCTTCAAGGAACTGGTCGACCTGCGCGACGACCTCTTCACCATGATCAAGGGCCGGCCGGACCCGGCTCGGCTGCCAGAGGCGTACTTCCTCGCGGGCACCACCTGCTCGATGCTCGCCTACGCCTCGGGCGACCTTGGCTTCCCAGACGCGGCCATGATCCAGGCCCAAGCCGCGCTGGCCTGCGCCGAGAAAGCCAGCCATCCGACCTTGAAAGCCTGGGTCCTGGGCAACCAGGCGATGACCAGCGAATGGTATGGCCGGCCGCGGGAGGGCTTGCGGCTGGCAGCGCAGGCCGCCGCGCACGCGCGGGAGGCGCGGGTGCCCGGGACGGTGCTTGTCCGCTTGGCCAGCATCGAAGCCCGTGCCCACTCCCGGATGGGCAACGGCCCGGCGGCGAGGGAGGCGATGGACCGCGCCCAGGCCGCACGGGATCTGGTCGAAGGTGGATACTCTGACGGACGGGACGAGTTCGATGAGATGGGCGGGATCTTGACGTTCACTCTCGCCAAGCAGCACTTCTACGGCGGTTCCACCTACCTGCGCATCGGGGACCCCCCTGCCGCCCACCGCGCCGCGCTCGCCTCGATCGACGCCTACACCAGCGGACCACCATACCAGCGGTCATACGGCGACGAGGCCCTTGCCTGGGTCGATGTCGCCATCGCCCGGGCCGACCTGCCAGGCCACGACCTTGACGGCGCCGCCGCCGCCCTCACCGTCGTCCATTCCCTGCCCCCGTCGAAGCGGATTCCCGCCCTTGTCCAGCCGGTGTGTGAGTTGCGGAGCGAGCTGAGCATGCCCCACCACAAACGCGCCACCGTGGCCAGCCAGATGCTCGGGATGATCGATGACCTGCTGAGCGACTGCCGCGCCCCCGCCCCCGAGATCAGCGCGTGAGCATCGGTGATGGCTCCCCGAATCACCCGCCCGCCGATTTGCCGGACCTGCTCAGGCAAGCCTGCCGCCTGGCCGGCTACCCGCCTGGCGCCCGCCTGATCCGCCACTTCGCCAACGCCGTCTACCTCCTCGAACAAGCGCCCGTGGTCGCCCGGGTGGGGTACGGGACAGGCGTAGCCGCCAAGGCGAGCACGGCAATCGCGGTGACCCGATGGCTCATCGAGCACGGGTTTCCCGCCACGGCGCCCGCTCAGCTGCCTAGCGGCGCGGGCCAGCCCGTGGTCCTCGGGCCTATAAGCCGCCCCGTGTCCATCACTTTCTGGCGTCACTATCCGCAGCCGCCGGGCGGCGCCTGGCCGGACACCGCCGCGCTCGCCTCTATCGCCAAGTCGCTACATAGCCTGCCGCCGCCGCCGATAGACCTTCCCCACTATCAGCCGCTGAGATCGCTGGATGCGGCCGTCAGCGATCCGGCGGCGCTGCTTGCCCTCAGCGAGGACCAGCGATCGTGGCTGACCAGCCGCATTGACGAACTGCGCCAGCGATTCGCAGAGCTTGACTTCCCACTCGGGCACGGGCTGATCCACGCCGACCTCTACACCGGCAACCTTCTGTGGAACACAAGCGATGCGTGCTCTCCCGTCGTGCTCGGCGATTGGGACTCGGTCTGCGTCGGCCCCCGCGTCATCGACCTCATCCCCACCTACGCCGAAGCCCGCTTCGGAGTCGACCAGGCGACGGTGGACGTCTTCGCTCACGCCTACGGCCATGAGCTGCGCGCATGGGATGGGTATGAGGTTCTCTACGACCTGCGCGAGTTGAGCACCCTCACAGCACTCATCCGCCTCGCGCCCAGCAACGCCAGGCTCGGAAACGAGCTCGCTCATCGCCTCGCCCTTCTCATGAAAGGCGACCGGGCCACGCCCTGGCACGGCCAGTAGCCGACGCGCCGCGAGCCACTCCGCACGGCGCGCGCCAGAGGAATGGCTGCGGGGCCGACGGCTATAAGTCAGGCCGATGACGGTCTGGCGACATGGAGACGGCAGGTCCCGCACTGACACCATCGGCTCGGAGACCGCACCCGTGCCCGGCTTCTGGCACATGTGCGATCAACCGACTGCTGCAGTCAGTTCGGCCTCGGCAGACCTCTAAGGGACCTGACGAACGGAGCGCCTCATGGCGGGAATCGAGCCGGCAGTCACCATCGCGATCTGCAGCAACCGGCCTGAGCGGCTCAGCATGGCAGTTCCGCGGCTAGCAGCCGCCGCGCGGCGCGACGACCACCTGCTGATCGTGTTCGACGGACTCCTCGGTGACGCCGACGCGATCTTGACTGAGCACGCTTCGCCGGGCCGGGCACGGCTGGTGAGCAACGAGACGAACAGGGGACTGGCCTACAGCCGGAACCGGGTGATGAAGGAATGCCAGACCCGGCACGTGATCTTCGTCGATGACGACGTGGTCATTGGCAGCGAGGTGATCGAGGCGATCCGCGCCTCACTTGCCCGTGGCGCCGCCGTTGTGGGCGCCCGGGTCATCGCGGACCTCGGCGGCCGGGCACGCCCTTGGCATGTCACGAGCGGTCAGCTGCACTATCTCGGCGCGCATCCGCCCCGAGGCGCCGTCTCGATCTGGGGGGCGTGCATGGCGGTCGACATCGAGACGGCGCGTCTGCTCGGCGTTGAGTTCGATGAGGCCCTTGGCCGAGTGGGAGCGACGCTCTGCTCCGCGGAGGACACCACATTCGTCCGGGCGATGGTCGCGCGCGGCGCACGCCAGGAGACCCTGGCAGATGCCTCCGTGCGGCATCTGGTCGACCCGGGCCGGCTCCGCCTGGCATACCTGGTTCGCCGTTCGTACTGGCAGGGGCGCAGCGAAGCGCGGCGGGGCGACGCCTTGCACGGGCTTCGCAAAGAGTGGGCACGGAACGCGGCCGCTGACGCGCCTTCTGTCCAGCGGATCGCGCTGGCCGCGCTTTACACAGCCAGCGTCATTGCCGGAATCGCTGTCGAGTTGCTCCGCCCGGGACGCTCCCGCAACGTCGCTGGCCCTCTCACGCCGCCGGGTCCTGCCCACTCCGCAAGCGCGGCCACCCGCCCCTGACGCCGGCGGCCACACCGACCGGCATTGACAGCACCGAGGAGGAGAACACATGCCTGCCGCAGACCTTGCAGAGGTTCAGCGACGCGCCCGCGAACTCGGCCCGTGGGTCAACGCCTTCGAGTACCAGGGCAACCTGTTCCCGAAAGACGAGGGGCTGGACGGCGAGACGCCCTTGCAGCCGCGGCGGGGCCGAGCCCAGGCGTTCTTCGAAGCCTTCCCCGATGCCAGGCGCATCCTCGAGCTGGGCTCGCTGGAGGGTGCCGACACTGTTCGCCTTGCCCGTCACCCTGGCACCGACGTCGTCGCGGTTGAGGGGCGCGCCGAGCATGTCGCCCGCGCCCGGTTCGTCGCCGGCCTGCACGATCTCGCGAACGCCAGGTTCGTTCACGCCGATGTGGAAACCTTTGACCTCACGTCGCTGGGCTGTTTCGACGCTGTCCTGTGCGCCGGTCTGCTTTACCACCTGCAAGAACCGTGGAGCCTGCTGACCACGTTGGCTGCGATGACAGAGCACCTGTTCCTGTCCACGCACTATTGGGGTGGAGACGGAACCGTGCAAGATCGTGGATTCGCGATCAAGATGGTCACCGAGAGCCACCCAGAGCCGCGGACCCGGGCGCTTGCCCAAACGGTCCGGTGGTTCGACCGGGACTCCCTGTTCCGCGCGATAAGAGAAGCCGGCTTCAACCGGATCGACGTCCTGGATGAACGGCGGACCGACACCGTCTGCGACCTTGTCGCGGCGTGCTATCGCCCACCCGCCACCCAACCAGGCTCAGTCGGGCGACGGTGAATAAATGATGACCAGCGCCTTGACCGAATTCCGGCGTGACGGCTTCACCGAAATCCCCGCCTTCATCCCCGCCAGCCAGGTGCGCGCGCTTCAGACGTCCGCCGACGACCTGATCACGTCGTTCACTGAGCGCGGATACCGATCAGAGGACTTCTGGTTCTTCGAACGGCCCAGCGGCGACGCGCCTGTCCTGTACCGCGTCCACAACCTGGAGCGGCAAGGCTCCCCAGTCATCGCCAGCCTGTTCGCCGGCGGGCCGCTGCACGGCCTTGCCGCTGACATCCTCGGCGCCCCGGTCCGGTCCACCGCGTGCGCCATGATCGTGAAACTCCCATACGTCGCAGCTGCTGTTCCATGGCACCGCGACCGCACGTCAGTGCCGGCCCACACGGTCTGCAATCTCAGCGTCTTCCTCGACCGCTCAGCCGACAACGGCTGTCTGGAGTTCGTGGCCGGATCTCACCTTCTGCCCGACGGCGCCGACGTCGCAGCCGTCAGCGGCGCCGGTCCGGCGACGGCCGTGCCAGCGCAAGCTGGCGACGTCGTGGTGCACGACGTGCGGGCCGTCCACGGCTCGCGGCCCAACGGCACCGCCACCATCCGCCGCAGCATCGTCATCGAGTTCGCACCGGCCGGCCTGTCCCTTCCACGGGATGGCTGACATAGCGCGAAGACATCCCGGCTGGCCAGACCCCGCACTCACGGGGGACCTACGCCCAGGAGCAAAGGTGAAACAGCACGAAGTCAAAGTCACGACGATCACGGTCGGCACTAACGAGCGGAGGTGGCTCGGGCCCTGCCTGCGGTCCCTGCTCGCGAGCGACCGGCCCGGCATCAGCCTGACCGTCCGCTACATCGACAACAACTCCCACGACGGCAGCGCCGAGCTGGTGCGCGCCCAGTTCCCGACGGTGATCATCACCCGCAACCGCCGCAACCTGGGGTTCGCCGCGGCGAATAACGTGGGCATGCGCGCGGCGATCGCGGAAGGCTCCGACTATGTGTTCCTGGTCAACCCCGACACCCAGACCCCGCCGGACCTCGTGGCCAACCTGGTTCGCTTCATGTCGTCCTGGCCAGCGTACGGCATCGTCGGCCCGATGCAGTACCAGTACGACTCAATGTCAACGGGCTTAACAGAGCACAACGACTGGTCCCGTATGTCGCTGGTCAACGGGGAACGGCACGCGTTCTACTCCGACTGGCCCGACCACCCATCGCCCGCCGGTCCCGCCGCCGGGCGCGTACCGCGCACCCTGGAGCACGCCTACGTCCAGGGATCAGCGCTCTTCGCGCGATCTTCGGTCCTCCGCCAGATCGGCCTGTTCGACGAGGTCTTCCACACCTACTACGAGGAGGTCGACCTATGCCGGCGCGCGAGATGGGCCGGATACCGCGTGGCGTTGCTGCTCGACCACGGAATCCAGCACAAAGGCGGCGGCGGCTCCGGGCACGGCCGGTACCGGCGCGTCCACATGCGCCGGAACCGCTACTACTACCTGCTCACCGACATCGGCTGGCCACGACCGCGAGCCGCCCGCCTCGCCGCCCGGTGGCTCGACAGGGACCTGCGTGGCCGCAGCGTCGGCGGGCGCACCAGCCCGGTGCTAGGAACCGCCGAGACACTCGCCGCGATGGCCTGGCTGGGATCGCGCACACCTCAGATCATCGCCCGGCGCCACTCCCACCGCCGGCTCATCAAGTCCAGCCCAGCACGCCACGGCGAAGCGGACTCCCGATGACACGGCCAAGAATCCTTTTCGCCGCGAACCTGCACTGGAACGCCGGCTCCAGCCACATCCTGGCCCAATACGCGGCGGCGGCGCCCGACGCCGGCTGCGAGGTTGGCGTCAGCGCGCAACTGTCCCGGTTCGACGACCAAGTGGCCTCTTACCTGCCTGTCATCACTGACCTCGGCTGGGCGACGCACCTGGTGCTGGTCTTTGAAGGACGCCAGTTCCTGACCGCAGAGCGGCTCTCGCTGTGCGAGCGGATTCCCCGGCATCGCCGGGCGATCATCGACGCCGACGGCCACTGGGGGGCCATGGTCAAGGCGGGCGCGGATTCTTCAGCCGGCGCCTACCCAGCCGAAAGCTGGCGCCACCTGTACACGAGCCTCTCAGACTTGGTGCTCCAGCCGAAGCTGGCGGGTGAGCTGCCTGCGGGAGCGCAGGCGTTCAGCTACTTCGGAATGCCGCTCCCCCACTGGGACGGCGAGGCGCGGCCTGCTGGGGACATGCCTTTCCAGGTGCAGTACATCGGCAGCAACTGGTGGCGCTGGAACGCGCTCACCTCGCTGGTGCAGGCCGCGCACGGCGCCAGCCCGCCCATCCGCCGCATGCGGGTGTGCGGGCGGTGGTGGGACGGCCAGACCTGCCCAGGCCACGAGACGGCCACCGTCTCGGAGCCAGGCTGGCTGCGCCGGCACGGCGTGGTCCTGGAGCCGCCGGTGCCTTTCGGCCGGGTCGTCAGCGAGATGGCCCGCGCCGCCATTTCGCCGGTCCTCGTCCGTCCCGTCCTGGCCGCGCTCGGGTTCGCGACGCCCCGCATGTTCGAGACCGTGGCCGCGGGAAGCCTTCCGGCGTTCACCGATGACGTCATCTGCCTGCGGCAACTCTACGACCTGGAGGCCGACGCCTTCCGCCTCGGCGACGACCCCGGCGACACGCTGTCGCGGATGCTCCGCGACCACCGGCTCTACCGCCGCCAGCTTGTGCGCTTGCGGGCGCGTCTCCAGCACGAATTCGCCTATCCAAAGCTGCTAGCCACCCTCCTGGGGATTATCGGATGAGACCGGCGAAAGAGGCACCTATGCCGAAAGTGATCGTCTCGGGAGTCACAAGCTGCGAGAACCGGGGCGTCGAGGCCCTCGTGACCTCCATCGCCTTCGGGCTGCGGGACTGCGGCGGGGCGTGCCGGATGACCGTCTTGACTCAGACGCCAGACCATGACCGGGCGCTGGCGCCCGGCGACGGCATCGAGTGGGTCGCGGACCCGTTCGTGCTCTCCCGATCCTGGAGCCATGCCCGGCCAGCCGAGCCGCCCTCTCAGGCCGCCGAGCGCGCGCACGCGCTTCTCGCCTCGGCGGACCTCGTCCTGACCACAGGAGGCGATCTGCACACCAGCGCCTACGGCGTTTCGACCAGCTACCTGGCGGCTCCCTCAGCAGCCCTGGACAAGGGCGTTCCCGTGGCCATGATCGCTCATTCCATCGGCCCGTTCACCGACGCGGGCGAGCGCCGCGCCTTCACCGCGGCCGCCCGCAGAAGCGCCATCCTGACGGTCCGCGAGCAGGCGTCTCTTGACTACGCGACAACCTCGCTGGGGCTTGAGGGCAGCGTGGTGTCGCTGACCGCTGATCCGGCCTTCCTGCTGCCCGCGGCCCCACCTGGACGCGTCGACCAGATTCTGGCTTCCAGCGGAATCGGCCCAGACCAGCCATACCTGTGCCTGGCCCCGAGCAGGGGCATCGCAGGGTTCCGCCAGCTCGACCACGCCAGCCACCTGGCCGCGCTGCTGCGCCTAACCGGCGAGCTGAGACGGAAATGGGGACTCCCAATCGTCGCGATACCGCATGTGCATGACTCCCGCCCGGCCAACGACGACCGCCGCCTTGTCGCCGAACTCGCCGCCGCGGCAGCCGGCGGGCTGCGCCCGCTGTCCGGCGGGCTGACCGCCGCTGAATATAAGGGCGTCGTGAGCCGCTCGGCCCTGCTGATCGCGGAGCGTCTCCACGCGGCCATCGCAGGGCTGTCCTCGGCGGTGCCCACCGTCGCCATCGGCTACTCACCCAAGTTCGCTGGTGTTCTCGCCGGTGCTTACGGCCCCGCGATCTCGCCTGAGGATGTCCACATTGATGTGCGGGCGTTTGTCAGCGACGAGGCCGCCGCGAGGCGGCTCCTCGGCAACCTCGACATTGAGGATCTTCGCCGCCACCTCCGCGAGCGCTTGCCGCTGGTCCTGGGGCGCGCGAGGGAAAACTTCGCCCTGGCATGGCAGGCGATGGGCGGGACGCGATGACGGCCAGGGCCGAGGCGCGCGAGCACGCGAGGTTGCCAGCGCGGCCCGCGACCGACGGGCGGCACGATCACCGGTTTGCCCGGATCGCGCGGGCGGCAGGAGAGTACCGCTACGACGCGTCGCGGTTTCTCAGGCACTCCGCCGCGATCGTCCCCCGGCGGATGGCATCTTTGCGCGCTCTCGTCACGATGGACGCGCACCGCATCGAGAAAGGGCTATCGGTGCCCGCGCCGCGGCCCTGGTCCGGGCGGACCACAGCCGAGCGCCTTGCCCGCAACATCGACCTGTACCAGCGGTTCAGCGGCGACCGGGAGACGATCCACGCCGCCGTGGAGGCCCTCCGCGAGTACCTGAACAGGCACACCGCCAGCCAGCCGCCACCACCGGACTGGGCGCCGGCGCTGGCGGCCCAAGTCGCCGCGCTGCGGCCCGCCCTCACCCAGGGCGACGGGGCAGGCGGCACCACGACGGTGACCAGGCAAGCCATCCAGCGTGGCGGGGCGCTCGCCTCGCCCGACTTCTTCACCTCCCGCCATACGATCCGCGACTTCGCTGCCGAGCCCGTGACGTGGCAGGAACTGATGGCAGCGGTGCGGTCCGCCCAGACGACGCCATCGGTCTGCAACCGCCAGAGCTGGCGTGTCCAGGCCTTCCCCCGCGGGGCTCAAGCCGAGGCCGTGCTGGCCTGCCAGAACGGCAACAGCGGCTTCGGGCACACCGCCAGCCACGTCCTAGTGATCAGCGCCGACCTGCGCGCCTTCGTTTACCTGGGCGAACGCAACCAGGCATGGATCGACGGAGGCATGTTCGCCATGTCCCTGATCTACGCCTTCCACGCCGCCGGGCTCGGCACGTGCTGCTTGAACTGGTCAGTCGAAAGTGCTGCCGACCGGCGCCTGCGGGCAGTCACCGACATCCCGGACTGGGAAGTGGTGATCATGATGCTGGCGGTCGGGCGGCTACCGGAAACCCTCCGTGTCACCCGGTCGCACCGCCGGCCCGAAGACACCGTCCTCCGGGTCGGCGCATGCCGGAGCCCGGCAGGAAGCGCACCCGCGATTCCGTGACCGTCCTCTTCCCGTCCAACCGGACCACCAAAGGAATGGAGCCCCCGAATGGCAAGGTACCTGGTGACCGGCGGAGCCGGCTTCATCGGCTCCCACCTCACCGAGAAACTGCTCGAACGCGGACACGATGTGGTCGTTCTCGACAACCTCAGCGGCGGGACCCGCGACCGGGTACCCGGGACCGCGACGCTCATAGTCGGCTCCGTCGCCGACGAACGGCTGGTGGCCGAGGTGTTCACATCGTTTCAATTCAACGGCGTGTTCCACCTCGCGGCATTCGCGGCGGAAGGCATCAGCCACGCCGTGAAGCGGCACAACTACGTGACGAACATGCTCGGCAGCGTCAACTTGATCAACGCCGCGCTCGCCTCGAAACTGGACTTCTTCGGCTTCGCCTCGTCCGTGGCCGTCTACGGCCGGGCCGAGCCCCCGATGCGCGAGCGCGACCAGCCGATCCCGGTCGACAGTTACGGCAACGCCAAGCTCGCCGTCGAGCGAGAACTCGACATCACCATGCGCCTGCAAGGGCTCCCGTACTTCGCCCTGCGCATGCACAACGTCTACGGCGAATGGCAGAACATGAGCGACCCATACCGCAACGCGGTCGCCATCTTCCTCAACCAGGTGATGCGCGGCGAGCCCATCAGCGTGTACGGCGACGGAGGGCAGATCCGGGCGTTCACCTACGTCGGCGACATCGTCGGAACCTTCCTGGCCTCGGCGGAGCGACGCGACGCGTGGGGTCACGTCCTCAACGTCGGCTCCTCGGCGACCTCGACGGTGCTGAACCTCGCGCACATCGTCCGGGACGTCATGGGCGCGCCCAACCACCCCATCGTGCACTTGCCAGCCCGGCACGAAGTCCACCGCGCCTACACCGACAGCGCTTGGGCGCGGAAACTCCTCGGAGAGTGGCCGGAGACCGATCTGCGCGCCGGACTGGCCAAAACGGCGAAGTGGGCGCGCGCCCACGGGCCAGCGGACCTCGTGTCGAACCTGGAGCTGGAAGTGCCGCAAGAGCGGTCAGCGGCTTGGGTCGGCTGGATACAGGACAGGCTGGGCGGCACGGAGAGCGGCAGCGAGCGAAGGGCCGCCGGGACCTGATGAGCGATCGGCGGCACCCTGTCGTCCTCCTCGACGTGGGAGGTGTCATCTACTACGACGAGCCCTTTGACCTGGCCTGGGTCAAGCTCGTCTGGGAGCGCGCGAGAGCGGCTGATCCAGGGTTCACCCTTGACCGGGTGCTCGACCACATGGAGCGCTTCTACGAGCGCCGCGGCGCTGGCCCAGGCAACGTCTTTCTTTCACCCCTCGCCCGGGAATCGTGGCTGGCCGTGCAAGGCCGGTGGCTGGAACTGGCGCAGCCGATTCCCGGAGCGGTGGAAGGCGTGCGGCGGCTCGCAGAGCACCGTGCCGTCTGCGTGGTGGCCAACCAGCCACCTCAATGCGCCGAAGTGCTCGCGGCGCTAGGCCTGGATGACCGCCTCCGGCTCATCGCCCTGGACTCGCTCGTCGGCTTCGCCAAACCTGATCTCAGACTGCTCACCTGGGCGCTGGAACACCTGGCGTCCCCGCCCACGGACGCGCTCGTGGCCGGGAACAGGGTCGACCATGACGTCATTCCGGCCCGCGCCTGCGGGTGCGCCGTGGCCTTTGTTCTGCCGGACCACCGCTGGCGGCCACCCGTATGGGTGGACCCACCAATCGTGGACGCCTACCGAAGGCTGCGTTCCGTCCCGCCTCTGCCTGCCGCCGGCGAGACCGAGTATGTCATCGACGGCGTGAGCCACCTCGCTGACCTGCTGACTGAGGAAGACGGATGGCCTGGTGCCCAGATGGCTTGAGCCTTCACAGCCAGGTCTCACCGCGCGACACGCGCTCGTAGGCATGGATGTACCGGCGGGCGACACGCTCATGACCCCACCGCTCCAGCGCAACGGCCCTCACCTCGGCCGCGTCAGGCAATCCGGCAAGGATCTTCTCCGCGTCTGACGCTGTCATGCCCTCCAGCGTCCCGTCCGGCAGGACAGCCCCTACGCCGGGCACAATCTCGGGCAGGCAGCCATTGCCTGTCGAAACTACTGGCGTGCCGCTCACAGCCGCTTCCGACACGACTGTCGCGCCCGGCTCGCTCCACACCTCACCGAACGGCCCTGGGACCGGCTGCGACATGACGAGCACCGCGCGGGCATGAGCGATATATTCCAGCCGTTGAGGCCCTCCGACCTCGCCCAGATACTCAACCGTCCCCGGATAGCTGTTGAGGACCTCAGCGAGGTAGTCAGGCTCCCAGCTTGGGCCGGCCATCCACAGCGGTAAACCGGCCGCTGCGGCGAACGCGGCGGCCTCCTTCGCCCCCTTGTGCCGTGAGACCCGGCCCAGGAACAACAGGTAGTCCCGCTTGCGGCTGCTGAACAGGTACCGGCTCGGATTCACCGGAAGAGCTATGGCCGGCGCCCCAGCCGACCCCGCCAGCGCCCGCTGCGCCCGGGAGACGTAAACGCAATTGGCCCGGCGGCGGGGAGCGCCGGTGAGATGAAAGGTGCTGAGCATAGGCGCGGTCACCCGCGTAGGCAGCAGATCGCCGTTGGTGTGGTCATGCACCACATCGACGCGGTTCCCCGCGAGCCAGTCAGCTACCGCCAGGCTGTCGGTCACGTCCGTGACAGACAAGCCCTTCACCGACGGGCTGCCCGGAGCGCCGAGCAATACGACCTCGCATCGGGCGGCGAGCAACCCGTCAATCAAAGTCGCCACCACCCATTGGATGCCCCCATAGCCCTGCGGAGGCACCGTGATCCACTGAGTGGGGTCCGAGGGGAGCCGGAATGGCGGGTTGACCTGCGCGATTTTCATGGTTTCCTCACCTGGGTCCGCCGCGGCAGGCGCGCTGGTGCCAGCAGAGGAGCGCGAACTCGCCTGTCATCCGCGCACGCCACCTTCGGCAGGGCGCGCCGCCAGGGCTCGTTGCCGCGCGGCCTCATACAAGACCACCGTCGCCGCGGTTGCCGCGTTCAGCGAGCTGGCGGTGCCGGTAATGGGAATGCGGACGGTCTGGCCGCAGCTCTCCCGCCAGGCCGCGCTCAGCCCGCGTGTCTCGTTGCCGATCACGATGAGGCTCGGGCCGGTGAAGGCGTGACTGGCAACGTCCACAGCGCCGTGTTCGTCCGTGCCCACGATCTCGGCGCTCACCCCGTGCCCGCGCATGTCGGCCACCCAAGAGAGGACTTCCCGGTGGCTCGCGACCCGGACTACCGGGATCGCGAACAACGATCCGGTGCTGGCCCGCACCGCCCTGGGATCATAGGGGTCCGCGGCGTGACCGGTGATGATCACACCGCTAGCCCCGAAAGCATCAGCGGACCGCACAAGGGTGCCGATGTTCCCAGGCGCGGCGGGCCGGTCGAAGACCACAACAAGCATGTCCGCCGCAGCCGGTATCCGGTCCAGCTTGTCCTCGGGCAGCCGCGCGACAGCGAGCAGCTCCGGTGACTCCTCGTCCTTCTCGCCGAGTTCACGCATCAGCTCCGGCGCCAGCGCCATACGGGGAGCCTCGACCTTGGCGAGAATGTCCCGCCCCCACGAGGACAACGCCAGCCCATCCGGGTACAGCAGCGCATGGAACTCCCACCCTCGTTCCACGGCCACCGTGATCGGCCGGACCCCCTGCACGAGGAACTCACCGGAGCGCTGCCGCTTGGCCCTGTTCGTCAGCAACGCCTGCCACTGCTGGAACCGCGCGTTCCGGGTAGTGATCTTCAACATCGACGCCACCGTGGCTAGGCCGCCCTCCTCACCTGCGCTGCCGACCGAACTGACACCACGACAGCGATCAGGTGACATGCCGGTACGGCCACAGACGATACAGCGGGTGGAACCGGCCTACCGCAGCAATTTCACGTCTACGCGCTGACAGACTGGATCTATGGCCTGGTTCTGCCACTCGAGCCCGCGCTGTAGATCAGCACGGCCAGGTGCCTGCTCAGATCGGCCCGCGACAGCCTGCCAGGTGGGTCACACGCGCTGCCTGCGCCTGTGTCCATGCGTCGCGCGCCGCAGTTCCCCGGCTACAGTCAGGGCCATGGCAACTCGTGAGCCGTTCGGCCTGGACTCGTTGGCCTTGCCGGAGTCGTTGCAGGAGGCCGTACAGCACGGTGAGGTGTTCACTCGGCGCTGGGTAGTCGAGATGATCCTTGACACGGAGCTCAGAGGGTGTTCCTGTCACGGCCGGCGTCGGGCCCTGCCTGCCGGTCGTCGGTTCTTGCCGCCCTTGCAGAAGGTCAGTCAGACTCGGACAGGCCCGCTCGCTAAATGAGAATGGCTGATCTCGAATCGTCTCCGGCTCGGCGGCCCGCCGAGCGCAGACTTCCATGCTGGATTGGCCGCCGGGATGAGTAGTGCGGTCAGCTGGCGAGGAGCTGGCTGACGGCCTGGTGCGACACGCCCAGGAGGATGCTGATGTCGCGCTGGGCCAGGCCCTGCTCCCTGAGGTGCTTGGCCGTCTGCCGGGTCTGGGCCGTGGCGTCGGCGCGCAGCTTCTCGGCCTGCTCGCGGGCCTGCCGGGTCTGGCTCAGTTCGTCGGCCAGGGCCCCGTCCAGAACCGGTACGATCTCCAGCCCGCCGACCTCGCCCCCGCTGATGTCAAAGTGCAGGGCCAGGAGATCCCGGACCATGTCCTCGGCCTGATCCAGCCGCCGGGCCTGGGTGTAGGCCGGATACTCCAGGCCGTCGCCGGTGACTTCCAGCGCCCACCAGCCCTGGCTGCGGTGCGCGGTGACCTTGAAGCTCCGGTCTGCCATCAGCGCTCCTCCCCGCCGTGCTCAGCGCACATCCGCTCGAAGGTCCTCAAGATCCCCCAGGCGGTGTACTCGACGATCTCGTTATGACGCGGCACTACCACCGGGCGGCCGCCGACGAAGAACTTGTCGTGATTACCGCCATGGACAGGATGGTCCTGGTCGAAGGCAATACCATGATCCTTAGCGATTCTCGCCATCTGGGCCAGCAGTTCCCGGCGCTTCGCAGCGTAAGGCTACCTGCTTGCCACATCAAGTCAAGCTGGTTGCCTAAACGGCTCCGAGCTGACAAGAACTTCTTCGGCCTGAACAAGCTCCGCAAGACGAACGCATCGACGCCCCGGATCCTGGTTGTCATTGGCCTCGAGCCTGAAGGTGAACGGGTGCTGCTGCGACGAGACGGGACGCTGCTGGTTGGCTGCGGTGCCTGGGTGTCGCTGGCAGGCAGA
>DATKRH010000244.1:0-4129 GCA_035532295.1 Streptosporangiaceae bacterium
CGCGCTTGGCGCCTGCCCCAGCGTCCTGTACCAGCAGCCCGGCGGCGGCTACAACAGGCTCAAGACCTTGGAGACCGGCGCCAGCTACATCAAGGCCGCGCTGCTGCTCTACCAGATCACCAGATCGGCCCGCTACCTGGCTGTCACCCGCCAGCGAGATGGGACCAGCGGCTCGCCACGACCTAGGGACCACCTGGCCGGGTTACGTGAGCATCATGGTGTGGCTGGGGCGGGGTCGTCAACCGGGGGTGCGGCGGGGCGCTGGCGGCGGCGGTAGGAGTCGCCTTCGACGATGAGTTCGTGGCAGGTGGAGGTGAGCCGGTCGATGGCTGACTGGGCCAGTAGCGGGTCGGTCATGAGGGGGAGCCATTCGCTGGCGTCGCGGTTGGAGGTGACGACGGTGGAGGCCTTGCGGTGGCGTTCGGTGATGATCTCGTAGAAGTCGGTGGTCTGGGCCGGGGTGAGGGGCTGGAGGGCGAAATCATCGATGATGAGCAGGTCGACGGTGGTCAGGCGGCGGTATTCGTAGTCCAGGGTGTTGTCGAGGCGGGCTGCGGTGAGGCGCTTGAAGAGCTTGTCGGCGCGGGCCATGTGAACGGTGCGGCGGCGGCGGACGGCGATGTGGCCCAGGGCGGTGGCCAGGTGTGTCTTGCCCACGCCGACGGGACCCAGGATCAGGGCGCCGTGGGGGCCGTCGAGGAACCGCAGGGAGACCAGCTCGTTCCAGAGCCGCTGGTCGTAGCGGATGCTGGCGCTGGGATCCCAGGTTTCGGTGCGCATGGCGGGGTCGAGGCCGGCGTTCTTGGCGCGCAGGGCGATGGACCCGGCTTCGCGGCGGGCGACTTCGTCGGACAGGACGAGCTGGAGGAAGTCGGCGTGGGGCAAGTTGTCCTGGCGGGCGAGGGTGAGCCGCTCGGGGAGGGTGGCGGCGAGCTTGCCGAGCTTGAGGGCGCGCAGGGTGGCTTTGAGGTCGGGGTCGAGCGGGTCGGTCAGCGAAGACATGGCGTGGTCCTTTCCGTGTCAGGTGGATGGGCGCGGGCAGGGGCGGCGGTCCCTGCCCGCGGCACGGGGTTAGGTCTGGCCGCCGCGGGCGGTGGCCCTGGTGGCCCTGGTGGCACTGGTGGCGGCTGGCCGGGTGCTGGTCCTGGCTGCGGGCGTGCCGTCGCCGGGGTTGCCGTTGCCGTCGGTGGCGGTGCCGGGCCGGGCCGTGAGGCGGCGCTGGTGGTCGCGTTCGAGGTCGAGCTGCTGCTCGGCGTGCTCGGCGCGGGCGCGCCAGGTGTCGGCGAGGGACTGGATGGCGTGCAGCTGGGCGGCGCAGGCGGCGGCCTGGGCGTCGCGTTCGCGGGCGGCGTCGGCGCGGACGTGGTCGTTTTCGGCGCGGGCGTCGGCTTCGGCTTGCCGGGCCCGGCTGATCTCGGTGCCGGCGTGGTGGCGTGCCTGGTCAGCGGCGGACAGGGCGGCGTCCCGGTCAGCATGCGCGGCGCGGGTGCCGTCGCGGGCGGCGCTGATGTCTGCCTCGGCTTGCCGGCGGATCTCGGTGATCTGGGCGTCTGCCTGGCCGCGGATGGCCTGGGTGCGGGCGTCGGCGGCATCCGCGTCGGCGCGGGCCTGGTCAGCGGCCTCCAGTGCGGCCTGGGCATCGTGCCGGGCGGCGTGCATCGCCGCGGTAGCGGCCTCGGCGGCCTGGACGGCTCCGGCAGCCTGGGCGAGGGCGACGGCGGTTTCGGCCTGGGCCTGGCGGCGGGCGGCGTCCGCGGTGGCCAGCGCGGCGGAGACCCGGCCGGGGTCGGCGGCGGCCAGCTGGGCGGCGGCAGCGCCGGCCAGTTCAGCGGCCTGGGTGAGCAGCTGCTGCAGTCCGGCCAGCGGGCCGGCGGCGGCGGCCTGCTGCTGCCCGGCGGCGTCGGCGGTGAGGCGGTTGTCGTTGTGCCACTTGCGTGAGCACGCAGGGCTGCAGAACAGGCGGGGTGCCCCGCGCCCGGTGGCGGCGGGCAGCTGGGCGCCGCATCCGGGCTGCTTGCAGCGGCGTGCGCCGTCTGCGTCGGGCGGCGCCCCGTTGAGCGGGCCGGGCAGTGGTATCTGGTCAGGGATCTGGCTGGTCATGGCAGAGACCTTTCTTTTTCTTTTCCGCTCGGGAGAAGAAAAGGAATGAAAAGAAATAGGGGAAAAGGGATGAGCCGCGCGCCCGGCGGCGTGCTTTCCGGCGGCGGGCAGATGGCGCGGGGCAGGTCAGGACCGGCCGCCGCCGGGGCCGCTGCCGCCGTCCACGACCTGCAGCCGTATCCCGGTCGCGGTGGCGTACTCGGCCGCGTCACGGGCGAACCGGCCCGGCCCGGCGCCGGCCCCGGCGGCGAGGCCGTCCGCCGGCGGGGTGTTCTCGGTGGCGTTCTTCAGCATCGACTCGATCTTGGAGACGCTGATGACGTCGACGTCCAGTGCCCGCGCGCAGGCCGCCTCGGCCGCCTGGGGGCCGTAGCGTTTCGCCAGCCCGATCAGCCGGTAGACCGACCGCATCATCATCCACGGCGCGTCGCCGTCCAGCAGCCGCCGCGCGTAGATCCCGGTGGCCGGGCCGTAGCTGGCCGCCTGGGCGACCATGCGGTCCACGGTCCGGGTGGCATATCCCTCGACTCCGGGCGGCATGTCCGCGGTGTCGGTGGACCGGCCGCCGGGGTGCTTCCGCGGATGGGTCTTGATCAGCTGGTCGCGCAGGTACACCTTCACCAGGTGCTCATCGGCGCGGGCCATCACCTGCGCGCCGACGTGACGCCACGGCACCGAGTACAGCGCCCGGGCGACCTGGATGTGGTAGTCGACGTGGACCTTCACCTGCGCCCAGTACGGCACCTGGTAGCGCCCGGCGGGGGCCGGCAGCAGGCACGGCGCCTCCTGCGCGGCGAAGATCACCGCGGGCACCTGCCGGGTAGTGCCGTGCACCCGGGCGTTCGCGACCCCCAGCCACGCGGCCATCTTCGACCGCGCGTCCGCCAAGTCCAGGAAGCTCTCCCCGGCGAAGAAATTCCCCTGCACGAATTTCACGCCGGCCTCGACCCGCGGCTTGTCGCGGGGATGACGGACCCGGGCCGGGTCGGTGACGAACCCCCGCGACTGGGAGTACTCCAGCCACTCGCGGGTCAGCCGCGGGTTCACCGCATCGGCGCTGGCCACAACCGGGCTCATGTTGTCCGGGACGACCACGCGGAACACCCCTGAGAAAAACTGCCAGGCGTCCTCGCAGCCGGCGATGACCTCCTCCAGCGTCATCGAGAACGTCAGGTACACGAACATGTACCGGGAGAAGCAGGCGGTGAACACCAGCGCCCGCAGCTTGCGCCGCCTGCCGTCGCCGGCCGGGATCAGCCCCAGATCCCCGAAATCGATCTGCAGCTCACCGCCCGGCGGCCCGTCATCGACCGGCGTGGTCACCTTGCTGCCCGCAGCCCCGCACCGCTCGGCCGCGAACCGGTGCAGCGTCCGCTCCGCCACCACCACACCCTGGCGGGCCAGCAAGATCCCGATCTTCACCACCGGCACGCCGCCCTCGACCCACTTCGCGATCTGCTCCCGGCGGGCCTCCAGCTCCGCCCAGCCCTGGCCGTGCCCGTCCGGCCGCACCGGCCGCACCACCGACACGACCTGCCCGATCAGCTCATCGGTGAGCTGCTTCTCGCCTCCCCCGCGGGACAGGCCGGCCGCCACCGCGGCCGTCACGTAACGCTTGCTGGTCTTGCGGTCGACGCCCGCCTGCGCGGCCACCGCCCGCTCGCTCTTCCCCGCGAGCCAGGCCCGTAGCGCTTCCCGAATCTCGATCACTGACACCTCCCGGTACACCATCCCGGCGACCTCCAGTCACTCGACTGGCGAAGATCAAACCGGGATGACGCGGGACAAGCGACGCACCGCGCCGCTGGTCCCACTACTGGCGACCGGGTGGTCCCATGCTCATGGCGGAAAACCCCTCAACCTGGTCCCATGCCGCTGGCGGATGACACCCGCAGCCCAGCCTGCGGCTCGTGCGGACACCCGGTCGCCCGGTCCCTTCCCGGTTTCGCTCAGCCAACGGACCATCCCGCTCAACGACGGGCTCCACGCCGGTACGATGCTGGCGATCGAGGTCCGGGCCCACCATGAA
>DATKRH010000245.1:0-2880 GCA_035532295.1 Streptosporangiaceae bacterium
CAGGAGCGGCATCAGCGGATGTTCGCGCCGATCGCCGCTAGATTCGTGCTTGTGGACACCGAGGGGTGGTTCTGGATCAGGACCGTTGGCGCGCCGCGGGACGGCGAGGCGCGTCGAGGCTGTCCGCTCCGACGCCGGGTACAGCCTGTTCGTCTTCACGGGGCTGACCCCGCGAAGAGAGCATGATCTGAACTTCGTAGGTGGAAAGCCGCCGGTCGCCGTCGCTGACGCGGATGAAGCTGCCCTTGGTGATCCCGGCACCCTTGTAGAAGCACGGCTTCTGAGCTGGATCGAGTTCGGGAATCTCGGCCACGAGGACTAGGTCTCCCTCAAAGCGGTGGATCCCTATCAGCGGCCGCACGGTGCTCCATCTCCGACGAGCACATCGACCCGAAGTCGGCTGCCAGTTTCGCGGGATCCTGGGCGCTGGTAACCGAGAAGCCTTGTTCCTCATCGAGTCCGAGGATGATCACCCCGCCGCGAGTGTTGGAGAAGGCCGACAGCGTCTCGCGCAGGGACCTGGGCAGATCGCCCTGGGCCTTCTTCGCCTCAGCGTCCGCGATGTCGGCTCCGATGTCGCGGAGGTTGCGGACAATCTCCGCGAGTTCCGCGTCAAGCACCGCATCTCCCGTGTGCTCCTGACATGCCAACTAGCATGTTAGCTAGCATGTGGTCTTCGCGTGGTGTTGCAGCCCAGCGCCTGCGCTCCTGTATCCAGCGCATCGGCGAACGGCTGGCTATAGCGAACCAGCCCGTGCCGCACATCCCGCCCGCGCGGCGAAATTCGGTGGAATCGGCGGCATGACGGTGGAATCATCGGCACCTGACATGAGATCACATCTCCTGGGTCATTCGGGCGGTGCCGAGCCGTAGGGCGGCCACGCCGGAAAGACCGGCGGCCCGCCCTGAGGCCGGCATGTCCCGCACGGTTCACTCTCTCCGATGGCAACGCCAGCGCGCCCTGGCAGCCGGCCTTGACGGCTGGCGTGGCTGGTGGCGGCCCTGGACCTTCAACGTTGTCGCCGACCTGCGCTACTCCCGCGCAGACCTGGCCGCCGCCGACCGCGAGGGCCGGCGCCCGCGACCGCACCGAATCCGCCATGTTCTCGCCGCCTATCACTACCCGCGCGCTTATGGCGGCCGGTTCATCGGCGAGGCCGCCAGCGCCGCTGAACACGGTCACCGCGCCGAGTTGCGCGCAACCGCCAGGGAGATCGTCAAGACCGCGAACGCCGGCGTCGACCTGGACGACTTCGAACCGAAGGCCCCGCGCACTCGCCACCAGGCCCTCTACGACGCCTGGTGATCCTAGCCGTATAGCTATAGCAGTCGGCCGCGCTCGCGGGTACTCCGGCGGCACCAGCGAGCGGGAAGGAAGACAACGAAAAGCAGAGCGCCCGCTCTGGCTGGAAGCCACACTCGGGTGCCGTCTAGGCGCACCCGAAACCAGCCGATTATGGGGATTTACTGTGTCCGAGAGCGGGCGCTCCGAAAAGCCAATTGTAGTAACCGGTGAGCTGGCGCTTGGGGCCCGGCGATGACCGGGCGCGGGGACCGCTGGATCAGATGGACGACGACCGGCTGCATGGCACCGCTAGCGCTGATCGCCGGGACCGTGTCCTACCTCCACATGCACGCACTTGTGGCGTTGCATGGCCAGCCCGGAGGGTAGCTGCGCTGACGCCGCTGTCCGTGGACGGCATGATGTCAACGGCGGCTGAAAATTGGCTCTGGCCCACTTTCCGTGAAGGGGCCGGTGGCGGCTAGCGCGATAGGAGGATGCGGCGTCGGAGCAGGTCGGGGCCGGCGCGGCCGTACATCTGTCTTTTGATCATCTTGATGCGGTTGACATGGCTTTCTACTACGCCGGAGTTCCAGCGGAGGGTCAGCCCGGCGGTGACGACGCCCTGGTCGCGGCGCAGGCCGGTGATGAAGGACCGCAGTTCGGGCTGCCCGCTGGTGGCCAGGACGGCGGTGATCCATTTCTCCAGGTCCTTTCCGCGCAGTTCGGTCATGATGCGGGCGAACGTCCGGACGTGGGCGGTGAGCGCGGTCAGTTCCGGGCAGCCGGTGAGGATCGCGTCGAGGCTGGACTGGTCGCCAGCGGTGAGGTTGCCGGGGCGGGTCATGATCCAGGCCGCGACCTTCCGGGGCTTCGGCGGCGGCGGGGCGGGTGCCGGGATAGCGGTGGCGCCGCGGAACGGGGCCAGGTATTCGCGGACCAGGGAGTAGCCGCCGGGGTAGCCGCGCGCCCGGATCTCGTGCCACAGGCGGGTGGCGTCGGTGCATCCGGCGTTCCACCGTTCGCGCAGGTAGGCGTCGTGACCGCGTGACGCTGGCGGGTCCGCTCGGGCACGCGGCCTCCGCGAGGTGCCGAGACCGGCCCGGCTGCTGGGGCCGTCCCGGTTTCGGCCGCCTCCCCGGCGGCCGCGCGCAGGCAGCGGCGGTGCCGGGCGACGGCGCGCTCCACGGCGTCACCAAGGTTGTGCCACAGGTGCCAGCGGTCGGCGACCTGGATGGCCAGCGGCGCCCCGGTGCGGGCTCCGCCATCTAATGGCACAGTTGGTTATTGGAACTGTCTGAATACCTGGTCCGTGTGCGCGGTCCGGGCGGTCGGGGCGGTCGGGGCGTGTCTATCCTGTCCCAGTTGAGCTGGCGCAGTCTCAGTTGACCTGGCCCGTCCGCTCGTTGTCTCGGTAGATCCGGCATGAAGTGGAGGTTACTGAGGGTTGGTTGCGACTGCCAGGACGCGGCGGAGCAGGGCGGTCCACTGCAGGGACTTCAGTCCTTCAGCGTGCAGGGACCGCAGCGCAGGGTCGTTGCCAGGGTCGAGCGTCACGGTTTCTTCCCGCAGCGCGTGCTCATGTGCCAGCCAGGACG
>DATKRH010000246.1:0-42776 GCA_035532295.1 Streptosporangiaceae bacterium
CGCCCCTCGCGGCGGAGCAGGTCCGCCTTGGCCGCGGGCAGGTACCGGTAGCCCGCCAGCCGGTTGTCCTGCGCCTCCAGTTCGGCGATCTGGGCCAGCCCCGCCGCCGGGCCGGCCACCATCGCCAGCACCACGGCCCGGTTCAGCGCCACGACCGGCGAGGGCCACGCCTTCAGCAGCTCGTCGTAGAGCCCCAGCAGCTGCCGCCAGTCGGTCGCGTCGTAGCTCGGCGCCTCGGCATGGACCGCGGCGATGGCCGCCTGCAGCGCGAACCGGCCCGGCCGTCCGCCGCGCAGCGCGCTGATCACGAGCCCGGTGCCCTCGGCGATGGCCGCCTGATCCCAGCGCGTCCGGTCCTGCTCCGCCAGCAGAAGCAGCCGGCCGGCCGCGTCCAGCCGGGCGGGCCGCCGGGCGTGGGTCAGCAGCAGCAGCGCCAGCAGCCCGCGGATCTCCCGCTCGTCCGGCATCAGCTCCAGGACCATCCTGGCCAGCCCGATCGCGCGATCCGCCAGGTCGTCACGGACCAGGTCAGCGCCCCCGGGCGCCGTGTGCCCGGTCGTGTACAGCAGGTGGATCACCGTCAGCACCGCGTCCAGCCGGTCCGGAAGCTCCGGCGCGGCGGGCACCCGGTAGGCGATCCGGGCGGCCGAGATCTTCTTCTTCGCCCGGGTGACCCGCGCGGCCATGGTCGCCTCCGGCACCAGGAACGCGCCGGCGATCTCGGCGGTCGTCAGGCCGCATACCAGCCGCAGCGTGAGCGCGACCTGCGCCTCCCTGGCCAGCGCTGGATGGCAGCAGGTGAAGACGAGGCGGAGGCGGTCGTCGCCGATCACGTCGTCCTGCCCGGCGCCGGCCGGCCGCGGCTCGGGTTCCGGCTCTGGCTCTGGCTCTGGCTCCACGAGTAGGGGCAGCTTGGCGCGCAGCGTCTTGTCCCGGCGCAGGGTGTCCAGCGCCTTGCGGCGGGCCGCCGTGGTGAGCCACGCAGCCGGATTGTCCGGCACGCCCCGGCGCGACCAGGCGTCCAGCGCCGCGACGTAGGCGTCCTGAACGCATTCCTCGGCGATGTCGAGGTCCCGCACCACGCGCGCGGTCGCCGCGAGCACGAACGCCCACTCGCGGCGGTGCGCCTCGGCCACGGCCGCCCCGGCGTCGGGGCTGGCGGCTTCGGAGCGAGCGGCGGCGTCCGGGCGCGCGGGGGCGTCCGGGCGCACGGGGGCGTCCGGGCGCACGGGGGCCGGCGAGCTGCCGGCTCCCGCGCCCGCTTCCGGACTCCCGTGGTCGGTCACGAGACCTGCTTACCCGCCCGAGGTGTCCATCACCGGCCGCACCTCCACGCCCCCGTAGGGAGCCGGGCACAGCTTGGCGATGTCGAGCGCGTGATCGAGGTCACGGGCCTCGATCATGTAGTAACCCCCGAGCGCCTCCTTGGTCTCGGCGAACGGCCCGTCCGTGACGATGTCGCCGCGGATCGAGGTGGCGGTAGCCGTCGGCTGCAGCGCGTCGCCGCCAAGGATCTCGCCGCCCTTCTCCGCCACCTGCTTGGCGAACCTGCCGTGGGCCTCCATCGCCTCCTGCCACACCTGCGGCGTCGGGTCGATGTACGCGCTCTCGTCCTCATAAATCAGGACTAGGTACTTCGCCATCAGAGCCTCCTCGAGCTTGGCATTTCTGGTCTTGTACAGGTCCCGACGAACGGGATCCCGGGAATCGACAGGACGCCGTGATTCTCGCGGATCCGGTTACCCAGCGCTTAGTCACGCAAGTTACTTACAGCGAAGCACTGCAGCACGTGGCATCAAACAGAAGGATGTGGCATGATTAAGATATGGATGCCACGTTGATACTCGGCCAGCAGGGCCGCCTTGTCATCCCCGCCGATATCCGGGTCGCCCTGGGCCTCGCCCCCGGCGACCGCCTGCACCTCCATCTGACCGGACAAAGACTCGTGCTCGAGCGGCCGCTCGACGCCGTGGCCGAATTGCGAGGCCTGGGAGCCAGCGTCCCGAAAACCCGCTCGCTCGTTGACGAACTACTCGCCGAACGCCGCCTCGCCGCAGCCGAGGAATGACAATCCTCGACGCCTCCGCGGTGCTGGCCCTCATCCACGATGAGCCTGGTGCCGACCTCGTGGCTGGCGAGCTGAGTTCAGCGTCTCTCGGCGCGGCAAACCTGGCTGAGGTCATCGGGAAACTGATCGACGTCGACATCGACGTCAGCCGGGTTCGCGAACTGCTCGCGGCCGCTGGAGTGAAGATTGAGCCTGTTCTCGAGCAGGACGCAGAATTGGCCGGCGCGATGCGCTCCCTCGCCGGCGGCCGCTCACTGTCGCTGGGCGATCGCTGCTGCCTGGCCCTGACAGTCCGGAGTGCGCCCGCCGAGGTCCTGACCGCCGACCGCGTATGGGCCGACCTCGACTTGCCTATACGTGTCCGCCTGATCAGGTAGCTACGGCCCGTCACGGTTATGACGTGGCGGAGCCGCCCAGGCCGCGTCCCGAGCCCTGAGCCGCCGATGGCAGGAAGCCGGTCAGGCAGCCGGCTGGCCCGGCCCGGCGGCGGCGCGCAGCGCCTTCACCCGGCTGGCCGGGTCATCCGAGCCGAACACGGCCGACCCCGCCACGAACACGTCGGCGCCGGCCTCGGCACAGCGGCCGATCGTCTCCTCGGTCACGCCGCCGTCGACCTGCAGCCAGACCGACCCGCCGCCGGCGCTGACGAGGTCGCGCGCCCGGCGGATCTTCGGCAGGACCAGGTCGAGGAAGGGCTGGCCGCCGAACCCTGGCTCGATGGTCATCAGCAGCAGCATGTCCATCTCGGGCAGCAGATCGGCATAGGGCTCGACCGCGGTCCCGGGGTTGATGGCCAGCCCGGCGCGGGCGCCCGCGGCCCTGATGGCCCGCAGGGTCCGGACCGGCGCGCTGGCCGCCTCGGCGTGGATGGTGACGTTTCGCGCGCCCGCCTCGGCGTAGGAAGGTGCCCAGCGATCGGGGTCCTCGATCATGAGGTGGCAGTCCAGGGGCAGGCGCGCGTGCCGCAGCAGCGCCTCGACCACGGGCAGGCCAATCGTCAGGTTCGGCACGAAGTGGCCGTCCATCACGTCGACGTGCAGCCAGTCGGCGACGGCCGCGACCGTCTCCGCCTCATCGGCGAGCCGGGCAAAATCCGAAGCCAGCAGGCTGGGCGCAATCTGCACCGTCATGTCAGTACCGTCATCTCAGAGCCGAGTGTAAGACGTCGGCAGGTTCTTCGCTCGCGCGCTGGCCAGCCAGGCGTCATCCGCGGCGATAGCCTCTCGGTGACGGCTGGGGCCGCGCCCGCCGAGACCAGCCCCGCCGAGGCGACAGCAGCCCCCCGGGGCCACGGCCGACCCGAATGTCACTGCCCGCCGCTACCGTTCGATGTTGTATTCGAATCCCCGACTGGCGAGGAGACTCCACTTGACTACCGAGGCACCGGACAGGCTGCTGGACCGGGTACGCAAGCTGCTGGCGAAGGCAGAAGACGAGAGCTGCACGACGCATGAGGCGGAGGCGCTGACGGCCAAGGCCGCGGAGCTGATGGCCAAGTACGGGATTGACCGGGCGCTGCTGGCGGCCGTGCGGCCGGAGACTGACGCGCCGGGGTCGCGGTTCGTGGAGATCGATAACCCGTGGGGGCGGGTGAAGGCGCACCTGCTGTGCGGGCTGGGGTCGGCTTTGCGCTGCCAGTGCATCATGCTCACGGCGCCGGGCGGGCCGCGGATCCACGTGTTCGGCTACGAGTCCGACATCGAGCGCACCGACGTGCTGTATACCTCGGTGCTGATCCAGATGTGGCACGGCCTGGTCGCCGCCCGGGTCCCGGACCGGGCGAGCCCGCGGGCCTGGCGGCGGTCGTGGCTGCTGGGGTTCGCCGCGGCGGTGATCGGCCGGGTCCGGGCCGCCGAGGACGCGGCGCGGTCCCGCGCGGATCAGGCCGCGCCGCCCGGCGAGCCGTCGCGGACGGCGCTGGTGCTGGCCGACCGGTCGCTGGTGATCCGCCGCGCGGTCCAGCAGGAGTACCCGGTGACCCGGACCGCGCGGCTGACCTACAGCGGCTCGGGCTACGGCGACGGCTACCGGCAGGGCCAGCGGGCCGACATCGGCGGCCGCCGCGTCACCCAGCCCGGCAGCCGCGCACTAACCGGGGCCGGGAGTTAACCCGCCAGCGGCGCCGGGCATCGCCTTCGCCAAGGCGCCGGCGACACCCTGATCAGCCGGCGCGTCGCAGCAAGGCCAGGAAGATGGCGTCAGTGCCGTGCCGGTGCGGCCAGAACTGGGCGTAACGGCGGTCGGGACCGGGGCAGGCCAGGCCGGGTACCTCGGCGAGGACCGCCGGGGCGTCGAGCACCTCGACGTCACCCCGGGTCCGCAGGACGTCCGCGAGGACGTCCCTGGTCTCGGCGACGTGCGGCGAGCAGGTGACATAGGCCACGACCCCACCGGGCCGGGCCGAGTCCAGTGCCGTGGCCAGCAGCCGCCGCTGCAGGCCGGCGAGGCCGCTGACGCTGTCGGGCGAGCGTCTCCAGCGGGCTTCGGGCCTGCGCCGCAGCGCACCCAGGCCCGAGCACGGCACATCCGCGATGACTCGGTCGAAGGCCCCTGGCCGCCAGGCTGGCCGTGTCCCGTCGGCCACCACCACGGCAGCGGGCAGCCCGCCCCCGTGGTGGTGGCCGACGGCGGACTGCACGAGCCGGGCCCGGTGCGGTCGCAACTCGGCCGCCACGAGCCGGGCGCCGGAGCGGCCGGCCAGTCCGGCTAGCAGCCGGGCCTTGCCGCCGGGGCCCGCGCACAGGTCCAGCCACCGGCCGCCGTCGCCGTCGCCGTCGCCGGTGCTGTCATCGGGGGCATCCACCCTGGTCAGAGCGATGGCCGCTAGCTGGCTGGCCTCATCCTGAACGCCCGCCCGACGCTGGACTACCGCCGGAATCCGGGCCGGGTCACCCTCGCTGAGGTAGGCGCCGAACTCCGACCAGCGGGCGGGGGCGGCACCCCCGGCGGTGAGCTCGGCGGCCTCGGTCAGGCCGGGGACGGCGCACAGGGTCACCCCCGGGCGCTCGCTGTCGGCGGCGAGCGCGGCCTCCGTCTCGGCCAGGTCGCCACCGGGATCCTCGCCCAGCGCTTCCGCAAGCGCCGCGACGATCCATCGCGGGTGGCTGTAGCGGATCGCCAGGTGGCCGGCGAGGTCATCCGCGCGACGCGGCGCGGCGATCTCGAGCCAGGCGTCAAGGTCGCGGGTCGCGACGCGCCGCAGGACCGCGTTGACGAAGCCGGCCGGGCGCGGCCCGACCACGTCCCGGACCAGGTCGACCGATGTGGCGACGGCGGCGTGCGGGGCCACCCTGGTGGCGAGCAATTGATGGGTGCCCAGCCGCAGGATCTCGCGCACCGCGGGCTCGAGTGTAGCCAGGTCACGGTCGCTGCAGACGGTGAGCACGGCATCGTAGGTGCCGATGCCGCGCAGCGTGCCATAGGTCAGCTCGGTGGCCAGCGCGGCGTCGCGGCCGGCCAGCCCGCGCTGGGCCAGCGTGGCCGGGAGGAGCAGGTTCGAGTAGGCGTCCCGCTCAGCCACGGCGCACAGCACGTCGCAGGCGGCCCGGCGAACCGGGTCGGCCCGGCCGTGCCGCTGCGGACCGCGACCACCCGGCTGCCGGCCCTGGCCCCGGCCCTGGGCGCCCCGGCCCCGGCCCCGTGCGTCCTGGCCCCGGCCGGGCGCTGGACCGGCCACCTAGCCCAGCACCGCCTGGCGGTCCTGCAGCCGCAGCCCGCGAGC
Source organism: Streptosporangiaceae bacterium (assembly GCA_035532295.1). Lineage (GTDB taxonomy): Bacteria > Actinomycetota > Actinomycetes > Streptosporangiales > Streptosporangiaceae > DASUBV01. Next base: position 5,790 of record DATKRH010000246.1, read on the forward strand.
CCAGTCGGCCGCCGGCATCCGCCGCTTGCCGTCGGCCTGGACGTCGCCGAGCTGGACTGGCTGCGTTCCGGTGCCCACGAGCACCCGGTCGCGGAGCACCCGCAGCTCGCCGGGTCCGGGCGCCGGGTCCGGCAGGCCGGCGAGCGCGCCGTCGCCACCCGCGGCGCTGCGGGGACTTCCGGGAGTCCCCGCCGCCGCGGGGCTGACCGGACCCACCGGTCCTAGCTTGATCCTTGTCCCGTCCAGCCTGGTCCACGCGCCCGGCGCGGGCGTGCAGGCGCGGATCAGCCGGCCCACCGCCAGGGCCGCCAGCTTCCAGTCCACCTCGGCGTCCGCGGTGGTGATCTTCGGCGCGAAGCTGATGCCGTCGGCGGGCTGTGGTCGTGCGTCCAGCTCGCCGGACTCGATCATGTCCAGGGTGGTGACCAGGAGCCCCGCGCCGGCGACGCTCAGCCGCTCCAGCAGCGACCCGGCGGTATCGGATGGCTGGATGAGCTCGGTGACCACGCCGAACGTCGGCCCGGCGTCAAGCTCACGCACCAGCCGGAAGGTCGTAGCCCCGGTCACGTCATCTCCGTGCAGGATGGCGTGCTGCACCGGAGCGGCGCCGCGCCAGGCAGGCAGCAGCGAGAAATGCAGGTTCACCCAGCCCCGCGCCGGGATCTCCAGCACGTGATCCGGAATCAGCGCGCCGTAGGCGGTGACCGGGCAGCAGTCGGGAGCGATCTCGCGCAGCCGGGCGACGAACTCGGGGTCGCGTGGCCGGGCCGGCCTGAGCACTTCGACGCCCGCGTCCGCGGCGCGCCGGGCGACCGGGCTCGGGCCGGGCCGGAGTCCGCGGCCCGCGGGTGCGTCCGGCCTGGTGACGACCGCCACGACCTCGTGCCGGGAGCCCAGCAGGGCATCCAGCGACGGCACGGCGGCCGCAGGGGTGCCGGCGAAGACCAGGCGCATGGGCTAGCTGGCCTTGCCGTGGGTCGGGTGCGGTGAGGCCCGCATGACGGGGACGGGCTCACCCCACCACTCGGCGGCTCTGATCTCCTTCATCGCGAGCTTGCGCTGCGCCGGGTCGAGCCGGTCGATGAACAGCACTCCGTCGAGGTGATCGGTCTCGTGCTGCACGCACCGGGCCAGCTGTCCCGTGCCCTCAACCGTGACAGGCTCCCCGTACATGTCAAAGCCGGTGGCGACCACGCCGTAACCGCGCGCGGTCGGGTACTGCAGCCCCGGGAAGGACAGGCAGCCCTCGTCGTCGATGTCCTCTTCCGCCGACAGCCGGAGGGTGGGATTGATCAGGTGGCCGAGCACATCATCGATGTTGTAGGTGAAAACGCGCAGCCCTACGCCGATCTGCGGGGCGGCCAGGCCCAGGCCAGGCGCCTCGAGCATCGTGTCGCTGAGATCCTTGACCAGCCTGCGCAGCTCCGCGTCGAACACGGTGACGGGCTCCGCGGGGGTCCGCAGTACCGGATCACCGAACAGACGAATCGGCTTGATGCTCACCCAGTTCTCACCCAGCTCTCACCCAGTTCCTCCTGGCCCGTGGCCTACACGCTGTCGCGACGCGGCCTAAGTCTACGAACCCTGACTGGCACCGACGCCCGCCGAGCGCGCCTTGAACGCGGCCTTGCGCGCGGCCCGCGCGACGCCGGGGTCGGGATGATGCGCGCTCAGCGCGGTCAGCAGGTCCACGACGCCCGGATGGTCGACCTGCCACAGGCCGGCGACGATGTCCGCCTGCGCCTGGGCCGGGACCTCTGGCAGCAGTTCAGCGACCACGTCCCGCGGGTCGGCTTCCTCGAGCAGGCCGGCGCCGAGATCAACCAGCAGCCAGGTCCGGTCCTCGGGCCGTAGCTCCGCCTCCTGATCATGCTCGTGCAGCCAGACCGCCGCGTGGGCACGCAGCAGCGGATCGGCGAGGGCGGCCCGGATATCGGCCACCGCCGCGTCGCCGATCCGGTCCAGCACGGCGAAGGCGGCCCCGCGCAGTCCTGGCGAGCCGCTGGCCGCCGCACGGATAAGCTCCGTCGCCGCCTGACTGGCTGTCCGGCCGGACAGCCACGTGCCGATCTCGGCCTCGCCATCCTCAGCATCGCAGCTGGCCAGCGTCATCAGCAGTCCGACAGCACCATCGCGCCCGGCGCTGCCCAGGACCGGGACGTGCCAGCCCTGGCCGCGCAGGCGGCGGTGCACACCCCAGATGCCCAGCGGGGACAGCGCGACGGTCAGGCCACCTGCCGTCTCCTCCGTCCCCAGCTCCACCACGCCAAGGTCGGCCAGCGTCTCCAGCGCGCGGGACAGGGCTGACGCTTCATCTGGCTGATGCGTCCGGCCGGGCGCGACCGGCTCGCCCTGGTCCTGCCGCGGGGTGCCCGCCGCCGCGGTGTATGCCTCGAACAGCACGTCGATCCGGATCGGCGCGCCGACCGTGTAGAGGGCCGTGGCGAGACCGTCCAGGTCCTCGGCATCGAGGATGGCAGCCAGGGCGGCATCCCAGGCCCCGAGGACCTCGGTGGCGTCCCACCGGCTCAGGCCATCGGTGCCGCCGACGTCCCGCAGGCTGGTCGCCACGACGACCCGCCAGGCGGCATCGACTTCGTTCGGTGTCAGCTCAAGGGCCGCCGCGGCGGCCTGGGCCCGGGCCGGCGTTAGCATGTCGCCGACGGCCCCGTCAGTCTTCTGGGCGGCCCAGGTGCTGAGGTCGGCGGCCGCGCGCAGCAACGGCGCGACCCGCGCGGCGGCAGCCAGCTCGTCGCGCGGCGCCAGCCGGACCGGCGGCATCCGCGGCCGCTCGCCACGGCTAGCGCCGGCGCCGTCCGCCGGGGCCTTCTTGGCGCTCGCGCCGGACGCCGCTCCGCCGGGCTCAGCGCCGGGACCGGCGCCGCCCGGACCGGTGCCACCACGCGTACTGGGGGCAGGCAGATCGCCGCCGGGCGATGCCGCGCGACCAGCCGGGCGCGCGGCGGCCCGGCCAGGGCTCGCATGCCGTCGTGAGGTCGCCACGCAAGAACCCTAAGGCCTCCGAGCGCCGTAGTCAGATCAGCTCGGCCGGGTCAAGCTCGAGCCGGACCGCTCCGGGCTCCTTTTTCGCGGTGCGGGCAGCCTGTCCGGCCCGCAGCGCCGCCGCCAGCGCAATGCCGCCTGACCTAGGCGCTCGCACGAGGAACCGGACCAGATCGCCGTCTGGACTCGCCTCGTCGCCGGGATGAGCGCCGACGGCACCCTGGTCTGCGCCCCCCGCAGGGACCGGCCCGAGCACCTCGGCGCCGGGCGGCAGCTCGACGGTATCCAGCAGGGCTCGGACCGCGCCGTGCGGCCCCGATAGCGAGGCCATCCGGGCCGCCGGCGGGAACCGGAGCGTCCGCCGCTCCGCCAGTTCGCGCTCGGCGAAGGTCACCGGATCCCAGCGGATCAGGGCCTGCACGGGCGGCAGGCTGGCCTCGGCCACCACGACTACTCCCCCGCCGTCTGGTCCCGGCCGGACCAGCGCGGCCGCGTTCATCCACCGGCGCAGCGTCTCCTCCGCCGCCCGCAGGCTCGGTCGGCCGAGCAGTGCCCAGCCGTCGAGCAGCACCGCAGCCGCGTACCCGCCGTCGGCAGAAGGCTCGGCGCCCGGCGTGGCCACCACCACCGCGGGCGAGCTGGGTACCTGAGTGATGACCCGGCTGCCGCCCGACGTGCGCACCGGCACCGCCGGGAATGCCCGGCCCAGTTCCTCCGCCGTCCGGGTCGCGCCGGTCACCAGTGCGCGCAGCCCGCTGTGCCCGCAATGCAGGCAGGCCGGGCTGACCACGGAGCCGCACCAGGCGCAGCGCGGCACCGCCCGAGCCCCGGCCAGCTGAGCGGGCCCACCGCACCGGCAGCGCGTCGGCGCATGGCAGCGCTCGCAGGCCACGGCCGCCAGGTAGCCACGCCGCGGCACCTGGAACAGCACCGGCCCCCGGCTCAGCGCCTCGCGGGCGGTACGCAGCGCGAGGCTGGGCAGCCGCGCGGATCGCGCAGCCTCGTCGCGCGCCAGTTCGCTGTCATCACCGGCCGCGGTGACGGCCGGAGCCCAGCGACGCACCGTCGCCCGCTCGGCCGTCAGCGGCCGGGCCCAGCCGGCCGTTACCAGCTGGGCGGCCTCGGCCGTCCGGGCGAAGCCGGCGATCAGCGCGCCAGCGCCGGCCCGGTGGGCGCGCAGGGCCAGCACCTCGCGGGCGTGCGGGTATGGCGCCCGCGGCTCGGCGAGCAGGTCATCGCCCTCGTCCCACAAAACGACCAGGCCGAGGTCGCGCACCGGCGCGAACATCGACGAGCGCGTGCCCGCGACGACCGCGACCTGGCCGCGTGCCGCCGACAGCCAGCGGCGGTAGCGTTCGGCCGGGCCCAGGCTGGCGGACAGGATCACGTGCGCCGCGGGCCCGAGGACGGCCGTCAGCGCGCTGTCGACCCGGTCCAGGTCCCGGGCGTCCGGGACCACGACGACCGCGCCGCGCCCGGCGCTTGCCACCGCGGCCACGGCGAGAGCAATCTCAGTCGGCCAGCTGGCACCCGGCAGCGCTGACCACACGGCCCGCGGCGAACGGCCGGACGCCAGCGCGGCGAGAAACGACGGCCCAGCCGGGTACCGGCTCCACGGCCCGGGCGCACGCGCATCCGCCGCCCGCACGGGCGCCGCGGGCGCGGGCGCCGCGGGCGCGGGGGCCGCGGGCGCGGGCGCGGGGCCCTCCAGCGCTGGGGCCGGCCGCACGAGAGTGGACGGCGCGTGGGCCGGCTGCTCGGGATCGGGCTGCTCGGGGCCGGGGGCGGCGGCCTCGGCGGCGGCGTGCCGCGGCGGGATAGCCAGTCGCAGGACGTCAGCGAGGGTCCCGCCGTACCGGTCGGCCACCGCGCGGGCCAGGCCGGCTATCTCCGGGGTCAGCACCGGCTCCGGCGAGACGACCCGCTCCAGGTAGCCGAGCCGGCCCTGATGCTCGCTCTCGGCGGTGCGGCGCAGCAGGAACCCGCTGGTCAGCCGACCAGCGAACCGTACCCTGACCCGGCAGCCGGGAACTGCCGCCTGGGCCAGCGCCTCCGGCACGAGGTACTCGAACGGCCGGTCCAGGTGCGGCAGCGAGACATCCACGGCGACTTGCGCGACCGGCAGGATAACCGCAGGCTGCCGGGTCGCCGCGGTGCCGCGACCCGGCTGCCTGCGCCCTGTGCTAACCGAGCCCGTGCCTACCGGACCCGCGCGCACCGGACCTGCCACCCCTGCCACGGTCCTGTCCTACCAGACACCGCCGACACCCTCAGCCAGCCCCAGGCGAACCGGCGAGCCCCCCGACCACACCTGCACCACCCGCTCCCGCCGCCCGGCGGAGGCGCGATCATGCGACGGGCTCCCGGCACAGCCGCGCGGGGCGGCGGTCAGGCGCCGGCGGCCTTCCGCAGGTCTTCCGCGCGGTCGGTGCGCTCCCAGGAGAAGTCGAGCTCCTCGCGGCCGAAGTGACCGTAGGCGGCGGTCTGGGAGTAGATCGGCCGGAGCAGGTCGAGGTCGCGGATGATCGCCGCCGGGCGGAGGTCGAAGACGCTGAGGATCGCGTCCTGGATGGTCTCGACCGGCACCTGCTCGGTGCCGAAGCACTCGACGAACAGGCCGACCGGCTTGGCCTTGCCGATCGCGTAGGCGACCTGGGCCTCGCAGCGGTCGGCCAGGCCGGCCGCGACCACGTTCTTGGCGACCCAGCGCATCGCGTAGGCGGCGCTGCGGTCGACCTTGGACGGGTCCTTGCCGGAGAAGGCGCCGCCGCCGTGCCGGGCCATGCCGCCGTAGGTGTCAATGATGATCTTGCGGCCGGTCAGGCCGGCGTCGCCCATGGGGCCGCCGATCTCGAAGCGTCCCGTCGGGTTGACCAGCAGCCGGAAGCCCTCGGTGTCGATCTCCAGGCCGTTCACGATCGGCTCCACCACGTGCTCGCGGATGTCGGGAGTCAGCAGTTCCCGCAGGTCGATGCCGGGCGCGTGCTGAGTGGACACGACGACCGTGTCCAGGCGGACCGCTTCGTCGCCGGAGTACTCGATGGTGACCTGGGTCTTGCCGTCGGGCCTGATGTACGGGATGGCGCCGCTGCGACGGGCCTCCGACAGGCGCCGGGCCAGGCGGTGGGCCAGCATGATCGGCAGCGGCATGAGCTCCGGAGTGTCGCGGCAGGCGTAGCCGAACATCAGGCCCTGGTCACCGGCGCCCTGCCGGTCCATCTCGTCCGTGCCCTCGCCCTCGCGGTGCTCGAACGCCTCGTGCACGCCCAGCGCGATGTCGGGCGACTGCGCGCCGATGGACACCTGGACCCCGCACGAGGCGCCGTCAAAGCCCTTGGCCGAGGAGTCGTAGCCGATCTCCAGGATCTTCTCCCGGATGATTCCCGGGATGTCGACGTAGGTGTCGGTGGTCACCTCGCCGGCCACGTGAACCTGGCCGGTAGTGATCATTGTCTCGACGGCTACCCGGCTGCGCGGGTCACCCTTGAGCATGCCGTCGAGGATCGCGTCACTGATCTGATCGGCCATCTTGTCCGGATGGCCCTCGGTGACCGACTCGGACGTGAAGAGGCGACGAGCCACCTGACCACCCATTTCTCTCGCGCTGAATTGTCATTGGAGTTTATCGGCGGTTCGGCCGCCCGCGCGACAAATCATGGTAGGCATGTCATGGCAAGCGTGCGACCACCAGGTCCCAGACCACGTCGGCGAGAGCCTCCTTGGGCCCGCGGGGAACCTTGACCTCCGGTCCGTCCGGGCTCAGCACGACCGCCTCGTTATCGCTGGTCCCGAAGGCCAGCCCCGGCCCGACCTGGTTGACGACCAGCAGGTCACACCCCTTGGCCGCTAGCTTGGCGCGCCCGTTGGCCAGCAGGTCGCCGGTCTCGGCGCCGAAGCCGACGATGACCTGGCCCGGCCGCTGCCGGGTCAGGACCAGTTCCCTGAGCACGTCCGGGTTCTCGACCAAGGTGATGGGGGCGGGCGGCGCGCCGGTCTTCTTGAGCTTGACCTCGCTCCGGCTCGCCGGGCGGAAGTCAGCGACCGCGGCGGCCATCACGATGGCGTCCGCCGCGCCGGCCTCCGCGAGCATCTGCCCGCGCAGGCTGGCGGCGGAGGTGACCGGGATGATCCGCACCCCGGCCGGATCCGGGAGCTCGGTGTTGGCGGCCACCAGGGTGACCCGGGCGCCGCGGCTCGCGGCCGCGGCGGCCAGCGCGTAACCCTGCCGGCCAGAGGACCGGTTGCCGAGGTAGCGAACCGGGTCAAGGTCCTCGCGGGTGCCGCCGGCGGAGATCAGTACCTGGCGGCCGGCCAGGTCGGGCGCCAGGCCGCCGGCGCCGCGGGCCGCCACCCGCAGCGCGGCGGCGAACAGGCTGGCGGGCTCGGGCAGCCGCCCGGGTCCGGTGTCGGCACCGGTCAGCCGCCCGGAGGCCGGCTCCACGACGATGGCGCCGCGGCCGCGCAGCGTGGCCACGTTGGCCTGCGTGGCCGGCTGCTGCCACATCTCGGTGTGCATGGCCGGGGCGAAGACGACCGGGCAGCGGGCGGTGAGCAGGACGGCCGTCAGCAGGTCGCCTGACATGCCCGCGGCCGCCCGGGCCATCAGGTCGGCGGTGGCGGGGGCCACCACGACCAGGTCAGCTTCCTGGCCGATCCGCACGTGCGGGACCTCGTGTACGTCGTCCCAGGCCGTCGCCGTGACCGGCTGGCCAGATAGCGCCGCCCAGGTGGCGGCGCCGACGAAGTTCAGCGAGTCCGCCGTCGGGACGACGCGGACGCTGTGACCGGCCTCGGTAAAGAGCCGGAGCAGCTCGCACGCCTTGTACGCGGCGATTCCGGCGCTGACGCCCAGGACGATGCGCACCGGCAGGATCCGGGGTGCCCGGGACCGCTGGTCAGGACTCGGCTGGCGGGAGCTCCGCGCTGAGCAGTCGCTCGCTGATCTCGCGCAGCGCGATCGACAGCGGCTTCTCCTGAACGCGGGTCTCGACCAGCGGGCCCACGTACTCCAGCAGCCCCTCGCCGAGCTGGGCGTAGTACGCGTTGATCTGCCGGGCGCGCTTCGACGCCATGATCACCAGGCCGTACTTGCTGTCCACGACCTTCAGGAGGTCGTCGATCGGCGGGTTGATGATGCCTTCTGTGGACGGAGTCGCTGCCACCATGTGCCTTCCGGGTCTGAGGTAAGCGGGCCAGGCCGACGCGCGATCAGTGCGTTCAGTCGGCCATCTGGGCCGTCATCAAGGCTACCAGCTGGCCGCATACATCATCGACGGACGTGTTGACAAGGGTGATGTCGAACTCGCCGCCGGCGGCCAGTTCGGCCTGGGCGGCCGCCAGTCGCCTGCTGATGACAGCGGGCGACTCGGTCTCCCGGCCGGTCAGCCGCCGGACGAGCTCGTCCCAGGACGGCGGCGCCAGGAACACTAGCAGGGTCCCTGGCAACGCCGCCCGGACCTGTCGGGCACCCTCGACGTCGATCTCCAGCAATGTCGGGATTCCTGACCGGAGCCTCTCCTCCACGGGCATTCGCGGGGTGCCGTACTTATTTCCCGCGAACTGCGCCCATTCGAGCAGCTTTCCGTCAGCCGCCATTGCGTCGAAATCACGCTCGCTGACGAAGAAATACTCCCGGCCATCGATCTCGCCCGGTCGTGGTGGCCGGGTGGTGACCGACACAGATTGCCAAATCCGCGGCTGCCGCTGCCGCAGTCTCGCGACGACGGTGCTCTTGCCGACGCCCGAGGGCCCGGACAGTACGGTGAGACGAACAGGAACCGGGGCCCGCCAAGCCGGGCCGCGCACTGCGGCCGCGCCCGCTACGGACACGTGTCCCCTGCCCCCGTCCCTGATGTCTCCCGCCTTGGTCAGATGTCCTTGAACTCGTTCTCCAGCGCGGTGCGCTGGTTAGCGCCGAGACCACGGACGCGCCGCGACTCGGCAATATTCAGTCGCTCCATGATCTGCTTCGCACGGACCTTGCCAACGCCTGGCATGGACTCGAGCAGAGCCGACACCTTCATTTTGCCGACAACGTCGTCGGTCTGACCCTCCTTTAGAACCTGGGGCAGGGTCGTCGAACCGTGCTTGAGCCGGTTCTTAACCTCCGCACGATCTTTACGTGCCTTGGCCGCCTTCTCAAGGGCCGCCGCCCGCTGCTCGGGGGTGAGTGGAGGAAGAGCCACGCTGAGGTCACCTCGGGTTTCGTATCGAAAAACTCGCTCCGCGAGGGGAAACTAGCGACTTCGGCCCGACTCGGCAACGCGAACCCCCGTTTGTGTCGTCACAAATTGCCCATTATTACGTGACGCATTCGACTAAAGACTCAGCGTAGTCGATCTGGCGCCCGAAAGTACAGGACGGCACGCCAGGCCGGGTCAGCGGCCCGCGACCTCGGCTCTGCGCAAGGAGGCGGCGATCGCCGCCGATGCCGCGCCGGGATCCGCCGCGCCGGTGATCGGCCGGCCGATCACCAGGAGGTCGGCGCCAGCCCGCAGCGCCGCCTCAGGCGTGGCCACACGGGCCTGATCGTGCGTCTCAGCGCCGGACAGCCGCACCCCAGGGGTGATGAGCATGATCTCGCTGCCGACCTCGCTACGGACGGCTGCGACCTCCTGCGGCGAGCACACCAGTCCCTGGGCGCCGGCCGCCACGGAGAGCACGGCCAGCCGCCGGACCGCGTCGCCGACGGGGCCGACCATCCCGATCTGGTCAAGGTCGGCGTCGCTCAGGGACGTCAGCACCGTGACGGCGACGATCCTGGTGTCCGGTGCCGCCGCCACGGCGGCCCGGATCGCGGACGGCCCGGCCGCGGCGTGCACGGTCAGCAGGGCCGGGCGCAGCCGGGCGACGGCACTGACCGCGCGCGCGACGGTCGCGGGGATGTCGTGCAGCTTCAGGTCCAGGAACACGTCGACGGCACTCGCCCCGCGAATCGACGCCACCGCCTCCGGCCCATAACGCAAGTACAGTTCCAGCCCGATCTTCACGGTGCTGACATGCGGGGTTACCAGGCTGGCCCAGCGGGCCGCGGTATTCAGGTCAGGCGCGTCCAGCGCGACAGCAATTGGTGCCAGTTCAGTCACGACGTTCTCCTCGCTGGGCGTCTTTACCCACTCAGGCGTGCTCCTCATGCGAGCGCCCGGCTCGGGCAGGCGCCCCGGCTCGCCCGCGGCCTACTCCCGCAGCCCGGTGAGCCTGCGACGGGGCGTCGCGCGCGGCTCATGCGCGATCCCGATCACGTCGGACAGTCGCTCGATGCCGCGGCTCCCGAGTTCCTCGTCGAGCTCACGCAGGATCCGGGCGCAGGCCGACGGGTCGTGAAAGATCGCGGTGCCCACGCTCACCATCGATGCCCCGGCCAGGATCAGCTCCAGCGCGTCCTGCCCGGTCTTGACCCCGCCCATGCCGATGATCGGCACGTCGGGCAGCGCCTGGCGGACCTGCCAGATGCAGCGTACGGCGATCGGGCGGATGGCGGGCCCGGACAGGCCGCCGGTCACCCCGGCGAGCGCCGGCCGCATCGTGTGGGTATCGATGACCATGCCGAGCAGCGTGTTGATCAGCGACAGCCCGTCGGCGCCCGCCGACACGCACGCCTTCGCGATCGCCACGATATCGGTGACATCCGGCGAGAGCTTGGCGAAGACCGGTATGTCATAACGCGCCCGGCCGCGGACTGCCTCGATGACAGCGGCGGACGCGGCGGGGTCACAGGCGAAGACCTGCCCGCGGTGCTCGACGTTCGGGCAGGAGATGTTGACCTCGATGGCGGTGACGCCGGCCGCGTCGGACAGGCGGGCCGCCAGGTCGCCGAACTCGGCCACGGTCCCCCCGGCGATCGACACCACCGCCCGCGCGCCGCGCGACAGCAGCCACGGCAGGTCGCGCTGCAGGAACGAGTCGATGCCCGGGCCCTGCAGGCCGATCGAGTTGAGCATCCCGCTCGGCGTCTCCGCCATCCGCGGCGTCGGCCGGCCGGCCCGCGGGCCGAGCATCACCGACTTGGTAACGATGGCGCCGATCTTGGAGACATCGATGAACTGGGCCAGCTCGCGGCCGGCGCCGGCGCAGCCCGAGGCGGTCAGGATGGGATTGGGCAGCTCGACGTGGCCCAGCCTGGTCCGCAGGTCAGTCATGCCGCGGCCGCCTGGCTGCGCCCGGCCCTGGCAGCGGGCCGCGGCCTGCCTCCGCGCGCGGCTGGCGGCCGTCGGCCGGGCCGCGGGGCGGAACCTCGTCCGCGGCGGCCGCCCGCCTGGACCGCGGCTCCCAGCCTGGCGCGCCGAACGCGTCGAAGGGAATCGTGCCCACGTCGTCCCACCGCACCTGGTCGCCCCGGAAGACCGGCCCGTCCACGCAGGACCGCACCATCCGGGTGATCCCGTCGGTGCCCGTCACCGGCAGCACGCAGGTCATGCAGACGCCGATGCCGCAGGCCATCGACTCCTCCACGCATGCCTGCACCGGGATGTCATACCGCCCGGCCAGCGCCGTGACCTGGCGCAGCATCGGCATGGGCCCGCAGGCGTAGATGACGTCAGTCCGCGCCTCGTGGATCACCTGGCCGAGCATGTCGGTGACCAGGCCCCGGACGCCGAGCGAGCCGTCCTCGGTGGTGATGGTCGCCGTGCGCCCGGTCCGCCGGGCGGTCAGCGCGCCGAAGACCCGGTCACCGCTGGCGGCGCCGATGAGGAAGTCGACCGTGCAGCGCCGCTCGCGCAGGCGGCTGGCCAGCGCGAACAGCGGTGCGCTGCCGTAGCCGCCGCCGACGAGCAGGCAGCTGGCCGGGTCGCGGGGCACCGGGAACGGCCGGCCGAGCGGGCCGGTCACGTCGAGCACGTCCCGCCCCCGGCGCTCGGCCAGCCACTTCGTGCCGCGGCCGTGCACGGCGAAGACAAACTCCACCGTGCCGCCGTGGTCGGGGCGGACGTCGTGGATGGAGAACGCGCGACGCAGCAGCATGGACGTGTCATCGCCGCCGACCGCCAGCGCGACGAACTGGCCGGGCCGAAAGCGCGCCGCGACCCCCGGCGCCACCACGGTCATCGCGTAATAGGCGTCGACCCGGCGCACCGTCAGGACCGTCCCGCGCACCTGCACGGGGCCGGCCTGTACCTCGGTCTCGCTGTGGCTCACGTGCCGTCCACCCCGGGTTCCCGTTCCCTCTCCCTCGCGGCGTTCAGCCGGGCCGCGTGCTCCTGGAGAGACCGCACGCCGACCTCGTCGCGGGTGATCGCCTCGATGCCCTGCACGGCGGCGGCGAGCCCCTGCACGGTGGTCACGCACGGGATGCCGCGCCGGACCGCCGCGGTGCGGATCTCGTATCCGTCCAGCCGCGGACCGGACTGGCCGGGGCTGCCGAATGGCGTGTTCACGATCAGGTCGACCTGGCCGGCCAGGATCTTCTCGACGATCGTCGGCTCGCCGCCCGGACCGGTGCCATCGCTGTGCTTACGCACGATCGTGGCATGGACCCCGTTGCGCCGCAGCACCTCCCCGGTCCCCCTGGTCGCCAGGATCTCGAAGCCCAGGTCAGCCAGGCGCTTGACGGGGAAGATCATCGAGCGCTTGTCCTTGCTGGCGACCGAGACGAACGCCCGGCCCTTGACCGGCAGCGAGCCGTAGGCGGCCGCCTGGGACTTGGCGTAGGCGGTGCCGAACACCTCGTCGATGCCCATGACCTCGCCGGTCGAGCGCATCTCCGGGCCGAGCACGGTGTCCACGCCCTGGCCGGACTCGTCGGCGAACCGGCTGAACGGCAGCACCGCCTCCTTGACCGCGATCGGCGCGTCCAGCGGCAGGGTGCCGCCGTCCCCGGCGGCCGGCAGCATCCCCTCGGCCCGCAGCCCGGCGACCGTGGCGCCGAGCATGATCCGCGCCGCGGCCTTGGCCAGCGGCACGGCGGTGGCCTTGGAGACGAACGGGACGGTGCGGGACGCCCGCGGGTTAGCCTCCAGCACGTACAGAACACCCGCCGCCAGCGCGTACTGCACGTTCAGCAGGCCGCGCACGCCGACGCCGCGGGCGATCGCCTCGGTCGAGTCCCGGATCAGCCCGATGTACTCGCTGCCGAGCGTGATCGGCGGCAGGGCGCAGGCCGAGTCGCCGGAGTGGATGCCGGCCTCCTCGATGTGCTCCATCACGCCGCCGAGGTAGAGCTCCGTGCCGTCGTACAGGGCATCCACGTCGATCTCGATGGCGTCATCCAGGAACCTGTCGATCAGCACCGGGTGCTCCGGGCTGGCCTCGGTGGCGCGACGCACGTAGGCCGCCAGCGTGACGTCGTCGTAGACGATCTCCATGCCGCGGCCGCCGAGCACGTAGGAGGGCCGGACCAGCACCGGGTAGCCGATCTCGCCGGCCACCGCCACGGCCTCCTGCTCGGAGGTCGCCATGCCGAACCGCGGCGCGAGCAGGCCCGCTTCCTCCAGCACGCGGCCGAACTCCCCCCGGTCCTCGGCCAGGTGGATGGCCTCAGCCGAGGTGCCGACCACCGGGACGCCCGCGGCGGTCAGGGCCCTGGCCAGGCCGAGCGGCGTCTGCCCGCCAAGCTGCACGATCACCCCGGCCACCGGGCCGGTCGCCTGCTCGGCCGCGACGACCTCCAGCACGTCCTCCAGCGTCAGCGGCTCGAAGTACAGCCGGCCGGAGGTGTCGTAGTCAGTGGAGACGGTCTCGGGGTTGCAGTTGACCATCACGGTCTCGTAGCCGGCCGCCGACAGCGCGAACGAGGCGTGCACGCACGCGTAATCGAACTCGATCCCCTGGCCGATCCGGTTCGGCCCGCTGCCCAGGATGATCACCTTGGGCCGGTCCCCTTCCGGCACCTCGGTCTGGAGGTCGTAGGTCGAGTACAGGTACGGCGTGCGAGCCGCGAACTCCGCGGCGCAGGTATCGACCGTGTGGTAGACCGGCGCGATGCCCAGCTCACGCCGCCGCCGCCGGATCGCCGCCTCGTCCGTCCCGGTCAGCTGGCCAAGCTGGTCGTCGGAGAAGCCGGCGGACTTCGCGGCGAGGATCAGCTCCGGCGAGTGCGACGGGCCGGAAGCGACCGTTATGGCCAGGTCTTCAATCCCCGCGATCTGGTCGATGAACCATGGGTCGATGCTCGACGCCGCGGCGGCCTCCGCCACGGTGGCGCCCGCGCGGATCGCCTGGTGCACGGTGGCCAGCCGCCCGTCATGGGGGACCGCGCAGCGGGCCAGCAGCCCGGCCTTGTCGCCGGGTGGCTGCCGCCAGCTGAAGGGCGCACCGGGGCTCTCCAGCGAGCGCAGCGCCTTCTGCAGGGCCTCGGGGAAGCTGCGGCCGATGGCCATCGCCTCGCCGACCGACTTCATGTGGGTGGTCAGCACCGGGTCGGCGCCGGGAAACTTCTCGAAGGCGAACCTCGGCACCTTGACCACCACGTAGTCGAGCGCCGGCTCGAAGCTGGCCGGGGTCTCGCCCGTGATGTCGTTGCGGATCTCGTCCAGGGTGTAGCCGATGGCCAGCCGGGCGGCGATCTTGGCGATGGGGAAGCCGGTCGCCTTCGAGGCCAGGGCGCTGGACCGGGACACCCGCGGGTTCATCTCGATGACGACCATCCGGCCGGTCTGCGGGTGCACGGCGAACTGGATGTTGCAGCCGCCGGTGTCGACGCCGACCGCGCGGGCCGTGGCGATCGCCACATCGCGCATGTGCTGGTACTCGCGGTCGGTCAGCGTCATCGCGGGCGCGACCGTTACCGAGTCGCCGGTGTGCACGCCCATCGGGTCGATGTTCTCGATCGAGCAGACGATGACCACGTTGTCCTTGCGGTCGCGCATCAGCTCGAGCTCGAACTCCTTCCAGCCGAGGACCGACTCCTCCAGCAGGACCTCGGTGACCGGGCTGGCATCCAGCCCGAGTCCGGCGAGCCTGCGCAGGGCCGCCTCGTCATGGGCGATGCCCGAGCCGGTGCCGCCGAGCGTGAAGGAGGGCCGGATCACGACGGGGAAGCCGAGCTGCGCCGCGGCCTGCTCGCATTCGGCCAGCGAGTGGCAGATGCGGCTGTCGGGCACCTCCGCGCCGATGCTGGCCACGATCTCCTTGAACTGGCTCCGGTCCTCGCCGGCCCGGATCGCGTCGATTCCGGCGCCGATCAGCTCCACGTGGTAACGCGCCAGCGTGCCGGCCTCGTGCAGGGCGACGGCCGCGTTCAGCGCCGTCTGGCCGCCCAGCGTGGGCAAGATCGCGTCCGGGCGCTCCTTGGCGATCACCTTCTCCAGCACGTCCTGGGTGATCGGCTCGACATAGGTGGCGTCGGCGAACTCGGGGTCGGTCATGATCGTCGCGGGGTTGGAGTTCACCAGGCTGACGCGGATGCCCTCCTGGCGCAGCACCCGGCAGGCCTGGGTCCCGGAGTAGTCGAACTCGCAGGCCTGGCCGATGATGATCGGCCCGGAGCCGATGACCAGGACCGACTTCAGGTCAGCGCGCTTAGGCATGCCGTCCCGCCTCCATCAGCTCGCAGAACTGGCCGAACAGGCCCGCGGCATCGTGCGGGCCGGGGGCCGCCTCCGGGTGGTACTGCACCGCGAAGGCCGGCGCGTCCAGCAGGCGCAGGCCCTCGACGACGCCGTCGTTGAGGTTAAGGTGCGTGACCTGCGCGGGGCCGAACTCCGTCTCGAAGCGGCCGCCGCCGGGCGGTGCGCCCGGGGCTGCCTGCGGCGGGGCCAGCGCGAAGCCGTGGTTGTGGCTGGTGATATAGACCCGGCCGGTGCGCAGGTCCTGCACCGGCTGGTTCACCCCCCGGTGACCGAACCGCAGCTTGTAGGTCTCCAGGCCGAGCGCGCGGCCCAGCACCTGACTGCCCAGGCAGATGCCGAACACCGGCAGCCCCGCGCGCAGGACGCCGCGCATCGCCTCGACGGCGTACCCCAGCGCCGCCGGGTCGCCGGGGCCGTTGGCGAAGAAGACCCCGTCCGGGCCGCGGGCCGCGATCTCGCCGGCCGACACGCTGGCCGGCAGGACGTGGACCTCGCAGCCCAGGCCGGCCAGGTACCGCGGGGTCGAGGCCTTGATGCCCAGGTCCACCGCCGCGACCCGGTACCGGGCCGGGCCGCCGCCGGGCGGCCTGACCACGTAGGGCTCGGCCGTGGTGACCTCGCGGGCCAGGTCGGCCCCGGCCATCCTCGGGCTGGCCAGGACCCGCTCCAGCAGCGCGGCGGGGTCGGCCTCGGTGGTGCTCAGCCCGGCGCGCATCGCGCCGCGGTCGCGCAGGTGCCGGGTCAGCGCCCTGGTGCCGGGAATCGCGATCCCGATGACGCCGCGGGCGAGCAGTTCGTCGTGCAGGCTGCGCCGCGCCCGCCAGCTTGAGGTCAGCCGGGCGGGCTCGCGCACCACGTAGCCGCGCACCCAGATGCGCCGGGACTCGTCGTCCTCGTCGTTGATCCCGGTGTTGCCGATGTGCGGCGCGGTCATGGCGACGATCTGGCCGCAGTACGACGGGTCGGTCAGCGTCTCCTGGTACCCGGTCATGCCGGTGTTGAAGACCATCTCGCCGAAGCTCTCACCGTCGGCGCCGAAGGCCTGGCCGCGGAAGGTGACGCCGTCCTCCAGGACGAGGATCGCCGGCCGCTGCCGCTGGTCCTGGCGCTGGTCCCGCCCGCTCGCGAGCCCGGTCACCACGCCAGCTTCCCGTCCAGCACCGTGGGGGTGCCCCTCAGGAACGTCGCTACCACCCGGCCGGGCAGCGTCATCCCGGCAAACGGCGAGTTGCGACTGCGCGAGGCATGCGCCGCGGGGTCGACGACCTCGCGGACCGCGGGGTCATACAGCACCAGGTTCGCCGGGTAGCCGGGCACCAGCGGGCAGCCGTGCAGCTCGGCGCCGGTGCCGTCCAGGCGGCCGATGGTGGCCGGCCGGACCGACATCCGGTCAGCGACCCCCGCCCAGTCGAGCAGTCCCGTCTCCACCATCGCCTCCTGTACCGCCCGCAGCGCGGTCTCCAGCCCAGTCATCCCGAACGCGGCGGCCTGCCACTCGGTTTCCTTGTCCTCCAGCGGGTGCGGCGCGTGGTCGGTGGCGACGCAGTCGATCGTCCCGTCGGCCAGTCCCGCCCGCAGCGCCGCTACGTCGGCAGCCGTCCGCAGCGGCGGGTTGACCTTGTAGACCGGGTCGTAGCCGACCGCGAGGTCGTCGGTGAGCAGCAGGTGGTGCGGGGTCACCTCCGCGGTGACCCGCCAGCCCTTGGACTTGGCCCACCGGATGATCTCGACCGAGCCCGCCGTCGAGACGTGGCAGACATGCAGGGCCGAGCCGACGTGCGCCGCCAGCAGGCAGTCGCGGGCGATGATCGCCTCCTCGGCGACGGCCGGCCAGCCGGTCAGGCCGAGCCGGCCCGACATCTCGCCCTCGTTCACCTGAGCGCCGTCGGTCAGCCGCGGCTCCTGCGCGTGCTGGGCGATCACGCCGTCGAAGGCCTTCACGTACTCCAGGGCCCGGCGCATGAGCACCGCGTCCGATACGCACTGGCCGTCGTCGGAGAAGATCCGGACCCGCGCGATCGAGTCGGCCATCGCCCCGAGCTCGGCGAGCCGGCTGCCGGCCAGGCCGGTCGTGACCGCGCCGACCGGCCGGACGTCGCAGCGGCCCGCGCGGCGGCCGAGCCGCCAGATCTGCTCGACCACCCCGGCGGTGTCGGCGACCGGGTCGGTGTTGGCCATCGCGTGCACGGCGGTGAAGCCGCCCAGCGCCGCCGCGGCAGTTCCGGTCTCGACCGTCTCGGCGTCCTCCCGGCCCGGCTCGCGCAGGTGGGCGTGCAGGTCGACCAGCCCGGGCAGCGCGATCAGCCCGGTAGCGTCCAGCACCTGCGTCCCCGGCGGGACCCCGGCGGCGAGATCATGTGCCGAGGGGCCGCGGGCCGCCGGGCCGGCTGCCGCGATCAGGCCGCCGACCAGCAGGAGGTCGGCGGGCTCGCCGCCGAGTGGCCGGGCCCCCATGATCAGCCAGGCCGGCTGATCCTGGCCCGCCAGCCCGGGGCCGGTCCGGTCCGTCATCGCTGTGCCTCCGATCCGCCGAGCAGCAGGTACAGGACCGCCATTCGCACGCTCACACCGTTGCCCACCTGCTCGACGATCGTGGAACGCACGGAGTCGGCGACGTCCGCCGCGATCTCCACGCCCCGGTTCATCGGGCCAGGATGCATCACGATGGCGTGCTCGGGCAGCAGGGCCATCCGGCTGGAGTCCAGCCCGTACCTGCGGCTGTACTCCCGGACGGTCGGGAAGTACGCGGCGTTCATCCGCTCTTGCTGGACCCGCAGCATCATGACCACGTCGGACTTGGGCAGCGCCGCGTCCAGGTCGTAACTGACCTCGCAGGGCCAGCTGCCCACCGCCACCGGCAGCAGCGTCGGCGGCGCCACCAGGATGACCTCGGCGCCGAGCGTGTGCAGGAGCCGCACGTTCGACCGAGCCACCCGGCTGTGCAGCACATCGCCGACGATGGCGACCCGCAGGCCCTCCAGCCGTCCCAGCCTGCGCCGCATGGTGAACGCGTCGAGAAGTGCCTGGGTCGGGTGCTCGTGCGCGCCGTCGCCGGCGTTCACCACGCTCCCCCGCACCCAGCCAGCCAGCCGGTGCGGCGCGCCAGAGGCGCCGTGCCTGATGACGACCGCGTCGGCGCCCATCGCCTCCAGGGTCAGTGCGGTGTCCTTGAGGCTCTCGCCCTTGGCGACACTGGATCCCCTGGCGGAGAAGTTGATGACGTCGGCCGACAGCCGCTTGGCGGCCGCCTCGAACGAGATCCTGGTCCGGGTCGAGTCCTCGTAGAAGAGGTTGACGACCGTCCGGCCGCGCAGCGTCGGCAGCTTCCTGATGGGCCGGTCGGCCATCTGGGCCAGTTCCTCGGCCGTGTCGAGGATGAGCAGGGCATCGTCTCGGCTAAGGTCCGCCGCGGAAATGAGATGACGGTTCATGCCCCGCCGCCGTCCTCGCTGAGCAGGACGGCGTCCTGCCCGTCCGTCTCCCCGAGCAGCACCCGGACCACCTCGCGCTGGGAGGTGGGCAGGTTCTTGCCCACGTAGTCGGCCCGGATCGGCAGCTCCCGGTGGCCCCGGTCGACGAGAACCGCGAGCTGCACGGCCCGCGGCCGGCCCAGGTCAACCAGGGCGTCCAGAGCGGCGCGCACGGTCCGGCCGGAGTACAGGACGTCGTCCACCAGCACGACGATGCGGCCGTCGATCCCGGCGGGCGGGACATCGGTATGGCCGAGCGTCCTGGCCGGGCGAAGCCGGAGGTCGTCGCGGTACATGGTGACATCCAGGGAGCCGACCGGGACCAGGCCATGCTCGGCACCGTGCTCGGCCTGGGAGAGTCGGTCCGCCAGGCGATGCGCGAGCGGCACGCCCCGGGTCGGGATGCCCAGGAGCACCACATCGGCGGCGCCGTCGGTGCGCTCCAGGATCTCGTGCGCGATCCGGGTCAGGGCCCGGCGGATCTCAGCGGCACCGAGGACGGTCTTGGCGCCGGGCCGCGCCGTGTCGAAGCCGGCCCGGGCGCCGGAACCAGCGCCAGCAGTATCACGTGCATGCATAACTAAGGACCCCCTTTCCCGCCTCACTGGACGGGCCTTAAAGGACGTCTGGCCGCACCCACAGTACCAGTCAGGGCTGGTTATCCGCCCCAGCCGACACAGACGTGATGGTGTTCACCCTTCCGGCGTTTCCCGGACAGCGCGGCCCGGGCCGCCATGCCGCGAGCCACGGCGGCCTGGTGCGCTTATCAGCTGGTCTCCGCCAGAGTGCACAACGCGTAACTGGAAGTGATATCCGTCACAGCTGCCCACTGTTTGTGGGGAAATACGAGTTCTATGCCGGCCTGCTGCCTGGCCCTTGGTGGTCCGTAAGCGCCGGTGGCGTAAGGCTTCCAGCCGCTCCCGCGGGCCCCGGAGCCGACCGCGTTAGGATGCGCCGACGCGCGTAAGTTCATCCGCTTTTTGGCATTCGGCTTGACCTTGCGCCCCTGGCGGCCTACCGTCACTGTGCGTAACCACCACCATCAGCAAACATCAGGCCAGGGGGCCAAGTACCATGCCATCTGATTACGCCAAGACTCTCGGCGCGAGGCTGCGCGCCATTCGCACGCAGCAGGGCCTCTCGCTGCATGGCGTGGAGGAGAAGTCACGCGGCCGGTGGAAGGCGGTTGTCGTCGGCTCCTACGAGCGCGGCGACAGGTCGGTGACCGTACAGAAACTTGCCGAGCTGGCCGAGTTTTACGGAGTACCCGTGTCCGAGCTGCTGCCCGGCGACGTGCTGCCGACCCTGCTGGCCCCCTCGCCCAAACTGGTGATCGATCTTGAGCGGATGGCCCAGCTCCCGAAGGAAAAGGCCGGCCCCCTCGCCCGCTACGTGGCGACAATCCAGAGCCAGCGCGGCGACTACAACGGACGCGTGCTGTCGATCCGCCAGGAGGACCTGCGCTCGTTGGCCGTGATCTACGACCGGACGCCCGCGGACCTCACCGAGGAACTCATCAACTGGGGCATCCTCGACGCCGACGCGCGGGGAGCCATCGACTCATTCTGACCGGCCGCCGCCGGGCCGCGCCTGGCGAGGCACGTGGCCGCGCCTGGCGATGGCCCCGGCGGCACGTGGCTCTGAGGGACGGTGGTCATCGCGACCGGCCGCCGGCCAGCTCATGCCGAGCTGTCGCTGCGCCCGTCCGGCCTATCCGGCCGGGCGCAGCGGCAAGACCTCCTGAGCGGGTATCCCCAGCGCGCTCTCGGCCAGCCCGACGAAGATCCCCGCATCCCGGAGCAGGTCGTCAGCCTCGCGCGGCGCGACGGCCCGCAGCAGGCCGGCCTCGGCCGCGGCCCGCTTCCCCGCGCCGGCCGCGAAGAACGCCGCCCACTCACACAGGGCGGGCTCGACCCGCGGCAGCAATTCCCACACGCTCTGCGGTCGCTTCCGCCGGCCCGAGCCGCTAGGCTCCGATCGCGCGGCCACGACCGCCGCGGCAGCCCGCAGCGCCGCGAGATGCGCAGCCACGTACCTGGCTGCGGCCGACGTCTCACTTTCGGCCGCCGCCAGCCCCTGCCGCGCCGACGCCATCAGCGCCAGTGCGGAGGGCGCGACTCGGGCCCTCGGGCGATCAGGCCGCACCTGGACGATCGCGCTCATCTGTGTCCTCCTCCTCGTGGCGAGCCCGGCCGGACGAGGCGCTTCCCACGCCGGGCCCGGTCGGCGCCCCGCAGCTCAAGGGGGGTGAGCTGCGGGGCCCCGCACACTTATTCGAACATGAATTCGTTCGCCTGTCCATCTATTTGGATGTGCGTTCGAAGTTACTAGGGGGGTCTGACAATTGCCCCGCACCCGGACGCCGCGTGCCTGGCGGACCCGCCGACGCGCACGCGCGACCCCCGCGACCCCCGCGACCCCGGCGGACCAGCCCGCTGCCGGGTTCCCGAGGCCACCGGCCGCGCCAGCTACTACGCTGGCCGGCGTGCCAGGCCCAGTGCTGATAAGCGAGCTCAGCCAGACGGACTTCCTCGCTGAGCTGGACGCGCTGCTCGCGGTCTATACCGCCGCGATGCGGCCCGAGCCGGCCCACCTGCCTGGCCGACTATCGATCATGGAGCGGCACGCAGGGCATCCGGGCTTCCGGGCGATCGCCGCTACGGCGGGCCCCCAGATCATCGGCTTCGGCTACGGGTTCCGCGGTGCTCCCGGCCAGTGGTGGCACGACGTCGTCAGCTCGGGCATCACGACGACCTCAGGGCCGGAAGTCGCCGCGCAATGGCTGACCGACCCGCTGGAGGTCGCCGAGGTGCACGTCCGGCCGGAGTACCAGCACCAGGGCATCGGCCGCACGCTAGTGCTCATGCTGGCCGCCGGGCGCGCCGAGCGCACGGCGGTGCTGTCGACGCAGGACGCTGACTCGCCGGCCCGCCGCCTCTATCGCAGCCTCGGCTTCAGCGACCTGCTCACGAGGTTCACCTTTCCCGGCGGCGGACCGCCCTATGCCGTCATGGGCGCGGTCCTGCCGCTGATCGGCGCGGACCAGGTCCAGAGCCAGGACCGCGCCGGCCGGGGCTAGCGGGCCACGGGGCTAGCGGGCCACGGGGCTAGCGGGCCGCGGCGCTGGTCACCTCGGCGCCGCGCTGGGCGGCCTGGCCCGCGCCCAGGCCGAGCAGTTCGTAGATCTCCCTGGTGGCACGCGATCCGTTCAGCGTGTAGAAGTGCAGGCCCGGAACGCCCTCGTCCAGCAGCCGCTCGCACATCTGCGCCGCGTACTCAACGCCGATCTTCCGCACCGCCGACTTGTCCTCGGCGTGCTCGCGCAGGCTGGCCGCCAGGTCAGCCGGGAACCGCGCGCCCGACAGCACCAGGGCGCGCTCGATCATCGCCACGCTGATGATGGGCATGATCCCAGCGATGATCGGCACGTTACAACCGCGCGCCGCGACCTTGTCCCGCAGCCGCAGGTAGTCATCAACGTAGAAAAACATCTGCGTGATGGCAAAATCCGCGCCCGCCTCGCACTTGCGCACGAAATGCGCGATGTCCGAGTCGAGACTGGCCGACCGGATGTGGCCCTCGGGAAACGCCGCGACGCCGACGCAGAAGTCGCCGGACGACTTGATCAGGCGCACGAGTTCCCCGGCGTAACGCAGGCCTTCGGGGTGCTGCCGCCACTCCCCCGCCGGATCTCCGGGCGGGTCCCCGCGCAGCGCGAGCACGTTGTGCACGCCAACGGCGGCATACGAGCCGATGACATGCCGGAGCTCGGCCACCGAGTGGCTGACCGCCGTCAGATGGCCGACCGGCGTCAGCGTCGTCTCCTCTGCGATTCGGCCGGTGACCCGGACCGTGCGGTCTCGGGTCGAGCCGCCCGCGCCGTAGGTGACCGACACGAAGGTCGGCTGCAGCGGCTCGAGCTGGCGGATAGACATCCAGAGCCGTCGTTCTTCCGCAGCCGTCTTCGGCGGCATGAACTCAAAGGAGAAAGACCGCCCGCCGGCAGCCAGCAGATCCTTAATCACGGGCGATAGGTCTGATTCTGGTAGCCGCATACACCCAGCCTAGCCAGCCGGAGCGGCGCTGCGGAGCCGAGCGGCCAGCCGGGCGGCAGCGGCGCCGGGCTCGGACGCCTCGGTAATGGCCCGTACCACCACCGCCCGGCACGCTCCGGCGGATAGCACCTCGTCCAGGTTTGACTCGCTGATGCCGCCGATGGCGAACCAGGGCCGCGAGGTGCCCAGGCCGGCGGCATACCGCACCAGGCTCAGGCCCGGTGCCGGCCGCCCCGGCTTGGTGGGCGTCGGCCAGACTGGACCCGTGCAGAAATAGTCGGCCGCGGGCTCGCCGCTGGCGGCCTGCGCCTCAGCCTCGGCGTGCGTCGACAGTCCGATCACCGGAGCCGGACCGAGAATCTGCCTGGCTATGGCGGCCCGGAGATCGTCCTGGCCTAGGTGCAGCACGTCCGCGCCTGCCGCGTAAGCCACATCCGCACGGTCGTTGACCGCCAGCAACGCCCCGTGGGCGTCACACGCCCGGCGGAATACCTCAAGGAGACGAAGCTCCTCGCTGGCCTCCAGGCCCTTCTGCCTCAGCTGCACGATGTCGACGCCGGCGCTCAGCACCTCGTCGAGGAACGCCGTCAGGTCATCCTGTCGCTGCCGGGCGTCTGTGCACAGGTACAGGCGCGCCTGCGCCAGCCTGGACCGCAGCTCGTCGGCCACCGTGCTCTCAGCCACCCGTGCTCCTAACTACAGAACTCCCAGCCGCGGTGGTCCCAGCCGCGGTGGTCCCAGTCACGGGGCGGATCAGAACGCGAGGGCCTGCGCCCGCCGGTTGACCTCGGTGCTGCGATTCTCGGCGATCGCCTGGATGGGCGTGCCGGGGAGCGACTCATCCGCGGTGAACAGCCAGCGCAGTGCCTCGTCCTGCGCAAAGCCGCAGTCAAAGAGCAAGTTCAGGGTGCCGGGCAGGCCCCGGACCACCTGATCGTGGGCGATGAACGCGGCCGGCACGCAGAACGTGCCGTCAGGACGCTGGACAGCCAGCAGCTTGCGTTCCCGCAGAAGCTGCTTGACGCGGCTCGCCGGCAGGCCAAGCCGGTCAGCGACCTCGGTAATAGTCAGCCAGTCACCGACGATGGCGTCGGTCGGGGGGTCGATCTGTGCCACGTCTCCAGACTTTCCACTTCAGCTGACGGTAAACCCAGGGCGATGCCGAACTCGTCGCCGAGCTGGCGGCTGCTCACGCGGCAAGGCTGCCAGGTTAGCCCCCGGCAGGCGGAACTGGGCACCGCGGGCCGTCTCCCGCGGGCGGCGGTGGCGGTGCGCTTGCCGGGGGCGGGGCAGCCCGGCCGGGATCAGGCCGGCCGGGATCAGGGCAGGACGCAGTCCCGGACGGGCATCTGCGGGTCGGCCAGCTTGCCGGGGTCCACCGGCGCTCCCGAGCTGATCACTCGGCGGCCCTGCAGCAGGTCGCGCGGCAGCCCGACGGTCAGCAGCGCGACCAGGCGCCCCGCGGCGAGCCAGGCCACCGCCCAGCGCTCGCCGGCCGGGTCGCCGCGCCACAACAGCCGTTCGCCGTCCCCGTGGTGGCCGACATACTGCACCATCCGGCCGAACTGCTCCGACCAGAAATACGGCACCGGGTCGTAGGTCTCGCTGCCGCCGAGCACGTTGGCCGCCACCACCTCGGGGGCGTGCAGCGCGACGTCCCAGTGCTCGAACCGGAGCCTGCGGCCGTAACGCAGCGACTCGAATGCCGCGCAGTCGCCCACGGCGAACACCCCTGGCACCGAGGTGCGCAGCTGCGAGTCGACCGCGACCCCGTTGTCCAGGGCGACGGCCGATCCGGCGAGCCAGGAGACCGCCGGCCGGACGCCCACGGCGGTGACAACCACGTCGGCGGCTAGCCAGCCGCCGCCAGCCAGGGCCAGGCCGCCCGGCTGCACCGAGTCGACGCCCTGGCCTAGCCGCAGGTCCACCCCGGCGGCCGCGTACCAGCGCGCCGTCAGCCCGCCCACCTCGGTGCCGACGGCCGCGGCCAGCGGCGTCTGCGCGGCTTCGAGCACCGTCACCTGGCAGCCGAGCTGCGTGGCGGCCGTGGCAAGCTCGGCCCCGATCCAGCCCGCCCCGACGATGGCGAGCGCCGTGCCGGG
This sequence comes from Streptosporangiaceae bacterium, assembly GCA_035532295.1. GTDB lineage: Bacteria > Actinomycetota > Actinomycetes > Streptosporangiales > Streptosporangiaceae > DASUBV01. The sequence goes on from DATKRH010000246.1 coordinate 30,926, forward strand.
CCGCAGGAGCTGGCGCAGCTCCAGGGCCTCATCGATGGTGCGCAGGACGTGCTGGCGGCCGTCTCCGGGCAGCGTCACGGGGGTAGCTCCCGTCGCCAGGACCAGCGCGTCGAAGGCGTGCTCGCCGCCGTCGGTGGCCAGGACGCCGTCCGCCAGCGCCACCGCGCGCTGCGCCAGGCGCACCTCGGCGTGCAGCGAGTCCAGGTCGTGGCGCAGCGTGGTGTCGTCGAGGGCGCCTGTCATCAGCTTCTTAGACAGTGGCGGGCGGTCATAAGGCGGTCTCGGCTCGGCGCCGACCAGCGTGACCTGGCCCGCATAACCCCGGCCGCGCAGATCCTCGATCGTGCGCAGGCCTGCCAGCCCGGCGCCGACCACCACGACATGCCCAGGGCCGGTCATCCTCGGGGTTCCTTCCGGTCTGGGGGCTTTCACCCCCGCTGCCCTTGCGGCGAGCACTCTAGCGGCGAGCACGCGACAGGCTCAGCACGCCACGGGCTAGGCTAAAGGTCATCGCGCGGGAGTCCGGTGCTGACCGGACTGAGAGGGCGGCTGGAGAGCCGCCGACCGCAGGAACCTGATCCGGATAATGCCGGCGAAGGGAGCGGCCCCATGGACGGGCAGCCGGGCCAGCCAGCCCACCTCACTCCAGCGAGTACCAGCACCGCGAACGCCAGCACCGCTAACACCAGCGCGACCGCGAACACCAGCGCGACCGCTGATGTGCTGGTCATCGGCGGCGGCGTCATCGGCCTGGCGATCGCGTGGCGCGCCGCGCGGCGCGGCCTGCGGGTGACCCTCGCCGATCCGGCTCCGGCCCAGGGCGCGACGCACGCGGCGGCAGGCATGCTCACCCCCGTGGCCGAGGCCGCCTACGCCGAGCGTGAGTTGTTCGCGCTCGGCAGCGAGTCACTGGACCGTTATCCGGCTTTCGCGGCGGAGCTCACCGAGCTGACCGGCCTGCCGACCGGGTTCCGCCAGACCGGGACGCTGCAGGTCGCCTACGACAGCGACGACCTGGCCGTGCTGACGGAGCAGCACCGGCTGCAGGAATCCTTCGGCCGGGCGGCGCGGCGGCTGACCGGGCGCGAGTGCCGGGCGGCCGAGCCGATGCTGGACCCGTCGGTGCGCGGCGGCCTGCTGGCGGACGCCGATGGGTCCGTTGACCCACGCCTGCTGGCGCGCGCCCTGCTGGCCGCCGCGCGACAGGCCGGGGTGCGCTTCCGGCGCCAGCGCGCGGTCGAGATCAGCACCGCCCGCGAGCGGGTAACGGGTGCCCAGCTCGCCGACGGCAGCGCCGTGCTCGCGCCCTGGGTGGTGGTCGCCGCGGGCTGGCAGTCCGTCGCGATCGCCGGCCTTCCGGCCGCGGCGATCCTCCCGGTGCGGCCGGTGAAGGGCCAGACCCTGAGGCTGCGGCCGACCGCGGCCATGCGCGCCGCCGGGCTGCCGGCGGCGCTGCTGACCCGGACGGTGCGCGGGCTGGTCCGGGGCTCGCCGGTCTACCTGGTGCCCAGGCAGGACGGCGAGCTGGTGGTCGGCGCTACCCAGGAGGAGCTGGGCCCGGACACCACCGTCACCGCCGGCGGGGTCTGGGGGCTGCTGCGCGACGCCCGCCTGATCGTGCCCGGCATCACCGAGCTCGAACTGGCCGAGGCGGTGGCCGGCCTGCGCCCGGGAACGCCGGACAACGCGCCGGTGATCGGCCCCGCCGCGCTAGCGGGCCTGGTCTGGGCCACCGGCCATTTCCGGGGCGGGGTCCTGCTGGCACCCGTTACCGCGGACATCGTGACCGAGTACCTCGATTCGCAACGTCTGCCCGCGCTGGCGCTGCCCTTCACCGCGCAGCGGTTCCGGGCGATCACGGCGGGCGCCGGAACGTGAGGGCAGCATCGTGGAGATAGTCATTAACGGGGAGCGCCGCGAGGTGGCGGAGAAGGTCTCGCTGGCGGGGGCCGTCTTGCTGGTCACGGGGGCTGTCACCGGCGTCGCGGCCGCCCTCAATGGCGACGTGGTGCGGCGCGCCGCCTGGGAGTCGACGCGCCTGGCCGCCGGCGACCAGGTCGAGGTCGTGACCGCTGTGCAGGGAGGCTGACGATGGACGATCCGTTCGTGCTCGCCGGGGAGACGTTCAGCTCCCGGCTGATCATGGGAACCGGCGGGGCGCCGAGTCTCGACGTGCTCGACCGGGCGCTGGCCGCGTCCGGCACCGAGCTGACCACCGTCGCGATGCGCCGGGTCAACCCGGCAATTTCCGGCTCGGTCCTGGACGTGCTGGCCGCGCGCGGGATCGCGGTGCTGCCCAACACGGCCGGCTGCTTTACCGCGGCCGAGGCGGTGCGGGTGGCCCGGCTGGCCCGCGAGGCCCTCACCACCAACTGGGTGAAGCTCGAGGTCATCGCCGACGAGCGGACGCTGCTGCCAGACGGCGTCGAGCTGCTGGCCGCCGCCGAGCAGCTCGTCGCCGAGGACTTCGTCGTGCTCCCCTACACCTCAGACGACCCGGTGCTGGCCCGGCGGCTCGAGCAGGCCGGCTGCGCCGCGGTCATGCCGCTGGGCTCGCCGATCGGCTCGGGCCTCGGGATCAGGAACGAGCACAACATCGAGCTGATCGTCGAGGCGGCGGGCGTGCCGGTCATTCTGGACGCGGGGATCGGCACGGCCAGCGACGCGACGATCGCGATGGAGCTGGGCTGCGACGCCGTCCTGCTGGCCACCTCGGTCACCAGGGCCAGGGACGCCGAGCTGATGGCCGCGGCGATGCGGTCGGCCGTGCTGGCGGGGCGGCTGGCGTTCCGCGCGGGCCGGGTGCCCAGGCGCCGGCACGCCCGCGCCTCGTCCCCGCCGACGGATTGACCGGCCTGTCCCGGCTGGGCCGCGGGAACCGGTTCGTTGCATTCGGTGATGTTGCAGTTGCGCGGTGAAGTTACCGGGGCGAGCGCACCATTGCCCGCCTTACACTGCTCCCGATGGACACCACCCTGTCACCGGTAACCGGGCAGCTGCTGGACGGCCGCTACCAGGTGGAGTCCCGGCTCGCCCATGGCGGGATGGCGACGGTGTACCTCGGCCGGGACACCCGGCTCGACCGCGTCCTCGCACTTAAGATCGCTCACCCGGAACTGGCCAGCGACCAGGAGTTCGTCCGCCGCTTCATGACCGAGGCGCGGGCGGTCGCGCAGTTGTCCAGCCCGCATGTCGTGGCCGTGTATGACCAGGGGTCCGCCGGCGACCTTCATTACATCGCCATGGAATACGTGGCAGGCCCGACGCTGCGCGAGGTGCTGAACGCGCGCGGGTCGCTGAGTGTCCGGGAGTCGCTGGACGTCATCGAGGGCGTCCTGGCGGGCCTCGCGGCGGCGCACCGGGCCGGCATCATCCACCGCGACGTCAAGCCCGAGAACGTCCTGCTCGGCACCGACGGCGCGGTGAAGGTCGCGGACTTCGGGCTGGCCAGGGCCGCGGCGGCGGCCACCCACACCAAGACGGGCATGATCATCGGGACGGCCGCCTATCTCGCGCCGGAGCAGGTGTCGGCCAGCACCTCAGATGCCCGCACCGACGTGTACGCGGCCGGGGTGATGCTCTTCGAGATGCTCACCGGCGCCCAGCCGCACACTGGCGAGTCACCGCTCGCGGTGGCCTACAAGCACGTGACCGATGTCGTACCGCCGCCGTCGAGCCTGGTGCCAGGACTGCCGCCCGCCCTGGACGCCCTCGTGGCGCTGGCGACGAGCCGGGACCCGGACCTGCGGCCCGCGGACGCTGGGCAGTTCCTGCACGCGGTGAGCGAGGTCCGCCGCGGCACGCCCCTGTCGGCCGCGCGCCGCGGCGAGCACGCGGCTCCCGGTGGCGCGCTGGCCGTCGGCTCCGGGCTCATGGCGGACTCCGGGCTTACCGCTGACGAGCTAGCGGACACCGATCTCGGGCCCGCGGTCGGCGGCCCTGCGTATGGCGGCCCTGCGTATGGCAGCCCCGATTATGGCAGCGCTGCGTATGGCGGCCCTGCGTACGGCAGCCCCGATTATGGCGGCCCCGATTATGGCAGCCCGGGGGTGGGCAGCAGGGGACTGCGCGGCGCGAGCTATAACGGCACGGGGCTGGACGGGCCGGGGCGCAACGGCACGGGGGCTGACGCCACCGAGGCGATGGGGATCGGAACCGCCGGGCGCAACGGCTTCGCTGGCCGTCACTCGCTGACCAGCGGGCCCGGCGGAGGCGGGACCGGCGGACCGCTGTCGGCGGGAGGTGCGCAGGACGACTCGTACCGGCCCGCCAACCACACGCTCGTCGTGTCCGCGGGGGCGATCCTGCCGGGCTTTGACGACCCCGGGGATGGCCGGCGCGGGCGCCGCGCGTACGACCGCCAGCCCGATCATGAGCCGCCGCTGCAGCGGCTGCTCTTCAGCCGGCGTCTCTTCTACGTGCTCGGTACCCTCGCCGTGGTTCTCCTCGCGGTGCTGCTGGGCTGGTGGCTCACCTCGGGCCAGTACACGAGCGTGCCGCAGGTGACCGGGTGGTCCGTCGGCCTGGCCCGAACCGAGCTGACCGGCCTGGGCTTCAAGGTGCATGACGGCGCCGGCCAGCACAGCAACGTGCCGGCCGGGCACATCGTGCGCACGAGCCCGAAGGCCGGCACCAGCGCCAGTAACGGCGCCACCATCACCCTCACCCTGTCGCTCGGGCCTGTCACGGTCAGGATGCCGTCGATCACCGGGCAGCCGCTCCAGCAGGCCCAGCAGGAACTGCGGCAGGCCGGGCTGAAGGTCGGCCCGCTCCAGCAGACGCCCTCCACGACGATCGCAGCCGGCATCGTGATCAGCACGAATCCGGTGGCCAATACGGCCTGGCCCAAGGACAAGCCCGTCAGCATCGCGGTGAGCGCGGGGCCGCCGCTACCCAACTTCGTCGGCGGGCAGGTGTCCGCGGCGCAGCAGGCCGCGCAGGCGGGCGGCTACCAGATCAACCCCGTGCAGGACCCCAACAAGAGCAACCAGCCCGCCAACACCGTCACCCGGCAGTCGCCCGCCGCCAACACGCCCATTCAGTCCGGCGAGGTCGTGACCGTCTACTTCTCGGCCGGCCCGCCGCCGACCAACGTGCCTAACGTGCAGGGAATGACGAGTAAGCAGGCCCAGCAGGCCCTGCAGGCGGCCGGCTTCCAGGTCAACGTCAACAAGGTGGGGCCCGGTGACCGGGTCTTCAACTACAGCCCGACGGGCCAGGCGCCGCCCGGCTCGACCATCACCATCAACGTCGGCTTCTCGTTCTTCTAACGGGGCCCGCCAGGCAGCGGCTTACGGCGGCGGCCCGTCGAGTTCCTCTTCCTGGTAGGAGTAGCGCTGCTCACGCCACGGATCGGCGGTGTTGTGGTAGCCGCGCTCCTCCCAGAACCCCCGCCGGTCCCTGGTCAGGTACTCGATGGCGCGCACCCACTTCACGCTCTTCCACGCGTACAGCGACGGGATCACCAGGCGCAGCGGGTACCCGTGCTCCGGGGTCAGCGGGGCGCCGTCCAGCTGGGTGGCCAGCAGGGTGGTGTCGGCCGCGAAGTCGGCGATCCGCACGTTAGCGCTGTAACCGTAGTCGGCCCAGATCATCACGTGCGTGACCGAGTCGGCGGGTGGCACAGCCTGGAGCACCTCCGCGGCGGAAACGCCGCCCCAGCAGTTTCCCGGCACGGTGAACCTGGTGACGCAGTGCAGGTCGGCCACGACATCGCAGCGCGGGAGGGCGCAGACCTCATCCCAGGTCCAGGTGTGCTCGGTCCCCGACTCCGTCGCGCCGCAGATGCGCAGGTTCCAGCTTTGCGGATTGAACTTGGGGACAGGACCGTAGTGCAGCACCGGGAGCTTGCGCGGGATGAACTGGCCGGGTGGCAGCTTGCGGGCCTCCTGCGCCGAAGGGGCGGGCTCCTCGCCGGCACCGGTGGCGCCGGTAGCGCGGGCGGCTGGCTGCCTGCCGCCAGTCTCGCGCGCACCAGTATCCGGCTGCCTCATGTTCGGCTGACCTGCCCCTTCCAGAAATCGCAGCCGTGCCACCCTGACGCTGACCCTGCTTCCTCCCGGCTCCTCCCGCGGATTCAGCTATCTTGCCACTTCAGGTTTGCGCGCTGAGCCGCGCCCACCCGTGACGGGACGGCCGACCGCAATGCGCTAAGCTACGGCACGTGCAGCACGAGTACTGGTTTTGGTTTGGCTACCTTCCCGGCCCTGGGACGGTCGCCCGCCAGACTCTGCGCTGACGCAAGCGACGTGATGACGAAAGCCCCGGGCCGAATCGGCCCGGGGCTTTCGTCATTCTGGAGACCAGGAGGAGATTGGCATGGTGGTGGTGATGGCCCCCGGGGCCACCCAGGCTGAGGTTGACGCGATCGTCGATCTCGTGCGCACGGCCGGCGGCGAGGCGTTCGTCAGCAGCGGTGTGTCCCGCACGATCATCGGCCTCGTCGGGGACTTCGAGCAGTTCGGGGCGCTGAACCTGCGCAGCTACCCGGGCGTTCTCGACGTGATGCGGATCTCGGTGCCGTACAAGCTGGTGAGCAGGGAGCACCGCCCCAGCCGGTCGGTGATCATGGTGGGTGGCGTGCCGATCGGCCCGGATAACTTCACCGTCATCGCCGGTCCCTGCACGGTTGAGACCCCCGAGCAGACCCTGACCGCGGCCCGGATGGCTCAGGCGGCCGGCGCCTCGCTGCTGCGCGGCGGCGCGTTCAAGCCCAGGACGTCGCCGTACGCCTTCCAGGGCCTGGGGCTGGCCGGCCTGCGGATCCTGGCCGATGTGCGCGCGGAGACCGGGATGCCGGTGGTGACCGAGGTGATCGACCCCGCGTCGGTCGACCTCGTGTCCTCCTACGCCGACATGCTGCAGGTCGGAACCCGGAGCATGCAGAACTTCGCGCTGCTGCAGGCCGTCGGGTCGGCGAGCAAGCCGGTCCTGCTCAAGCGGGGCATGAACGCGACCATTGAAGAGTGGCTGATGGCCGCGGAGTACATCGCGCAGCGCGGCAACCTGGACATCGTGCTCTGCGAGCGCGGCATCCGGACGTTTGAGACCGCCACCCGCAACACCCTGGACATCAGCGCCGTGCCCGTCGCGCAGCGACTCTCCCACCTGCCGGTCATCATCGACCCGTCGCATTCGGGTGGCCGCCGGGATCTGGTGCTGCCGCTCAGCCGGGCCGCCATCGCCGTCGGCGCCGACGGGATCATCGTGGACGTGCACCCGCAGCCTGCCACCGCCATGTGCGACGGCGACCAGGCGCTGACCGGTGATGACATCCGCGACCTCGCCGACGCGGTCACCGCGCTGCCGGGGCTGCTGGGCAAGATGCTCACCCCGGCCAGGGCGGCGGCGCCGGCACCGGTTGGCTGATGCCCGCGACGGCGCCGCCACCATCGTCGATGACCCGGCGCTGATGGCGGCGCCGCCGGCTGGACGGCGACGGCTAAAGCGGCGCCACCGCCGGGATGACCTGGCTGCCGATGATCTCCAGCGGGGTCACGTCCCATACGTTGGCCACTGCCCCGATGGCCGCGTCGAAGCCCATCCCGGCCAGCGCGCCCAGTTGGTCCACGACCTGCGCGGCATTCTCGCCGTTCTTGCCGACGTCGAACATGAAGTAGCAGGTCTTCTCGATCTCGTCGTAGTCACGGCCCTCGGTCGCGCAGTGCTCGCGCAGGACCTCCAGCTTGCGGGCCAGATCCGGGCCGGGGAACAGGTTGCACGCCTGGGCGTAGCGGGCCACGAACCGCAGCGTCTTGCGCTCTCCCGACCCGCCGATCATGATCGGCGGGTGCGGGACAGAGAGCGCCCGCGGACGGTTGAGCGGCCGCTCAAGCTGGTAGTGCCGGCCGTTGTAGGGGGCCTGGTCGTCGCGCCACATCTGCAGGCAGATCTGCAGCGTCTCCTCCAGCCGCTCGAAGCGCTCGGCGACCGGCGGGAACGGGATACCCAGGCCGCGTGATTCCTCGTCGTTCCAGGCCGCGCCGATGCCGAGCCAGGCCCGGCCCCCCGACAGCACGTCCAGCGTGGTCACGATCTTGGCCAGGACTCCCGGCTGCCGGTACACCGCCCCGGTGACCAGCGTCAGCAGCCTGGCCCGCGACGTGCACGCGGCCAGGTAGCCCAGCGTCGTATACGCCTCGAGCATGTCGTTATCGGGCGGTCCAACCACGGAAATCTGGAAGAAATGGTCCATCAGTGCGATGAACTCAAAGCCCGCGTCGTCGGCTGTCCTGGCCACGGCCGCCAGGTCGGCACCGAGGCCGGCAGCGCCGTGCGTGCTGGTGAAGTCGGGGATCTGCAGTCCTATCCGCATCCGTTACCTCCGGGCCAAGCCTGCCACAAGCGGGCACGATCGGCGCACGCGCATCGCCTAGCCCGCGATTTGGCGATTCTTTGCTGTCCTCGTGTGCGAGCCTTAGCCTGAAGTTGAGCGTCCGCCGATGGCAACGGGCCGCGGCGCGGAGCGGAGACCACGACAGCATGCGTAGTACCACCAGCGCCCGCGCCGCTTCAGTGCTGGTTATCGTGCTCGGGCTCCTGCTGGCCCGGGCCCTCACCGCGCAGGCCGCGAGCACGAGCGGCTGGCCACTTACCGTGGCCATGCACTACGGCGCCGCCGACCACGCCTCCGGCTACTCGGCCGTCGTCGCGCCCGGCCGGACCGACGTGTGGGCACTGGGCGGCACCAACCCCGGCGGGGGCAGCGCTCCGGCCGCCCTGCACTGGAACGGCGTGCGCTGGCAGTCCTGGCCGCTGCCGCCCCGCCTCACCGGCTTCATCGGCGACGCGAGCGCGCCGTCCGCCCGCGACATCTGGGCGGTGAGCTACTCCGCCGGCTACGCGTTGCACTGGAACGGCGAGCGGTGGTCGGTCGCCAAACGGTGGCACCAGCATGACGTGCTGACCGGCGTGACCGCTCTGAGCCCCGCCGACGTCTGGGTCTTCGGCACCAGCACGGACGGGGTCCGCGGCATGGGCACCTGGCATTTCGACGGCCGGACCTGGGCCAGGGCGCAGGGCCGCGCCAAGCAGATCTACCGGGCGAGCGCGGTATCGGCCCGCGATATCTGGGCGGTGGCGGCGACTCGCCGGGGCGGCTTCGTCGAGCACTATGACGGGCACGCCTGGCGGTACGTCGCCACCGGCCGCATGCTGGTCCGCGCCAGCCTGGACGACGTGCTGGCCGTGTCCAGGCACAACGTGTGGGTGGTCGGGAACGTCCGAGCGCCGGGCAGCGAGGGCCGGCTGGTCATCGCCCACTTCGACGGCCGGAACTGGACCCGGACGCTGACGCCGTGGCATGCCGACACGGGCCGGCTGGCCCCGGACGGATACGGGGGGGCCTGGATCACGGCCGACGCCTCCGGGGTCCGGGCGGAGGCGTTCATCGCGCGCGTCTCGGCCCGCGGCAAGCTCCTCGCCTGGTCGACGCTGCGACAGGGAACCGGCAGCGGCGTCAGCGACATCGCCGCTGGCCGCCACACGAAGGCTGTCTGGCTGAGCGGCGGCTTCCTGACCAAGGCCGGCGGTGACGCTGCCATCTGGTCACATGGCGGTCACGGGCGATCCAGGGCCACTCGGGCTGTCCATAAGGTCCGGCCGGAGGGCCCGCTGGTCGTCCGGTCGTGGCGCCTGGACCTGGCGGCGCTGCTGTGGCCCAGCCATCCGCCGGCCATCACCTAACCGGCGCAGTCGCTCACCATCGGGCCCTCACCATCGGGCGGGGCCGACCGCGAGGGCGGCCCCTGCCCGATGGCGTCAAGCCGAAGAAGACCTCAGCCGAAGAAGACCTCAGCCGAAGAAGACCTCGGCCTCGGCGTAGCGCTCCGGCGGAACCAGCTTGAGCTGGCTCGTCGCCTCGGCCAGCGAAACCCGGGCGATGCTGGTACCGCGCAGGGCCACCATCGTCCCGAACGCGCCGTCGGCGACGGCCCGGATCGCGTGCACGCCGAAGCGGGTGGCCAGCACCCGGTCAAACGCCGTCGGGGTGCCGCCGCGCTGGATATGCCCGAGCACCGTGCAGCGCGCCTCCTTCCCGGTGCGCCGCTCGATCTCGTCCGCGAGCAACTGGCCCACTCCCCCGAGCCTGGCGTGGCCGAAGGCGTCGACTTTCTCGTCGGCGATCTCGTCGGAGCTCTTCGGGTGCGCACCCTCGGAGACGACCACGATCGGGGCGTACCTGGTCTGGAAGCGGTGCTCCACGTAGGCGCAGACCTGCTCGATGTCGAACGGCTTCTCCGGAATGAGGATGACGTTCGCGCCGCCGGCCACGCCCGCGTGCAGGGCAATCCAGCCGGCGCTGCGGCCCATAACCTCCACGATCAGCGCCCGGTGGTGGCTCTCCGCCGTGGTGTGCAGCCGGTCGATCGCTTCCATCGCGATGTTGACCGCAGTGTCGAAGCCGAAGGTGTAGTCGGTGGCGCCCAGATCGTTGTCAATGGTCTTGGGCACGCCGACGACGTTAGCTCCGGCGGCGTGCAGCTTGCTGGCCACGCCGAGGGTGTCCTCGCCACCGATGGCGACGAGTGCATCGACGCCCAGGCTGGACAGGTTCTCCTTGATCCGCTCCAGGCCGGTCTGGCCACCCGCGGATGCCGCCTCGGAGATCGGATTTGTCCGGGATGAACCAAGGATCGTGCCGCCGAGCGGCAGGATGCCCCGGACCGCCTGCACGTCGAGGGCCATCGTGTCGCCCTCCAGCGGACCCCGCCAGCCGTCGCGGAACCCGATGAACTCAAAGCCGTGCTCCGCTGCGCCGGTCCGCACGACCGCGCGGATCACCGCGTTCAGGCCCGGGCAGTCACCGCCTCCGGTCAGGACTCCGACTCGCATGGATCTTCCTCCCAGGATTTGCTCGCCCCGTCACATTAGTGCCCATGAGCGTTCTCGCGATTGACGCCGGCACGACGGCGCTGCTGCGCTCATCGTGACCGCCGATGGCACGGTAGCAGGTCGCGGGGGCTGACGAATTCAGCCAGTATTTCCGGCCGCCCGGAGAGCGAGCCCCGGCGGGTGGCGAGGAGATCTCAGGATCGGAGGGGATCGCCGGAACGCCTGGCCGCGGGGACGGCGACGGCGTTGCCGCAGGCGAAGCAGCGGTGTCCAGTCGGCCGGGGCCGATAACGCTGGGCGAGCTGGCGCGGGAGCCGGGACGAGCGGGAATCCGGCGGCGCTTCGCTCTACCGCTGGTAGAGTGCCGGTCATGGCTGCGGACGACACGAGCATCAAGGTTTCCAGGCAGACCCGTGAGCGGCTCGCCCGGCTGGCGGCCGAGCGGCGCACGACGCTCAAGGATCTGGTGGAGGAGCTGGCCAGCTCGGCGCCGACCGCTGCCGAGCTGGCCGAGCGGGAGCAGCGGGCGCGGGAGGTGCTCTCGGAGCACTTCGGCGTTGAGGTTACCGATGCTGAGCTCGCGGCGTCGGCGCGGCTGCGCGAGGTGATCGCCGGGCGGAAGGCCGCCGCGTGATCGCCTGCCTGCTGGACGACAGCGCGCTCCTGGCACTGGGCAAGGGGTATCCGGCGCTGTCGGGGTTCATCGTCGATGCCGCCGCCGGGCGGGCCGTCGTCGCGGTGCCGGCATTGTGCCTGTGCGCCGCGGAGGCACTGCGGCCCGGGATCGCCGAGCATGTGGGCAGGCTCCCGGTCGATATCGAGCCGCTGGAGCTGTCCGCCGCAATTCCGGCTGGCCGGCTGATCGGTGATGGTGTTGACTGGCGGATCGCCCATGCCGTCGCCGCCGCGCTGCCCAGCGCCGTCCACCCCGATGGCCGGGTCATCCTGTCGGTTGAGACCGCCCGCTACGAGGGAAGCGGTGTCCGCCCCATCGACCCTGGCGATCTTGGCTAGCGCT
>DATKRH010000247.1:0-81363 GCA_035532295.1 Streptosporangiaceae bacterium
GACACGGTCGGCTCGTACGTCCTCACGCCCCACCGGATCGGCGGCGAGCCGGCCGGTCTGGAAGAGGCGTACCGCCGACACCGCGACGAGGCATACGCCGGACCGGAGGTATAGCCGGCGCGGTGATCCCGAGCGGACAGCGGTGACGATTCCTTCGGCAACCGCGTCGCCGACGTACGGCGCGGCTGGGACACCGCTGCCACCGGTGTCCCAGCCCCGTGCCTGCCGAACGGATCAGTCTCGGGCGACCCCCATGTGGTGCAGGACGTTGCGGGTCAGCATCTGCAAGCCCGGATCGACGGCGAGCGCACCCGGGTAGTTCGTCGCGCCGGCGTTCAGCACACGACCGCCCGCCGGGCGTTCCCAGTAGACGAGGTCGGCTCCGTGGCCGGGGTCGGCCCCCCAGTGCGCGACGAACCGCGGGCCGTGGCCGGCGTGGGCGAGGACCGTCAGGCCCTTCGGGTCCAGCGCCGGCATGCCCTGCGCCTCAGGCAGCCCGTCCACCTCGTAGCCGCTCACGGCGGGGCCGTCGTGCGAGCGGGTGCCGATCAGGTTGCCGGACTCAAACGGTACCGGATGCGGGTCGTGGAACAGGAAGTGATCGGGGGACGTAACCGTGAAGGGCGCGAACGCCGTACGGTCGCCGCTGTCGATCCAGCCGAGCGTCTCCAGGCCCAGCAACTCGCTCGGCGCCTGCCCGAGGTAGGACCATTTGCCGCCGGGGCGCCCGTCGGTGTGCCAGCGCTCGCCCCACTCGTCCGGCGGCAGCCACGCGACCCCGGTGCCCTCGCCCGGGTGGGTCGTCTTGCGAATCTCGATCACCTTCGTGTCGTGGTCGTAACCGGCCCGCCAGAACGCGGTGTTTCCGCTGAAGCACACCACGTTCCCGCCGCCGCGCAGGTACTCCTCGACGCCGTCGCGCATGTTCTGCGTCCAGTACTCGTTGTGCCCCACGATCATCAATGCCGCGAAGCGCGCCAGCAAACCCGGGTCGGCGTCGAGCTCGGCGTCGGTGATGCACTCGTAGGCGTAGCCCTCGCTCGCCAGCCAGGCCTCCGCATGCCGCTCGGGACGCACCAGGTGCTGGTGGACCGTCGCGTCGCGCAGATGACTAGGGTGGGCGAACGGCCGCACCCGCGGTAGGGGCAGCTTCATGCCCAGGTTGAAGAACAGCCGGCCGCTAATGTTGCGGGTGTACGCAGAGGAGGCTAGGCCGGGGATGTTGACGCCGTCGGTCGACCGGCGCGCGTATGCGGTCCAGGTGAACGTCGCGTACACCAGCGCGACGGAGCGGGGCCGCCGCGGCTGCGGGCGCACCACCACGAACGGTAGCTCCAGCGGGTCGTTGTCGGCGCCAGCCAGCGTCACCCGCACATAGTAGGTGCCGCTGTCGGCGTCCTCGGGCACCACGATCTCGGCCGCAGTGGGCCACCCGCAGTCGACGAGGTCGTCGGACGAGAACCGGATGCTGCCGCCGCGGGTCGGGTCGGCGTCGGGGTCGTAGCCCGGCCGGCCGATCGCCTGTGAGGCCGGGGGCCCCGGTATGTTCATCGTAGGGCTGTTCCGGAGGGTCAGGTGCCGCTCGTTGCCGCTGGCGTCCACTGCGGTCGTTCCCGCGCGCTCCCGCAGCGGCCAGTGGGCCAGCAGCGCGTCCGCCCCGGCCGGCACCGTCGGCGACATCGCCCGGTCCTCGGTGAGGGCGACCACCTCGTGCCTGGTCAGCATGCGCGAGAAGAGCGCGACGTCGCTCACGTCGCCGTCGAGGAGATGGTCAACGAGGCCGCTCTGCGCAGCGGCGGCAACCCGTACCGTGCCTGACGCCGTACCCACCGCCGCCGTACCCTCGGCTGCGACGGTACCGTCGACCCACAGCTGCACCGCGCCATCGTCGACAGTGAACGCGAGATGCACCCACTCGCCGAGCCGGTGCAGCAGCGAGGAGCCGGCGAAAGTCCAGTTCACCCGGTCGTGGTATCCGCCGTCGCCGACGTAACAGCCCGGGTGCCCGTCGGCGTCGATCCCGAGCGCCCACGCGCAACGGTCCGGGTAGTCCAGGTCGCTGACGACCGCCGCCCAGCTCGACGTCTCGACCGTGGCCGGAAGGTGCCACACCCGGACCCAGGCCGAGACCGTCGCCGGGCGGGCGACCTGTGCGTCCTGGGCGACGCCGTACGAACCGGGGTGTACGTCGTGCCGGTTCGCGGTCGCCGAGAACGCGCTCGCCAACCACGTGACCTCGGCGCGGTCTGCCGCGTCGTCCGGCTCGGGAAGCAGCAGCGCGCGACGGCCTGGCCGGCCGACCGCGATCTCGTGCGCCGCCGGCGCCGAGAGGTGGACCCGGAGCGCTTCTCCCGGGCGTACCCCCAACGGGTCGACGTAGCCCGTGAGGCTCGCGATACGCACCGGCCGGTGCGCCGGCGGCCGGTGCGCCGTCGAATCGCTGAGGAGCACCTCCCACGCGGCGGCAGATGCTGCCTGTCGTGCGTCTGTTGGCATTGGTTTCCAAACTGTGCGTGGGTACCGATGGTGGTGCTGGTTCTCAGATGGTGTCCACAGTCGAGTACGACGAAACGGTCGCCGATCGGGTAGGCGTGGTGCGGGTTGGGGGTCACGAACACGACCCCCGCGCCGCGGTCGCGGGCAGCAGCGATGAACCGCAGCACCGCAGCCGTCTGCTTGACGCCCAGCTGTGTCGGAGCCGTGCCCGCGCAGTCATGGTCTGCCTTCAGCCATGGTGAGCTTGCGTTGGTCGTACGAAGTGCTGCCACGCGCGTCGGACACAGCGATGGGCTCGACATCCGCCCGAGGGCGCCCGGCGCGCAGCGGTGAGCGGCCGGGTGTGCGTCGGCGACGCCCGGTACCAGCTCTGGTCCTGGTCGAGCGCGTCGAGATGCACGACCGCAGGGGGGGCACCGCCTGGTGACCGTGACGGCGGTCGGCTGGACACGGTGCGAGCAGGAGGCGCCGGTCCGCCTGCCCGCCTCAGCGGCGGCCCGGGCGGCGGCCCGCGAGCTCGCCGACGTACGTTGGGATCAGCTGCACCGGCACCGCCGCCGCCCGTCCAGCTCGCCGAGACCCAGGAGACCGCATGCGCCGGCTTGTTGTTCACATCGTCGTAACTGATGGTTACCTGACGTCAATAAGCACCGGCTAGCGTCGCCTACTCACTGCTGTTGCCCGTACAGGTATGACCGCAATGTCCAGCAAGTCCGCGTCCTCCGCCCGAGAGTCTCGCGACAGGCGGGCCTGACGGAAAGGCACATCTATGGACATGACCGTCCGGGAATGGTTCGAGGCCCGATCGTTTCACCACGAGGACTTCCGCGCGCTCGCCAGCCGCGTCTGGCCGCAGGGCGGGCTGACCACGACCCTGATCTTCCCGAGCCGCAACGTCGCGGACACCATCGGGCCCATCCTGCAGGCCGTCACCCGGCTGCGTGACCGGACCGGCCTCATCGACCAGGTCATGCTCGTCGACGCCGACTCCGTCGACGGCACGGCCGCGATCGCCCGCGCCCACGGCGCGGAGGTCTACTCCGAGAACGAGCTGATGCCCGAGTACGGCCCCGCCCTCGGCAAGGGCGACGCCATGTGGCGGAGCCTGTCCGTGGCCCGCGGCGACATCGTGATGTTCGCCGACGCCGACACCGGTGACTTCGACGAGCACTTCATCTACGGCACGCTCGGGCCGATCCTGACGCTGCCCGGCGTCCAGTTCACCAAGGCCGCCTACCGGCGCCCGTTCACCCAGCACCAGCAGTCCGTCGTCGACGGCGGGGGCCGGGTCACCGAGCTGATGGCCAAGCCGCTGCTCAACTTCTACCAGCCTCAGCTCACCGGGTTCGTCCAGCCGCTGGCCGGGGAGTTCACCGCCTACCGGGAGCTGCTGCGCAACCTGCCGTTCCTCACCGGCTACGGGGTGGAGCTCGCGCTGCTCATCGACGTGCTCGACGAGGTCGGCCTGCCGTCCATGGCCCAGGTGGACCTGGGCTCCCGGCAGAACCGGCACCAGCCCCTGTGGGATCTCACCCGGATGAGCTCCACCGTGCTGCGGGCGATGGCCCGGCGGCTTCCCGGCGGCGGACCGGAGGTGCCGCCGCGGCCCGGCCCCGACGTCCTGGGCCTGGGCGACGAGACCTACCTGCACGCGGTCGCCACCGAGGACGGCCTCCGGCTCGACGAGCACATTAACGAGCTGGTGGAACGGCCGCCGCTCGCCCGGGTCAGGCCAGAGTTCGCCCGCGACACGGTCGCCTGACCCAGCACCCGGCGGCACCGCCGGCCCGGTCCCGGTCCCGGCCCTGGCGGCCCCGCGGAGTCAAATCGAGACAGACGGGAGATGCCGGCTTCGGTAGCCTCGTGACCGGGTCATGCCCGGGCGGCGGTCGCCATGGCATGATCGGCCACGACCGACCTGCCCGCCGCGGAGCGTAAGCCGCGGAGCCTAAGGAGCCAGCCGTGATCTTTATCGTCGTGAAGTGGACCATCAGGCCAGAGCGCAGCAGCCAGTGGCTGGACCTCGTCGCGGACTTTACTACCGGCACGCGCGGCGAGCCCGGCAACCTCTTCTTCGACTGGTCCCGGAGCGTCGACAACCCGCACCAGTTCGTCCTGCTGGAGGCGTTCCGGGACGGCGAGGCCGGCTCCGCGCACGTGAACTCCGACCACTTCAAGACCGCCATGGCCTGGATGCCCGACGTCATCGCGGAGAAGCCGGAGATCATCAACGTCGAGGTGCCGGGCGATGGCTTCGGCCGCATGGGCGAGCTCACGCCCACCGGCGCCGCGTAGCCCGGCCGTTAGCCGCCGCGATCACGGTCCTAGCTTGCGGCGTCAAAGGTCGGTTAATCTGTCCGCGGAGGGAGCAACCGTGGTCAATGCCCTAACTGAGAAGTACGTCGCCGAGTGTGTCGACGGGCCCTTACGCACGGCGGTGCGTGATGCCACCTATCCCCCGGCATTCGCGGCGGCTTTCCAGCCGGCCCTGCTGCCCCGCCCGCTGCTGGTCGATGAGGGTGAGATCCGGCGATGGGCCGATGATCTCTCGGTGATATTTGACCTCCTCGTTTCCCTTCCCCGCCGGCTCTTCGACGGCGACCTGGAGCGCTACTGCGTGGCCGCCGGCATTGACGCGCAGCTCGCTGCCCTCATGACCCGGGACGTCACCGGCGATCCGCCGCGCTTCCTCCGGTCCGACGCGTTTTACGACGGGGCCACATTCCGGCTGCTGGAACTCAACTCTGGCTCCGAGCTCGGCGGCCTGGAGATCGCGGCGGTGAACCGATCGCTGCTGGGTGTCGAGGCATTCCAGGACTTTGCCGCCCGGCACGAGCTGAGCTACGTCGACACGGCGGACATGGTCGCGGGCGTCCTGCGCGACGTCGCGGCGTGCGTCACGTCGTCGGAGCGTCCGCTCGTCGCGCTGGTGGAGGCCACCGGAGGCTTAGCCGCGCATGGCCGGCATTTCGCCTCCATTCAGGAGGCGATGGTATCGTGCGGCCTCGACTTCCGGCTGGGCGAAGTGCAGCAGCTGGGCATCACGAGGGGAAAGCTCACGCTGGAGGGCGCCCCGGTTGACGTGGTCATGCGTTACTTCGCCGCCGGCGAGATCCTGCAGTGCCCGGCCGGGCCGTCAGTGCTCGAGCCTATTCTTGAGGCGCACCGTAACGGCAAGACCGTCCTTTACACGACACTGGAAAGCTCCCTGTTCGCCAGCAAGGGCAGCCTGGCGCTGCTGTCGGATCCGAGGTTCCGGTCGTCGTTCGATGCGGGCGAGCGGCGCCTCATCGACCGGGTGGTGCCATGGACCCGGTTGCTGGTCGGCGACGACCAGCTGGTGGAGCACTGTCTGGCCAACCGGGACCGGCTCATCGTCAAGCCCTCCGTGGGCTGGGGCGCCGCAGGTGCCGTCGCCGGGCCCGCCGCGGGCGACGATGAGTGGCGCGCCCTGGTGACCTCGCGGCTGGACCAGGGATACGTCGCGCAGGAGATCGTCACCCCGGTGCCCGAGCCGGTGTGTGATCCCGACACGGGAATGATCGAGGACTGGTACGCGAACTGGGGCGTGTTCGTCACGCGCGCTGGTTACTCCGGCGCCATTGTCAGAGCGCTCAAGCCCGCCGACGGGCGGGTCATCGCGCTCTCTCGGCACGGCACCCGGCTGACTAGCGCCTTCTCTTTCGCCGGCGACCCTGGCCCCGGCGACCCTGGCCCCGGCGACCCGGCCTCCCCGGGCACCCAGCCAGCTCAGTGACGGCCAGGCGCCGTCAGGCGGCGTTCACGGGAGGTCGTTACGTCGCATCACGGCGGCGGCGGTCGTGACGGCCGGCGCGACGTCGGAGTTCAGCGGAAGTACCCAGCCATCGAGGGCCTGCAGCCGAGCCCCTCGCCGGACCTTGGCTTCCACGTGCCCGATGCCGAGATCGTAAGTCGTAACGCCGGGCTCGGCGTCGCGGATCACCGCGTAGTAGCCGATTTCGAAGGTGGTGAACTCCGGGGCGAGACTGTGATCAATGGCCACCGTGACCTGGTGCACGGTGTCACCGGCGCGGGCGAGCAGGACCCCGGCCACTGGCCGTCCCTCGTGCTCGCTCACCAGGAGCCTCAGGTCGCCGGCCGGCAGCCGTTCCACCAGGGCTCCGAGCCGCGCGCGCTCGGCCGCCGGGTCCGCCTGGTCTCCGAGCCCCTTCAGGTGGGCAATGCGTAGCTCCAGCAGGATGCCGAAGTCCGCCACCGGGTCGGCTCGCCGGGTGCGGACCCCGGCCGAGGCGATGTGGCGCAGGTCACGGCGTACCTGTCCGCGCCGGCTGGCCGGCAGCGCGTCCAGGTAGCCATCGAAGCCGCCGGGCGGGATCGGCAGCACCGCGCGCGGGGCCAGTGGAAAGCAGACGAACCCGAGGCCGCCCAGCGCCTCGGCGGCGAGGTCGCTGCCGCGCGGAACGTAGAGCACGGCGCACGCGGTGGCCTCCTGATCCCGCGCGTCCTGCACGGCGGCGCGCAGCACGGCGGCCAGGAGCGCCTGCGTGTCCTGGCCGCGGCAGACGAGCGGATCACCGAAGCCGGGCAGCGCCACCGTCACGTTCGGGAACAGGGCCTCGGGCCGCATCCCGGCGGGGCCCTCTAGCAGCGCCGCGAGCTCGGCCCGGGCCGTGGCCCCCAGGGGAAACAGGGGCGGCAGCCGGAGCAGCAGCGCGCCGAGATTGTAGGGGTCGAAGATCCGCGGATTGTCGTTATGAAAGGCGATCAGCGCCGCCTCGCCCGTGCCGTGCCGGGCCTGGATAGTGACCGGGTTGTCGCCGGCGCGCGACAGCATGCAGTCGACCCAGGTCGCGCTCTGGTACAGATCCGCCCCGCCGGGCCACGTGGCCGCGGAGAACCCGGATGTCACCCGCGTCCGGGCCGGCGCTGGCCCGGCGTCGTCGATCACCAGCCGCGTTTCCAGTTCCCGGATGGCCTGGTAATCCCGCTGGATCTGCTGAGCGTCGGGATGCGACAGGACGACGAATCCGAGGTCAAGGCTGCCGACCAGGTCCCTGGTGACCTCCACTCGCTCGCCGTCGGTCAGATGCTGCACCGAGAAGTGGTGGCTGGGCAGCCGCCGGATCGCGTCGAGCACCGCCGTATTGCCGACCGTGCCGGACTTGCGGGCGATGTGGAACACCCAGCACTGCTGCTGGATCAGGTCGTAGCCGTCCGGGACCTGATCGCCGGTGAGGTAGCTGACGGTCCGGTGGATCTGGCTGTCACCGGTCGCTACCTTGCTGAACCGCGGCTGCCCGCCGCCGTGCGGGCGCGCGCCCACCTCGATCAGCACGGGACCCTCCGGCGTGCTCATCACCTCGGTGTGCGCCGCGCCGAAGCGCAGCCCGACCGCGTCGAGGACACCGCGCACGTACTCCAGCAGTTCCGGCAGCACCGGGTCGCCGGGAGCGACGAATCGCATGGTGTCGTAGACCGCCATGTACGGACCGTTATCGATCTTGCTGTAGCGGCCTACGTCAACCACGGTGTGCACGCCGTCATGGCTGAAGGTGTCCACCAGGTACTCGGTTCCCGCGACGAACCTCTGCACCACGAGCCGGTCGTCGGCGGCGCCGAACATATTGATCCGGCCGGACTGCGCGGTGAAGATCGCCCGCCAGGCCGCGCCGCCGGGCACCTTGATCACGCCGTCGGTGCTCGCGCTCGTCGGGGGCTTGATGACCAGATCCAGGCCCGCCAGGTCATGGCGCTCCAGCCACGCCTGTACCTCGTCTGGGTCGGCCGTGCAGATCTGCGGGATGACCCGCAGCCCGGCGGCGGCCACCGCGGCCGCCATCTGGCTCTTATCCCGCCGCGCGGGAGCGAGTTCCGGCACGTTCGCGCGCTCGGGCACCACCCGCGGCGCCAGCCGTTCGGCCAGTTCCACCCCGGACTCGCAGCCGGCGATGACGCAGCGCGGCGCCAGGCTGCGCAGCCGGGCGACCATAGCGTCGAGATCGCCGTCGAATACGACGATCTCCGGGAAGTCCTGCGGCCGGTAGGACGAGGCGTACGCTCGCGGCGGCCGGGGGCCCGTCACCACGGCGACGACCGGGACGCCGCGCTCGCTGAACGCGGCCGCGAACAGCGCGCCGGAGGAGTACGGGTCAACGATAACGGCGGGCCCGGTGAACTCCGCTGCCCGCGTCACTGTCATCTCCGGGGCCTTGCCCGCCGGGCCGCCTTCAGGCCACATCTGCGTCTGCCGCGGAGGGCATGGCCTGCTCGTCGCCCGCCGACGGGCTCGTCACCCTCTTGCCGGCCATGCCGGCAACCGCCGCGAGCACCGCCAGGACCGACAGCAGCCCGCACAGCCACCACACTCCGTTCCGCCACAGCGCCCAGGCCGCCGTTCCGAGGGCCGGCCCGGCCGCCATGCCGATCTGCATCGCGAAGACTGATCCGGCGATATAGCGGGCCCGCAGGGCCGGCGGCCCGGCGCTGCCGGGGTACGCCGCCGCGGTCGGTGACACGGTCATCTCGCCGACCGTCCACACCAGGGTGGCGACGACAAATATCGCCAGCGCCGTGCCAGCGAGGTAGACCATCATCCCGGCGCCGAGCAGCCCGATGCCCACCGCCACCGCGAGACGTTGCGGCACCCGCTGCACGAACTTCGTGTACGGCAGTTCCAGCACGGTGACCACGAGCGCGTTCAGCGACAGCAGCGCCCCGTAGAACGTCGGTGAATGGCCCGATGCCGTGACCTTCAGCGGGAGCACCACCATGCTCTGGATGTGCACGATGGTCATGAGGAACAGCGCCAGCAGGAACAGGACGTAACGCAGGTCCCTGAGCATCGCCCAGTAGGAGCGGCCGGACCTGCCGAGGGCGGCGGGCTCCGGCGATGACTCCGGCGGCGATGACTCCGGCGCGCCTACCGAGTGCGGCAGGGTCAGCGCGAGCAGGGCGAATCCCGCCGAGGTGATGGCATCCACGTAGAACATCAGGTCGTAGGAGTAGGCGATCAGCACGGCGCCCATCAGCGGGCCGGCGACGGTGCCGAGGTTGAACGCCAGCCGGTACACCGCGAACACCATGACGTGCTGCTTGCGCGGCGTGACGTCGACCAGCAGCGCCATCGTGCACGGCCGTGATGCCTGCGTGGCGATGCCGATGGCCGTGACGGCCGCGATCACGGCGGCCAGGCTGCTCAGGTGCACGAGCCCGGCGGTCAGCGCTCCGGCGGCGGCCATCGACCCGGCGATCGTCCAGCGGTAGCCAAGCCGGCCGGAGATCGAGCCGCCCAGCAGCACGCCGCATACCGACCCGACGCCGTAGGCGCCCAGAGCGACGCCAGCGTCGGCGGCGGAGAAGCCCCTCCGGGTCAGGAAGAGCACCAGGTAGACCTGCAAGAAGGTGCCCAGCCGGTTGATGAGCGTGCCGATGAGCAGCACCCGGACGGGTCCGGAAGTCTGCCTCAGGGTCTGAATGACGGACGGGTATTCCTCGCTCTCACTCATCAGGCCATCGGCTCCGCTGGATGCGCTGGCTTCGCTGGATGTGCTGGATGAGTGGTGAGCTGCGCCGTTATCGTGCGCCCCGGGCCGGCCTGCCCTATCTTCGCGGCGCCACCAGGGGCGCTGAGCTTATTTAAGTACTCCACGTCGGCTTCTCGGAAGTCCTTCCGCTGCTCAGCAGCATCGACGGCACAGTAAGCCCGGCGGACCCGGCTCGCCGCGGCCGGAGTCGGCGCGCTCACCAGGTCATGCCGTAGTTCGCTCAATCGAGTCCAGGAACGATACCACCGCTGAGGTGAACTTTCCGGCGCATTCCCAGGTCAGGAAATGCGGTGCCTCGTCGATTGTCACCAGCCGAGCGTCGGGGAGCCCGTTTGCCAGCTCGCCAGCGTGACCAGCGCCGAGAATGCGATCCGCGCCAGCGCGCATGATCAGGACGGGACAGCTCACTTTGGCCAGGACCGGCCGCGCGTCATAGCGTACCCCGGCGAGGCTAAGCTGGCAGAAGCTGTCCGGATCCTGAGTGGTGAGCCGGAAGAATGTCTTGAGCTTGTCCAGCTCGGCCCGGTTCCGGCTCAGGTAGCCAGCCGAGAATACCCATTGCATGCACGACTCGAAGAGCTCCTCCATTCCCTGCTCGCGCGCGAGGTCGCGCCACTGCTCGGTGATATCGCGCACCTGCTGGTCCGCCGCGGCGTAAGGCGACGCGAGGACGAGGCTGCCGACCAGATCGGGTCGCCGGGCGGCCACCTCGAGGCCGACCAGGCCGCCGAGCGCCAGGCCGACGAGGTGCCCCTTGCCGATCTTCAGGTGCTCCAGCAGTGCGATGAGGTCGTCCGCCAGATCCTCCACCGAGCACTGGTCCGGGCAGGGTGTGCTGATGCCCGTGCCCCGGCCGTCGAAGGTGACAACGCGGAAGGACCGGGCCAGGTCGTCGACCTGCCGCGCCCAGAAGCTCGAGTCGCCCCCGAGCGGGCTGATCAGCACGAGCGGCTCCCCCGAGCCTTCCTGGCGGCAGAAGAGGCGGACGCCATTGACCGCGACGCGCTCGGAGTTCGGCTTGCCGTACAGGAAGTCGAGTACCTGCGGGACCAGCGAGGACCTGTCCTTGATCCGGGCTATCGCCGGCCCCGGGTCGTAATTCGCCATCCCGCCAGGGGTGAAGGTGCGCTCGTAGCGGAAGGTGTACGGATCGAACTGGAACGTGTGCGGGATGGCCCGGACTGGCCGCCGGTTCAGGAGGATGAGGACGATCTCCGTGGCGACCAGGGCGGCCGCCAGCCCGCACGCGCTGGCCACGGAGGGGCCGACGCCGGCCGAGAAGTCGGTGTTCGACTCGGCGGTGGACACGTCGTAGTAGTCGATGTGCGCCAGGGCGGGAACCAGCCCGCAGGCGTATCTGAGCTGCTCTTCCAGCGGATCCATGCCCGGCCGTATTCCGCAGTACTCCGCCAGGCTCATCCCGGCCGGGTCGAAGACCTGCAGGCATGCGCTGAAGCCGATCGGTGAGCCCATCAAGGTGAACAGGCCGTGCTCGCGGGTTCTCGCGTGAAATTCAAGGTGCGTGTCGATCGAGTAAAAGTCGATGGCATCCACCGCGATATCCGCCTCGCTGAGCAGCTCGTCGCCGTTCTGGCTGGTGAACCCTTCGGAGAATACCTGCACCTGCGCGCTCGGATTGATAGCCTTGATGGCGGCGGCAGTCACGGCGCATTTGGGCTGCCCGATAGTATCGACAGTGGCACCATACTGACGATTGATGTTGGCGAGCTCGAAATTATCGAAATCGGCGATGCGGAATCGTCCGACGCCCATGCGGGCGAGGATGACCGCAACATTCCCGCCGATGCCGCCCATCCCCGCGATGGCGATGGAACAGGTCGCGAGACGAGCCTGTTCCGCCTCGCTGAGTATGCCGATGTTCCGGCCGAAGGACTGCTCATACACATCCATGGACCTCATCGCCTATACGGGGTGCTGGCCAGCTCCGCGACTGCCCGGTAATACTGCCGCAGGCCAGCGCGGAACGAGCTGAGCGAAATCCGCTCGTTGGTACCGTGCACGCCGTGTATGTCGGCGACCGGCAGCGTGAAGGGCACCCATCCGTACGCGCTCACCCCTGCGGCCCGCCAGTGCCGGGCGTCGCTCGCGCCCGGCGAGAGAATCGGCACCGGAAGCCCCGGCTCGGTTATCTGCCCGGCCAGGATGCCGTAGTCACGGGTATTGAACGGGGAGTCCGTGGGCGCCTTGTGGGCGGTCCGCCGCACCTCGATTTCCGGATCGTCGGCCGCGCGCCTGATACGTTGCTCGACCTCGGCCGGATCTGTGCCGGGCAGCAGCCGCAGGCTGAGCACGGCGCGCGCCTCGCCCGGCAGCACGTTGGTCTTATAGCCGCTCGCCAGTACGGTCAGCGCGCAGGTATCGGTGAGCATCGAGCTGACCAGAGGGTTCAGGTGCAGGGCGGCGGGACCGACCCGCTCGATGAGCCGCGGATGCCGGAGAATGTAGCGATGCAGGCCGGTGGCACCCCTGGCCAGGCTGGCGCACAAAGCCTTCGTGGGCGGGGTCATCCGGATAGCCGGACGCTGATCGAGGATGCGCGTCAGCGCCCGCACCAGCCTGGCCGGCGCCGCGTCCGGATCTGCGGTACTGGCGTGCTGGGCCGTGCCCCGGGCGGTCAGTTCCAGTTCGAGGTAGCCCTTCTCCGCGACCGCGATCGCGTGCAGGGGAACGCCATCGGGCAGCACGTCGGCCGGCGAATACGCGCCCTCGCCCAGGACCAGTGAGGTGTCCAGGAACTCAGGGCGGTGGCGCAGCAGCCACTGAGCGCCGGCCGAGCCGCCGGCCTCCTCGTCGGCGGCGATGATTAGCCGGACCTGCCGTCGCATCGGGATGCCCAGCCGGCGCAGCAGGATCACCGTGATCAGCTGGGCCACGCCGAGGCCCTTCAGGTCCAGCACGCCGCGCCCGTACAGCTGGCCGTCACGGATGTCGGCGGCGAAGGGGTCGGCGGCCCAGTCGGCGGAGACCGCCGGGACGACGTCACTGTGGCTCAGCAAGGTGATCGACGGCGCCGGCTCAGCGGGCCCGATGCGCGCCACCAGATTCGCTCGGCCGGGAGCCGATTCCAGCAGCTCGCAGTCGACCTTCTCGGCGCGCAGCAGGCCGGCCAGCCATTCCGCCGCCTCGCGCTCGTCGCCGGCGCTCGTGCCGCTCGGGTCGTTGACCGTGGGAAAGCGCACGTAGGTGCGCAGCCAGTCCACCGCCTCCTCCTCGACCTCCGGCCACTTAATCTGGCCCGCCGACTCCGAGGCCACTGTCGCCTTCCCGGTCACCGGGAATCTCTATCCCACGAGTAGGTCAAGTCGGCCAGTCCCTTCCTGAGTGCGGTAAACAGGGCGGAATGTCCATCCTCGATCGCGCGGACGAAGCGCGTGACCGCGTGCGCCCGGATCTGGCCCACCGCCATGAAGGTGTCTCCCTCGCCGTAGCGCAGCCGCTGATCGCACAGTTCGTTGATGCCTTGATCGAGGCTGTAGGGAATGCGGCGGTAGAAGAACTGGCATTCGTTGCGCAGGACGAAGGTCCGTCGATCGAACGGAACGTCGGGGTCGAATCGCCCGACTACCCGCTCGGCCACCTCCACGAAATCCGGGGCCGGGTCGCCGCTTCCTGGCGCGGGGTGCAGGCTGGAGACTCCGGCGAGAAACGCCATGATGAAGGGACTCTGGGTGATCGCTGTCAGGTAGCCGCGACCCTCTTCGATGTGCCGGCGCAGTTCGGCGTGCTGCCAGACGGCGTCCCACAGGAGGCTGAACAGAACCGGCAGGAAGCCGCGATTCTGCGCCTCCGGAAGAAGCCCGAGGCTGCCGACGTGCAGGATGACGCCATCGCGGACCGGCAGGTCATACGTCAGGCCGGCGAGCCCGACGAGACGATCTCCCCGCCAGATCAGTGCCAGGCTGTTCGCATGGAACAGCGCGTCCAGCTTAAAGACCGCCCCGAAATGGTCGAAGTCCTCGGGCCGGTCCCAGCCCCGCGAGCAAGCGGCGATCCGCAGGACCGGCTGCCGCAGTTGCTCCAGCACCTCGCGGTGCCGGCTGGCGCCATCGGGGATCAGCTCGAAATCGAATCCCTCATACCTGACGAGGGCACTGCCGGTGAACAGGGGCGGCCAGACGGCGGGCAGGCTGTCGTCGGTCACGCCCGGTCCCCGGGCCCCTGAGCCCGCCCGGCGAGCTTCCCCTCGACGACGGTCGAGAAGCCGTTGATCACAGTGGTCGGCCAGTCGATCCAGCGATCCTCCGCGGCGATGTGGGACCAGTCCCGGGTCATCAGGAGATCCAGGTTCTCGATGCTCTTGACGTCTCCCTTGATCTGCCCGCTTCGGTTGAAGATCGCCTCGTCGTCGCACTGCTTGACGCACGCGAGGCACTCGATGCAGCTCTCTGGCCTGACGACCACCATCCGGTGGTCATCCTCGCGCCGGCGCGCGAACACGTCGGTCGGGCACACCTCCTGGCAGTCCATGCAATTGGTGCACATCTCAGGATCGATGATCGGGCTGAAGCTGCTGTGGTAGTCACCCTTCCGCAGCCAGTGAGCCACCGTGCTCTTGTAGACAGCCGAGCTGCCGCAGCCGTCCATCGCCATCAGCGCGACGACGACCACGAGGATGACCTCCCAGATCAGCAGCCGGGATGCCGGCCAGCCGCGCAAGCCCATGAAGAGCCCGAACGGCACGCCCAGCAAGGCAGCCACCGTCAGCGTCCGGTGCCATCTTCGCTCGGTCGGGAGGAAATCCCACATCGCGAACGCGAAGCAATAGACGACGAAGATGATGGCCATCGCGCCGAGGACATAGACGGGAAAGAAGATCGCCCCGACGGCGATGGTCAGGCAGTAAGCCAGCGACGTGCTGAGCGCCTGTTCCATCCGGTCTTTAAATCCGAATTGCACGAGAACCATGTCATGCGTGCGTCGCCCCATATTGGTGAGGTACCGCGGGATGTCATTAAGGTGGGTAGGGCCCCAGATGATCCGGTAGCCGGTCTCTTGCTTGACCTTCCGCACGTCCACGCCCGGCGCGGCGTAGGGCGGCGCGATGAGCCGCTTGTGCCGGACCACCGACGGCAGGTCGGCCACGTTGACGGCGTCGATGATGTCGTGCTCGGTGTACTCGTTCATGCCGGCCGCGCACCAGACGTTCGAGCCGCGGGAGTTGGCCACCAGGAGCCAGCAGTCGATGCCCTGCAGCACGCGAAGCAGGCGATATACCGTTAGCGTGTAGTTCCCGCTGATGAGGACCGGTGAATTCGCGTCCGGCTCGCCTACCCGGCGCAGTCCGAGCTTGCACGGGAAATTGTAGTGCCGGAAGAATATGTGGAAGGTCTCCCACAGGACGAGCCAGATCCGCTCGAACGCCCGCCTCACGGTTCCCCCACGGGGAGCGCCTCGGCCTGCTGCTGGTGGGCCTGCCGCGGGTGGGCCTGCTGAGTGGCGGGGGCCGGCGGGACGACGCCAGGCTTCGTTCCTTCGACCAGCCGGAAGGAGGTACCCCGGTAGGCCTTGCTGCCGGTCACCTCGAAGCCGGCGACCTCGATGATCTTGTGCAGATCCCGGATCGGGAACAATGGCCGGCGAAGCAGCAGGAACTGGGGAATCCAGAATATCGTCATGGACAGGCGGTAAAGGGTCCGGATGGCGATATTTCGGGGCCAGCACTCATCCCCGATCAGCACTCTGCCGCCCGGCCTGAGGAGGCGACGGCAGTCTTGCAGGATATAATTCAGGTATTCCTGCGGAAACTCGCCGAGCGCCATGGTCGAGGTGACCACGTCAAAGCCGGATTCGGGCAGCTGATCCGGGTGCTTCTTCAGCTGAGTGACGCTGTCCCTGATCAGGGTCAGCTGATCTTGGGCGTCGTTCGATGCCGCGCGCCGCGCGGCCTCCTTCAGCATGAAATCCGAGGCGTCGAGTCCGGTCACCTGCGCGCCGCGCTTGATGCACCGCAGAGCCAGCGTCCCGGTGCCGCAGCCGATATCCAGCACCTTCTCGCCCGAGGCTATCCGCTGGGCGATGTCGTCCTTCATGCGGTCGATGCGGCCGAAGGTCATCACCTTGACGGCCCAGTCGTAGCGTTCAGGAGCGTGCTCGACCCAGACCATCCATCCGTACATCAGCATGGGTTTCGTCCCTCCTGCGCGGATCAGTGAAGCTGGCGATCAGCCGGTTGACGCGGTCGGGTACCTCTTCTTGCGGGAAGTGCCCGACGCCGTCGAGGATCTCCAGGCGACTCGACGGAAGCTCGCTGTCCAGGCGCTGCGCGTCGGCCACCGGCAGGACCCGGTCTTGCGCTCCCCAGATGATGAGCGCTTCCCGGGTGAGCGCGGGGACCCTCCGTGCCACCTCCAGCTCGTCGAGGCAGCGCAGGGTGGCCAGGTAGGTCTTCTCGCCGTGCTCCCTCGTGAGGAGCTCGTAGTAGGCGTCCACCAGCTCGGGGGTCGCCTGGGTAAAACTGGCGTAGGAACTGCGCAGGCGAGAAGCGAGGATCCGCTTGCCCAGGGCCGCATGCCGCAGCGATGACCGGGCCGCCATGCCCAGCACGCCGATGCGCGCCAGTCGCGCCGCGCTATGCCGCCCGCCTGGGTAGCAGACCGGATTGATCAGGACGAGCTTGCTCACCCGCGCCGGGGCGACGTCGGCCAGGGTCATGGCGACGGCACATCCGTAGGAACTGCCGACCAGGTTCACCGGGCCAAGGTCCAGCCGGGAAAGGAGGTCCTCGATGGCCCGCGCGTGGCCGGGCACGGTGTAGTCCGCATTCACGGGCTTACCGGAGCGGCCGAACCCGCGCAGATCCACGGCCAGCACCGTGGCGGTGCGCGCCAGGTGGTCGATGTTGTGACGCCACGTCAGGAGCGAGAGCGGGATGCCGTGCAGCAGGACGGTCGGCGGCCCGCTGCCGCGCCGGACGTAGACGATCCGGCCACCAGGCAGGTCCGCCGACTCCGCGTCCCGATAGGCGACATCGATCTCGCTCATCAGCGGACGAGTTCCGAGATGCCGAACCGTACCTCGCCGGGCTGCGCGGGGGACAGATCGTCCTCGGCATAGAACCGCTCGTATACGTTCGTTGAGTAGATCTGGCCCTTGCGGGTCATGATGATGTCGTCTCCCGCATCCGCGAGCATGCCCTCCTCGGTGAGCGCCATGAGCTCCGGACCGAATACCATCTCGATTCCGACGCCGAATCGCTCGCGGAAGTCCGTGCGCGAGACTACGCACATTTTCAGGCCCCGGATCACCACCCGGCGCATCTCCTGCTCCTTGGTCAGGACTGTCGCGAAGTCGAGCGGGATGCGACCCTGCTCGATGTACTTGTGATAGGTTTTCAGGTCTTTCACGTTCGTGTAGAGGCGCTCGTGAATCACGCTCTTAGAGGAAACTCCGAAACCGATCATCGGCCAGGTGCGCCAGTAATATTCCAGGAACCGCGAGTACTGCGGGCTGCGATCCGGATGATAGTAACCGGTCGCGCTCCCGCGCAGGAATCCGCTGCTCTCCAGGGAATCCAGCGCGTACGTGTACATCGCCGTCTCATCCTCGGGGGGCGGGAGTTCAAGTCCGCCGTTCACGATCCCGTGATGGAAGGCGGTCTTGGGCCAGATCTCGAGGCCGTAGGTCGTGAGGCAGCCGGGCTCCAGTTCGAGGGCGCGATCGATGGCATGCTTCCAGATCGGTACGGTCAGATTGGGCAGCGGGAAGATGAGGTCAAGGTTGATGTTGGTGTAGCCCGCGGCTCTGATCATCGCGTACGCGCGCTCGGCGGTCGCAATGTCATGGGACCGGTTGCACAGTTTCAGCAGGCTATCGTCAAACGCCTGGACACCGAGACTAATCCGGGTAAACCCGGCCTCGCGGAGCCTCTCCAGTTTTTCCGGAGTGACAGTCGGCGGATCGAACTCCAGCGTGATCTCGGCGTCGGGCGCGACCTCGAAGGTCTCCCGGCAGGTGTCCAGCAGCCGGGTCAGTTGCTCGCCCGAGAGGATACCGGGGGTCCCCCCGCCGAAATAGATGGCGTCGACCTTGAATGACGGGAAGGTACGGTGCGAAGGGAAAGTCCGCACCTCCTGCTGCAGAGCCCGGACGTACTTCTCTTTCATGTCATCGGGCCGGTTGATGTACACCGTGTAGTCGCAGAAGCCGCACTTCTGCATGCAGAACGGAACGTGCAGATAAAGAGCGGCTGACTCCGATCCGAAGAAATCATCGTAGTCCAGGTACTGATACTTGAACGGATAGGTGTGGATGTTTCGCCTGATAATTGGCATTTCTTACTCCGCGTAATAGCTGGGGCCTATAGCTGCCGGAAATGCAGGAAGCTGGTCGCCGGCGCCGGAGCACGGCCACTATCGACGACCGGGCGGCCGCACGATACGAACAGACCGCCCAGTTCCGTCCGATCACGAGCGCGGTATTGCGCGGATGACAGTGCCATCATCCGCAGCACCTCCTCCGCGAGGAGCAGCTGATAACCGCACGACTCTTCGTTGAGTACGTTCAAGTTACCGGTGGCGACGAAATTCTCTTGCTTGCAGCCGCCGCCGCACAGGTAGCGCGCCCAGCACTGGCCGCAGACCGGGTGCTGATCTACCGTCCCCCGCCACTCCACGGGGTCCGCGGTCAGGCCCACCTCACCGCGGCCGACGTCGAACGAGGGGTCGCCGACCAGGCGGTGGCACGGACTGATCGACTTGTCGGGGGAATGGGTGAAGTAGGTGCGGCCACCGGAGCAGAAGGCCAGGGCCAGCCGTCCCTCAAGGACAAGTTGAGCGGTGCGCTCGTATTCCAGCACCCCTTTGAATCGGTTATCCGGAGTGAACAGCCGCGGATATTCGGCGAGGAACTCGCGGAACTGCCCGACCATGCCATCCTGCAGAAAGAAATTGATATAGCGCTTTCCGCTATCGGTACCGCTGGACGCGGTGGATGCGCTGGATGCGCTGGACGAACTGCCGCTCTTGTTCGGGATCGCCGGCATGTCGAGGAAGACCTTGCCACCGTCTGCCGCGGGCGGACCGGCGTCGTCGGCCGGGAACACGCCAGGATAGATCTGGAAGTAGTCAAATATGTTCTCCCGCCACAGTTCTCGCATGTTGTCGATCAGCGACGGATCTCGCTGCGCGACGGTCATCCGCGCGACCATGGTGACGTCGTCGCTGGCCTGGCGCACCTTCCTGACGTTCCGCATGACGCGGTCGTAGGAGCCCTGACCGCCCTTGGCCGGCCGGTTGGCGTCCTGAACTGTGCGGCCGCCATCGATCGAGACCGAGACGATGAAGTGGTGGCGGGCGAACAGATCAAGCACCCCGGCCGGGAGAAGCGTCAGGTTAGTCGATATCCGGTAGACAAACTTCACGCCGTGGGCCGCTCCGAACTGCTCGGATCGCTCACACACCTCACGCAGCGTCGGGAAATTCGCCAGCGGCTCTCCACCGAAGATCTCAAGCCGCACCGACCGACTGGGCGTCAGGTTGCCCTCAATGAAGGAGAAGATGTGATCGACCGAGTCGTGGCCCATCGCCTCCTTGATCCGCCCGTAGTCGCCGCCGTCAGCGAAGCAGTAGGTGCACGCCAGGTTACAGATATTGGTCAGATTGACGTTGATGGCGAGATCGGCGCCATCTTCGAAGGTGCTCTGCCGCAGTGCTATCGAGTTCTCATTCGACACCAGGCCGAGCTCGGTGAGCCCGTTCCACTCGCGCTGCTCGTCCTCTGAGAGCATGTGGAATCCAGCTTGCAGCCGATCTCCAAGATCTCGGGTAACGATGAATGTCCGATGATTTCCAGCGAGGAAGAGCAAGCTATCCTGGTCGCCGTAATTGACTATCCGATAATCGGTGTCACACTTCATCATTGCTCCGCAGAACCAGCCATCGGAAGGCGCCTCCTAGAGGCTACCGTGCTGTAATTGGGCAACGGCGATATATCGCCGTTGAGCGCGCCGGCGTCGATTTCTACCGTTGGGAAATGGGCCCGGTCAAAGACCTCATGGAGGCTGCAGCGGACGTTGCCGGGAACGGCGACCTGCACGCCGGTCTCGTCGGGCGTCGCTTTCGCGGCGATGAAGCGATAGCTTTCCCCCGGCAGCAGGTGCAGCGGCTGCCAGCCGGGGCCGACCGCCGGATCGCCCTTGCGTCGCTGATAGATGACCTCAGGTGCGCTCGAGTCGTTGCGGACCTGGATGTGGAGCGAGCGGACGTCTCCGTGCCAGTCGAACTCCGCGACCCGCGACTGCGGCGGCAATTCCGCCACGCTGCCGTCGCGCGCCGGGCGCGGCCCGAGGAGTTTCAGCGTCGTCGGAGTACCGCATGCCGTGCAGGAGGCGGCCGCGTCTACGCCGACCAGTCGGGCGTTCAGGCCGTACCGCGTCACCTGCACCTGCCCGCACGACCGGCACCGGGTGGTGGTCGCCTCGGTGTCGTAGACGTTGCCCAGGTAGACGCTCTGGATCCCCATGTCCAGCGCCACCTGGCGGGCACGCTCCAGCCGGTCGATGGGGGTGCGGATGGTCTTGGTCATCTTGTAGTCCGGGTGGAAGCGCACGTAGTGCAGCGGAACCGCCGGATCCAGTTGCTCGCCGACAAAGGTGGCGACGGCCCGCGCGGTGTCCTCGTTGTCGCTCAGGTCGGTCACCATGAGAGTCGAGATCTCGACATGCTTGCCGGCGTCGTACACCTGCTTCGAGGCCGCTAAGACCGGTTCGATCCAGCCCTTGGTCAGCTTCCGGTAGTACTTCGGGTCCATCGACTTGATCGAGATCGAGAAGATATCGATGACGGGCAGCAGTTCCTCGACTCCTTCAGGTGAGATGAAGAAGGCCGACTTGAAGAGATTGATCATTCCGGCGGCTCGCGCCAGGGTCGCGGTCTCAGTAACGAATTCATGCCAGACGACCGGATCGTTGTAAGTCCAGGAAATGACCCGGATGCCGTGACGTTGAGCGATATCTACGACCTGCTCCGGTGTGTAGTGGTAGACATCCGCGTCAGACGCAAGTCGCGCCTGCGAGGTTTTCCAGTTGTGGCAGTAATCGCAATTGAGCATGCAGCCGATGTTTCCCATGGACAAGATGGGATCGCCCGGAGCGTAGTGAAAGACGGCTTCCGTCTCTATGGTCTCCTGGGTGGCGTGCACCGAGCGGCCATAGTTCAGCGTGACGAGCTGTCCGCCATGATTCGCGCGCACCATGCAGAAGCCGTGCTGGCCTGGCCGTATTTTGCAGTTACGCGGGCTGAGATGACATCTCACGACGCCGTCTTCGAGTTGCTCGGCGAGCCTCGCTGGCCTTGGACTGTCATTCCAGGTGGACATACGGCGACCGCACCTCCATGGGCAAATGGCCACACGTCCGGAGCAACGACGTGCGCCCAAGGCTAATTGGGTCATCATTCTGCCGACGATGAATAATCAACCTGATTACCCAGTGCCGGCATCGCGTTGTCCGCCAAAGTAACATAACGGCGCGGTAGAGAGCAAGAGGTTAGATACACGCCCAGCTTGGTGTTTCTCCTGCGCCTTAACGGATCGGCTAGGACTTCTGCTGCGAGCGTTAGCGGTCACTACTTATGTTTCTGGCGATGCTGGAGATATGACAGTTGTTCAAGCATCTCCGCGTGAATAATGTAATCGGTCCTATGGCAAGGCGCGGGCGGGCCGCCGATGCGCGCGTCGCCCACCACGACGTCTGCCCAGCCCGGACCCGGCCGCCGGCTCAGGCCGCCGGAAGCGCGGCCAGCAGTTCGTCCGGGTCGGTGATCCGCAGCAGCGCCGCCCGGCTGGCGGCCGGGATGAAGCCGTCGGCTACCCGCGCGTCGAGGAACGCCAGCAGCGGATCCCAGAACCCGGCAACGTCCAGCAGGGCGACCGGCTTGCCGTGCAGGCGCAGCTGCCGCCAGGTAAGGACCTCGAACAGCTCCTCCAGCGTGCCGAGGCCGCCCGGCAGCGCGACGAACGCGTCACACAGCTGCGCCATCCGCGCCTTGCGCGTGTGCAGGGAGTCGACGATCTCCAGGCGGGTCAGCTGGCTGGCCGCGACCTCCGCCTCGACCAGCACCCGGGGAATGATCCCGATGACCTCGCCGCCGGCCGCCATCGCCGCGTCCGCCAGGACCCCCATCAGGCCGACGCTGGCGCCGCCGTAGACGACGCCGACGCCGGCCCGGGCCAGCCGGGTGCCCAGGTCGGCGGCCGCCGCCGCGAATTCCGGGCGGCCGCCCATCGAGCTCCCCGCGAACACCGTGACCCGCATCACACGCCGAGCCCGCCGGCGATGGTGAGCTCCATCGCCCGGGCGATGGCCGCCCTGGTCTCGGTCACCCAGATCATGTTCTCGCGCGCATCGATCCGATATAGCCCAATGTCATGAGCAGTATTTTGCACGCTAGCCCAGCGTCCGGCTGCGGCCCCGGAACTCGGCCACGACCTCGTCGCCGCGGCTGACCGTCACGTCGTAGATCCCGCTGCGGCCGTAGGTCACCCGCTCCCGCGCAACCGCGGTCAGCACGTCACCCTCCCGGACCGGATGCAGGAACGCGATGTCGGCGCCCGCGGCGACGGTCACGGCGCCGCGGGCGTTACAGGCGCAGGCGAAGGCGGAGTCGGCCAGCAGGAAGACGTATCCGCCGTGCGCGATCTCATGTCCGTTGATCATCGTCCGTGCTATCCGCATCCGCAGCACGGCCCGGCCCTCGCCGACCTCGAGCAGCTCTATGCCCAGGCCCTTGGATGCCTGGTCGGCGGCGAACATCGTCGCGGCGGGGCCGCCAGGCGGCGGCCCGGACCTGGGCACCATGGTGCCTCCATCCGGTGGTTGCGCCCGGGGCGGGGCGTCTGCAATGTGACGATACCGGGGGCTGCCGGGCGTCGGCGGCACATCCGCCCGCAGGTCAGGTGCGCAGCGCGCGTTAACGGGTACGGTGTCCGCCATGTCCTCTTACCGGCAGCCGGGCACCGTGCTCACCGACCGCATCTTCCAGGTCCCGCTGGATCACCGGGCGCCAGCCGGCGAGCAGATCGAGGTGTTCGCCCGCGAGGTCGTGGCGAGCGACGGCGGCGGCGACCTCCCGTGGCTGCTCTTCCTGCAGGGCGGTCCCGGCTTCGGTGCCGACCGGCCGGTCGGCCGCAGCGCCTGGCTGGACCGCGCGCTGCGGGACTATCGCGTGCTGCTGCTCGATCAGCGCGGCACGGGGCGCTCGTCCCCGGCGAACCGCCGGACGCTCGCGCGCCTGGGCTCGGCCCGCGCCCGGGCGCAGTACCTGGCCCACTTCCGCGCCGATGCCATCGTGGCCGACGCCGAGCTCATCCGCCGGCAGGTCACCGGCGGCGGCCCCTGGAGCGTGCTGGGCCAGAGCTTCGGCGGCTTCTGCACGGTGACCTACCTGTCCATGGCGCCCGAGGGCCTGCGCGAGGCCTTCCTCACCGGCGGTCTGCCCGGCCTCGACGTCACCGCTGACGACGTCTACCGGCAGACCTATCCGGTCGTCGCGGCGAAGAACCTGGCCCACTACGAGCGCTATCCCTCCGACGTCGAGCGCGCCCGGCAGGTCGCCAGGAAGCTGACCGCCGAGCCGGCCCGGCTGCCCGGCGGGACGCTGCTCACGGTCGAGGCGTTCCAGTCGCTCGGCCTGCTGCTCGGCTCCAGTACAGGCAGCCATACGCTGCACTACCTCCTCGAGGACCCGTTCGCCGGGTCTGAGCTGAACGATGATTTCCTGCACCGGGCCGAATCGATCCTGACCGTTGCCCCGGCTCCCCTGTACGCGCTGCTGCACGAGGCCTGTTACGCCCAGGGCCCGGCCACCCGCTGGTCGGCGCAGCGCATCCGGGCGGAGTTCGCCGAGTTCGACGCGGCCGGGGCGATCGAGGGCACGGCGCCGCTCATGTTCACCGGCGAGATGATCTATCCCTGGATGTTCGAGAACCACCCGGTGCTGACGCCGCTGGCCGACGCGGCGCAACTCCTGGCGGAGCGGGAGGACTGGCCGCCGCTGTATGACGCCGCGCGGCTGCGCGGCAACGAGGTGCCCGCGGCGGCGGCGATCTACTTCAACGACATGTACGTGCCGACCGAGTTCTCGCTGCACACGGCACGCGCCATCGCGGGCCTGCGGCCGTGGGTCACCAGCGAGTACGAGCACGACGGCCTGCGGGTGAGCAACGGCGGCGTGCTGGACAAGCTGATCGGCCTGGTCCGCGGCGAGGTGTGACCCCGGCGCGGTGTGAGCTCGGCGCGGTGTGAGCTCGGCGCGGTGTGAGCCCGGCGCGGTGCTCCTGCACTAGGGTGAGCGCGATGCTCATCCGGACCTGCC
Source organism: Streptosporangiaceae bacterium (assembly GCA_035532295.1). Lineage (GTDB taxonomy): Bacteria > Actinomycetota > Actinomycetes > Streptosporangiales > Streptosporangiaceae > DASUBV01. The sequence goes on from DATKRH010000247.1 coordinate 24,353, forward strand.
TGTGCTTCATCCGCCGCCCCGGCGCCAACGGGCCCGAGGTGCTGCTCGGCCTCAAGAAGACCGGGTTCGGGCAGGGCCGCTGGGTGGGCCTGGGCGGCCACATCGAGCCGGGCGAGAAGCCGGTCGCCGCGGCCGTGCGCGAGGTGCAGGAGGAGTCGTCCCTGATCGTCTCCCCCGACGCGCTCGCGCACGTAGCGGCCATCCAGTTCCGGTTTCCCTCCCGCCCGTCCTGGAACCAGATGGCCGAGGTCTACCTGACCACGGACTACCAGGGCGAGCTGGCGGAGTCTGAGGAGATCGCGCCGCGCTGGTACCCGGAAGACGCGCTGCCGCTCGATGGCATGTGGGACGACGCCAGGTACTGGCTGCCGCGCGTGCTGGCGGGCCAGCGCGTGGACGCCACCATGACCTTCGGCGACGACTGCGCGACCGTGGTCGGCATCGAGCCCGATCTCCCGGCGTAGCCGGCTGCGCGGGCCTGGCGAGCTGATCGCGCTGGTGAAGCCAGGCCCGGCGTCCGCCCGCCCGGCAGCGAGCCGGCCTGGCCAGGCTCCAGCCTAGCCGCGAGCCGGAGCGTTAATATCTCGATATCAAGTGATCTAACAGGCAGGAGCAACCCATGCCGAACGCGGTCGCCCGGTTCGCAGGTTTTGCCGCCGAGTACGACGCGGCCAGGCCGCACCCCCCGGTCAAGCTGGCTGAGGTGCTCATGCAATGGGCGGGTGCTCCCGCGCCCGACGTGGTCGACCTGGGCGCCGGCACGGGGCTGTCCGCCGCGATCTGGGCCGGCCGTGCCCGCAGCGTCATCGCGGTCGAGCCGGGCGCCGGAATGCGCGCCGTCGCCATGCGCCGGCTCGGCCTGACGCCGGAGCCGGAGCCGGGGGCGGGATCGGCGCCGGGATCGGGATCGGCGCCCGCCGAGGGCGCGACCAGGTTCTCGGTGCTGGCCGGGACCGCCGAGCAGACCGGGCTTCCCGACGCCTGCGCGGACATCGTGACGGCCAGCCAGGCCATGCACTGGTTCGACGCATCCCGCGCGCTGCCCGAGATTGTCAGGATCCTGCGGCCGGGCGGCGTCTTCGCCGCCTACGACTGCGACTGGCCGCCCTGCATCGACTGGGAGACCGACGCCGCCTACGAGGAGTTCGCCACCCGGGTGACCGAACTGGAGACCACGCGCGGGCTGCGTCCCCCGCATGCGGGCAAGCGACACCTGCAGCGGATCACGGCCAGCGGGCTCTTCCGGCGGGCGCGGGAGATCGCCGTGGACAGCCAGGAGCAGGGCGACGCCGGGCGACTGATCGACGTGGCGCTCAGCCAGGGCGGCGCCGTCGCGCTGCTGGAGGCAGGCGTGACCGAGGACGAGATCGGCCTGCGAGCCCTGCGCGAGATCGCCGGACGGCGGCTGACCGGGCCGCGCACCTGGCGGTGGACCTACCGGGTCCGGATGGCCGTCAAGTAGCTGCCCCGGTCCCCCGCTGGTTCCGGCTGGCTCCCGCCGCCCCCGCCCCGCCCCCGCCTGCCGCCGGGTCGCCCGATAGCTAGTTGCCGTTAAGCAACCTTTTCGCGGTAGGCTCAATCATCGTGCGGATAACGATGGGGCAGCGGCGAGCAGGGCAGGACACGACGGAGCGCAGCCAGGCTGGGCAGGGCGCCCAGGACGAGGCGGGCCAGGACGGCCGCTACCGGTGGGTGGCGCTGTCGAACACGACACTTAGCATGACCATGGCCACGATCGACGGCTCGATCGTGATCATCGCGATGCCGGCGATCTTCCGGGGCCTTCACCTGGACCCCACGGCGCCCGGCAACATCAGCTACCTGCTCTGGATGATCATCGGGTACCTGCTGATCACCGCGGTGGCGGTGGTCACGCTCGGCCGCCTGGGCGACATGTTCGGCCGGGTACGGATCTACAACCTGGGCTTCGTGGTGTTCACGCTGGCCTCGATCGGGCTGTCCCTGGACCCGCTGACCGGCGGCCCGGGGGCGCTGTGGCTGATCATCGGCCGGATGGTGCAGGCCTTCGGCGGCGCCATGCTGATGGCCAACTCGGCCGCGATCCTGACCGACGCGTTCCCGGCCAACAAGCGCGGCATGGCGCTGGGCATTAACCAGATTGCCGGCATCTCCGGCCAGTTCGTGGGGCTGCTGCTCGGCGGCGTGCTCGCGGCCTGGGACTGGCGCGCGGTGTTCTGGGTGAACGTCCCGATCGGCATCTTCGGCACGGTGTGGTCGTACAAGAAACTGCGCGAGATCTCGGCCATGCGGCGCGCCCGGCTCGACTGGTGGGGCAACATCACGTTCGCGGCGGGCGCCAGCCTGCTGCTGATCGCGATCACCTACGGCATCCAGCCCTACGGCGGCCACGCCACCGGATGGACCAGTCCCTTCGTCCTGTCCGGCCTGCTGGGCGGCGTGGCGATCCTTGCTGTGTTCTGCCTGATCGAGACCCGCGTCGCCGAGCCGATGTTTTACCTCGGGCTGTTCAGGATCCGGGCGTTCGCGGCGGGCAACGCGGCCAGCCTGCTGGGCTCGATCGCTCGCGGCGGGCTGCAGTTCATGCTGATCTTCTGGCTGCAGGGAGTCTGGCTGCCCCTGCACGGCTACTCCTTCTCGCAGACCCCGCTGTGGGCCGGCATCTACATGCTGCCGCTGACCGCGGGCTTCCTGATCGCCGGCCCGATCTCGGGCTACCTCTCGGACAAGTACGGCCCGCGGCTGTTCGCGACCGGCGGGCTGCTGGTGGGCGCGGGCGCCTTCACCGGCCTGCTGCTGCTGCCGGTCGACTTCCCCTACTGGGCCTTCGCGCTGATTATCTGCGCCAACGGGCTGGGCTCGGGCCTGTTCGCCTCGCCGAACACCTCGGCGATCATGAGCAGCGTGCCGGCCCAGCACCGGGGCGCGGCCTCGGGCATGCGCTCCACGTTCCAGAACTCCGGCATGTCGCTGTCGATCGGCATCTTCTTCTCCCTGATGATCGCCGGGCTGGCGGCGGCCCTCCCCCAGGCCCTGTCCGCCGGCCTGCGCGCCAAGGGGGTCCCGGCGGGGATAGCGGCGCATGTCGCGCACCTGCCGCCGGTCAGCACGCTGTTCGCATCGTTCCTCGGCTACAACCCGATCGGCAGCCTGCTGGCGCCCTACGGGGTACTCGGGAAGCTCTCCCCGCACAACGCCGCCGTGCTGACCAGCAAGGAGTTCTTCCCGACCCTGATCTCCGGGCCGTTCCATCACGGCCTGGTGGTGGTGTTCACCGCGGCCATCGCCATGTCGCTGGCCGGCGCCCTGGTCTCGCTGACCCGCGGCAAGCAGTTCATCTACGCCGAGCCGGCCGTCCCCGCCCCGCAGGCGGGCCCGGCGATGCCCAACCGTGATCAGGCACGCTCACCTTCTCCCAGCTAAATGGCGTCCTAGACAGTGAATGGTTCCGCACTGCTAGGAGGAAAAACACCCGTGAAATGCTCTCTGCTTCGCCGCGGCCGGCTGGTCGCGATGACCGCGGCGGTCGCGATGGGCGCCGGCGCCCTGTCGCTGGCCGCCGCCCTGCCCGCCGCGGCGTCGACCGCCGCGCCGGCCCAGGCAGCTATCCAGCCGGCCCAGGCAGCTATCCAGCCGGCTACCCGGGCGGCCGCGCCGGCCTGGGCCCATCCGATCGTTTTAGTCAACTGTCGCCACCACGGTGTGGTGCTCCCCCGCAAGTACATCCTGACCTGCGCGGACGCCAACAACTACCTGACCCGGCTGCGGTGGGTGAGCTGGCGTACGGTGGCCTACGGCAGCGGCATCGAGCACATCAACAACTGCGTGCCCAGCTGCGCCGCCGGCCATTTCCACCGCTTCCGCGTGCTCATCACGGTCTGGCGGCCCAAGCGGTGGAAGCACCACCCCGGCTGGTTCACGTTCACGAGGTTCACGGTGATCTACACCCATCGGCGGCCGGACCATCAGCTGACGGCCACCTTCCGCGTGTAGACGGGTAACGGCCGGCTTCCACGTGTAGAGGAGACGGTGCTGCGCGGCATAAGATGATGGAGTGCCACGCTACGAGTACCGATGCCGGGCCTGCGGAGACACCTTCGAGCAGTCCCGGCCGATGAGCCAGGCGTCTGACCCCGCGGCCTGCCCGCAGGGCCACGAGGACACCGTGAAGCTGCTGTCGACCGTGGCGGTGGGCGGCCGGGCCGGATCTTCGTCCCCCGCCCCCCGCGGCGGCGGAGGCGGCGGGGGCTGCTGCGGCGGAGCCTGCGGCTGCGGCTGAAGCGCCGCAGGCGCGCCACAGGGGTGGGCTAGAAGTGCGTCCGTGAGTCGGCCCGGCGCCGCGGATCAGCTCCCCGGCCCGCGCAGGCCGCCCGCCACCTTCTCGGCGATCAGCTCCAGCGACCGGATGCGGTCCTCGATGTCATAAACCTGCGCGGTGAGCATCAGCTCATCCGCGCCGGTCCGCTCCAGGAGGCTGGCCAGCTGCCGGCGGACCGTGTCCGGGGAGCCGATGGCCTGGTCGGCGAAGCGCTGCCGGATCATCTCCTGGTCGAGGCCGGAGTAGGGATAGGCGGCCGCGTCGGCCGGCGTGGCCAGCGGCTGCGGGCGGCCGGCGCGCATCCGCAGGAACGACAGGGCGGCGGGGCCGGACAGCCACTGGGCGCGCTCGTCGGTGCTCGCGCAGATGGCGACGACCGCGAGCATCGCATACGGCCGCCGCAGCCAGCGCGAGGGCCGGAAGTTTTCCCGGTACAGCGCGAGCGCGGGCTCGGTGCTGCCGGCGCTGAAGTGATGCGCGAACGAGAACGGCAGGCCCAGCAGCCCGGCCAGCCGGGCGCTGAAGTCGCTCGAGCCCAGCAGCCAGATCGCTGGCATGTCGCCGCGGCCGGGCATCGCCAGGATCGGCCACCGCTCGTTCTCGCCGGTGAACAGCGAGATCAAGTCGGCCAGCTCATCGGGGAACGCCTCCGCCGACAGCCCTTCCGTGGTGCGCCGCAGCGCGAGCGCGGTGAGCTGGTCGGTGCCGGGGGCCCGGCCGATGCCCAGGTCCACCCGGCCCGGGTGCAGCGCCTCCAGCGTCCCGAACTGCTCGGCCACCACCAGTGGCGCGTGGTTGGGCAGCATCACGCCGCCGGACCCGACCCGGATGGTCGAGGTCGCCGCGGCCAGGTGGGCGATCAGGACGGCTGGCGCCGAGCTGGCGATGGCCGGCATGTTGTGATGCTCGGCCACCCAGAACCGGTGATAGCCGAGCTCCTCGGCGCGCTGGGCCGCCGCGGTGGTCCTGTGCAGTGCCTGGCTGGCACTGGCTCCGGCGGCTACGGGCGAGGCGTCCAGGACGGACAAGGGCACATCGATCACGTGAGCAGCAACCCGCCGCGGGCCCCGTTTCTTCCGTGGCCCGTTTCGTCTGCGGCTCGGTAAGGTGACGGCAGCCGAGCCGCCGGGAGGTACGCCATGACCGTGAGCCCTGAGCAGTACTACGCGCAGATCGAGGCGGGCGCCGCCGCCATCGCCGCGCTGGTCGACGACGGCGACCTGGCCCGGCCCATCCCGACCTGCCCGGACTGGACGCTGCGCGAGCTGGCCATTCACGTCGGCCGGGCGCACCGGTGGGCGGCGGCGATCACCGGGACCCGGTCGGCGGAGTTCATCCCGTTCAAGTCCGTGCCCGACGGCCGGTTCCCTGACGACCCGGCGCAGCGCGCGCCCTGGCTGACCGCGGGGGCGCAGCGGGCCATCGCGGCCATCTCCGGCGCCGGCGACGACCTGGTGTGGGCGTTCGGCGAGCTGGTCCCGGCCCGCTTCTGGGGACGCCGGATGTGCCACGAGACACTCGTCCACTCCGCCGACGCCCAGCTGGCCGCCGGCCGCCGGCCAGACATCGACCCGCGGGTGGCCGCGGACGCCATCGACGAGTGGCTCACCGTCACCAGCGGCCCGCTCTACGGCCGCCCCGACCCGCGCGCGGCGGCCCTGCCGCCGGGCCGCGTCCTGCACGTGCACGCCACCGACGAGGGCCTGGACGGCGCGGGCGAGTGGCTCATCAGCCACGGCCCGGACGGGGTGGCCGTACAGCCGGGCCACGGCAAGGGTGACGCCGCGCTGACCGGCCCGGCCGCCGCGCTGCTGCTCGTCCTGGTCCGCCGGGCGCCCGCCGACGACGGCGCCGTTACCCTGTTCGGGGACGGCACGCTGCTGACCCGGTGGCTGGCGCAGACCTCGTTCTGAGCCGCGGCCGGGAGCGCGCCGTGTAATGACGGCGAAACAGTTCCCGACTACGCTCTTGACGTTCCCAGGCGCCGATCTGGTCCTACCGCGACTACTGGGGCACGCTGGTGAGCTCGTTCGACATTCAGGCCCGGCTCGCCTGAGTGACCGCTACAGCCAGCTGATCCGCGCGCTGGTCAGCTCGCCGCCGGCCGGGGCGGCGGCCAGCTCGCCGGCCTTGACCCGGTCCAGCAGGCCGCGCAGCGCCCGCTCGATGTCGGGGACCGACGCGCGCAGCTGCTCGGCGTCGGCCGCCAGCGCGGCATCGGACTCGATCCCGGCCTGCTCCAGCAGCCCGCCCAGGTCCGCAAGCCGCTCCCCGACCCAGCGCACCGGATCGCCGGACAGGCCGCGGTCAAAGACCCGCTTGCCGGGCTCCCAGCCGCGGAAGCCCGGGTGGTGGTGCGCGCGGTTGAGGCTGCCGGGCGGCCCGTCGGCGGCCTCGAGCAGGTCGGCGCGCCAGACCGGCTGGGCAACCTCGATCGGCCGGGCCGAGTAGATGGACCCGTTCAGCTCGCCCTGGGCCATCATCCGCACTTCCAGGCGCACGCCGCGCTCGGGGCCTTCCTGGCCCTTGCCCGGGTTGGGGTCAACGAAGTACAGGTCGCTGAGCACGACGCCGACTCGGTCGAAGGCAAACAGCTGCAGCATGAGAACTCCCTCACCGCTGATCCAGGCACGTCTGCCTCAATCCTCCATGGTTGCGTCCCATAGAGCCAGCGCAGGGTCCCTGCAGGGCCCGGCGGGCGGCGCGGTGCGTGCGCGCCGAGGGTTCACACCTGCCGCAGCCTAGCCGCTGGTACAGTCTGCGGCAGATGTCCTTTCGCCCTGGTTGACGCACTCCGCCCGGGCCGGGGCCCGGCCCGCCCATAGCTGCGAGGTCATGCATTGCCCGACGCGCCGCCGGACCTGGTGCCTGAAGCCGCCGGCGTGCCCGCGCCACCGGATGCGCTGACGGATGCGCCACCGGATGCGCTGACGGCCGCCAAGCTGTCGGGCAGCGGATTCTCCCTGGTCAACGGGGTCCACGGGGCCCGGCGGACGACCATCCGGCGGACCTGGCTGGACACCTTCGACTGGCGCCTGTATCGCGCCGGGCTCACCCTGGAGCAGGTCACCGGCCGCGGTGGGACCGAGCTCAGGCTGACTGGCCGGGACGGGACCGGTGTCGCCGCCGAGCAGTTCCAGGGCGCGGCCCGCGGCCGGGCCCCGCGATGGCCAGGCCAGCCAGACGCGCTGCCGGCCGGGCCGCTCGCCGAGCGCCTGGCGTCCGTGGTCGGCGTCCGGGCGCTGCTGCCGGTGGCCAGGGCCACCAGCGCCGTGCGCGAGCAGCGGGCGCTGAACGACGACGCTAAGACCATCGCCAGGGTCACCGCGGACCAGATGTCGGTGACCTACCCGGCGGCGGCGCAGCTGCCGGAGCGGCTGGCCGTGAGCGCGGTGCGCGGGTACCAGGCCCAGGCCAGCCGGCTGGCCGGCCTGCTGGCCGCGCTGCCCGGCGTCACGACCGATGAGCGGCCCGCCCTTGAAGCCGTGCTGGCGGCGGCCGGGCGGCGCGCCGGGGACTACTCGGGCCGGATCGATGTCCAGCTGACCGCCGGGATGCCCGCCGCGACGGCGATGGCGTCGGTTTTCACCACGCTGCTGGGCATGCTGGAGGCCAACGTCCCCGGCACGATCTCCGACCTCGACACCGAGTTCCTGCACGACCTGCGGGTGTCGGTGCGGCGCACCAGGAGCGCGCTCAAGCTGGCCGGGCAGGTCCTGCCGCGCGGGGTCCGCGCGCGGTTCCAGCCGGAGTTCAAGTGGCTGGGCGACCTGACCACCCCGACCCGCGATCTCGATGTCTACCTGCTGGGCCTGCCGGACATGACGGCCCGCCTCGTCGGCGCCGACGAGGCCGATCTCGAGCCGTTCGGCGATCACCTGCGGCGGGCGCGCGGCCGGGCGCAGCGCGAGCTGGCGGGCGGGCTGCGCTCGGCCCGGTTCGGGCACCTGTGCCGGGACTGGCGCGACGCGCTCGACGAGGCGGCCGCCACCACCCGCCGCAGGCCGACGGCCGAGGCCCTGGCGGCGTCCAGCATCGCCGCCGTGCACCGCCGGGTCCTGACCAGCGGCGCCGTGATCACCGCGGTGTCCCCGCCGGAAAGCCTGCACGACCTGCGCAAGCGATGCAAGGAGCTGCGGTACCTGCTGGAGATCTTCGCCTCGCTGCACGCCCCGAGCGTGCAGTGGCGGGCGGTCCAGGAGCTCAAGGGCCTGCAGGACTGTCTCGGCGAGTTCCAGGACACCGACGTGCAGCGCGCCGAACTGCGGGCCTTCGCCGTCCAGATGATGGACGAGCGGCGGACGCCGGCGCAGACCCTGCTGGCCATGGGCGAGATAGCGGCCGGCCTCGCGCGCCGGCAGCGCCGGGCCCGGTCGCAGTTCGCCGGGCTGTTCGCCGACTTCGCCAGCCCGGCCGGCCGGGCCAGGATCGCGGCGCTGACCAGGCAGGCCGTCTCATGAAGATCTTCGCGACCTACAACATCAAGGGCGGCGTCGGCAAGACCTCCACCGCCGTCAACCTGGGTTACCTCGCGGCCCGCGACGGCTACCGGGTGCTGCTGTGGGATCTGGACCCGCAGGGCGCGGCCAGCTTCCTGTTCCGCATCCGGCCGCGGGTCAAGGGCGGCGGGAAGGCCCTGATCCGGGGCACCCGGCCGGTCGATGACGCGATCAAGGGGACCGACTTCGAGAACCTGGACCTGCTCCCGGCCGACTTCACCTACCGCAATCTCGACCTGATCCTGGACGGGGCCAAGAAGCCCGCGCGGCGGCTGGCCAGCCTGCTGGCGCCGCTGCGGTCGGAGTATGACGTGGTCATCCTGGACTGCCCGCCGAGCATCTCGCTGCTGTCCGAGAGCGTCCTGCACGCCGCCGACGTCCTGCTGGTCCCGCTGATCCCCACCACGCTGTCGGTTCGCACCCTCGACCAGCTCACCGACTTCATCGGCGGCTTCACCGGGAAGCGACCGCAGATCCTCGCGTTCTTCTCGATGATCGATCAGCGCAAGCGGCTGCATAAGCAGATCGCCCAGGAACTCCCGGCGCAGCGGGCGGATTTCGCGGCGACGGTCATCCCGGCGCTGTCGCTGATCGAGCAGATGTCGGTCGAGCGGGCGCCGGTGACCGCGTTCTCGCCCCGCAGCCAGGCCGCCCGGCGGTACAGCGAGCTGTGGGCCGAGGCCCGTGCGCGAGCCGGCCTCAGTCCGTCGGCCAGGCCCGGGCCGGCGGACTAACCGCGGTCAGTCCTGCTCGCGCGGCGAGCGCGAGGAGCGGAGGGAGCGGAGGAAGCCGATCATGGCCGCGCTGACCTCGGCGGGCCGTTCCTGCTGGGTCCAGTGGCCGCAGCCGGGCAGCAGCACCGGCTCCCGCAGCAGCGGCGCGGCGCCCGCCAGCCGCCCGATTCCCTCCCGCGCGCCGGGGAACCTGACCACTACGTCCTGCTCGCCGGCCAGGTACAGCGCGGGCACGAGGACCGGCGCGTGCTGCCAGGCGGCGGTGAGCTCCCAGTTGCGGTCCAGGTTGCGATACCAGTTCAGCGGGCCCGTGAAGCCGGCGTCGGCGTACTGCGCGGCGTAGGCATCGATGTCGGCCTCGGTGAGCCAGGGCGGCAGGCTCGCCGGCTCCGGGCAGGCATCCAGGAAGCCGCCGCCCGGCGGCACGATCGGCAGCCGGGACGGGCCGCCATCGGCACTGCTGCCCGCGACCCCGGTGCCCGAGGCGCTGGACAGGACCCGGCGGAACGTGGCCGTCCGGTCCCGGTTCAGCTCGGCGTCGGCGACGCCCGGCTGCTGGAAGTACACCATGTAGAAGCCGTCGCCGATCCTGGCGCGCATGGCCTCGACCGGGATCGCGGAACCGCGCGGCCGGTAGGGCACGCTCAGCCCGATGACGCCGCGAATCCGGTCCGGGCGGAACAGGGCCGTGTGCCAGGCGACCGGCGCGCCCCAGTCGTGCCCGGCCAGCACGGCCCGCTGCTCGCCGAGCGCGTCCATCAGCGCGATGACGTCGCCGGCGAGGTGCAGGATCGTGTACTGGCCGATTTCGCTGGGCCCGCCGGTCTGGCAGTACCCGCGCTGATCGGGGGCCACGGCGTGAAATCCGGCTTCCGCCAGGGCGATGATCTGGTGCCGCCAGGAGTACCAGCTCTCCGGAAAGCCGTGCAGCAACAGCACCAGCGGCCCGCTGCCGGCCTCGGCGATGTGCATCCGCAGGCCGCCGGCGTCCACGAACCGCTGGGTGATGCCGGGGACGTCTGGCACCGTCTGGATCATGCTCGGAGGATAGCCTGAGCTGCCCTGCAGCGACGTGACAGCCCGGCGACTCAGCGTCATAGCTCGCTTTTCTGGTCGATTGCACGTCCAAAACGCCGTCGACGGAGCATCCTGTAAGTCGAGGAAAAATGTCTGTCCGAGGGGGGTCAGTGAGCCGCAGGCTGCTTCGGCTGGAGATTCCGGTCTTCCCGGAGCGCATGACGTTCCGGGTTCATGACCCGGCCATCGATCCCGATGCGCCGGGTGGTCCGGTGCTGCCCGCGGGCTCGCTGATCAGCGCCGGACGTGAGCAGATCATCGTCGCCTGCGCCCAGGAGCATCTCGGCGTGCAGCTCACCATCGAGGAGTGGGACGACGCCCCGCCGCCGTTCAGCGACGGGTACGAGGACGAGGCGAAGTGCGTCCTGTACCTGCGCGGCAAGCTGAGCGTGGACATGGGGACCGCGGGGCGCGCGGTCGAGAGCATGCGCCTCAGCGGCGGCGTCGGCGACTACGGTGCGCGCGTGTACACCCGGAATCGGGCCGCGGCGGTCCAGCGGTATGACGAGCTGTTCCAGTTGCACGACGACCCGCTCGGCGACGAGTTCCAGCAGGCCCGCAAGCGCCTCGAAGGCCTGGAGCAGTACCTGCTGCAGATCTGGCGGGAATCCTAGCCGCGCTAGCTAGCCCCTGGTAGCCCGACGGCAGAGCCGATCACGGTCGCGCCGCCGACGCGTAGGAACCGCGGGATAACCGTAACGAGGCGCTGGAGGTATTCGGCTTGCTCGGCTTGCTGATCGCGGGCGCGGGCGCCGACGCCCGGTTGCTCGTGCTGGTGACGCCGGGCGACCGCTGCGCCGGGTGCCCCGGCTTGCCCGAGCCGGCCGGGAAGGGCCGCATCGAGTAGACCATCAGGGTCACGACGGCGGCCAGCGCCAGCGAAATCAGGACCGCCACCGCCCGGGCCCGGCTCGATCCCAGCATCGCGGGGAGCCGGGGCTGCCCGAACGCCGCCAGCCGCGACGCCAGCCTCGGGTCGTCATCGGCGAGCTTGTGCTCCATCCCATCCAGGATGCGCTGCTCATCCATCGAAAGAGCCATCGCGCCACCTCCGGCCACCTTCAGCCGCCACTGCTGATCAGCCGGCGGCGACTGCTGTTATGTATCCCCAGGATCCGATTCTTTACCCGCCCTTTGCGACTCGGCAAGTAGAAGCATGGAGAAGTCTGCGGCTTGTCCGCCAGATTGCCCCGCGGCCCGGCCCGGCCCGGCCACGCCCGGGGCCGCGCAGGAGCTGGCGAGCCTGCCGCCTGATGCGCCGTGGGAGAAGACGGCGATGGCGCGGCGGAGAAGTACGCGGCTGAGGCCGGCGTGGACTATGCCACGCTGCGGAGCTACATGGCAGTGTCGGCCGCGTTCCCGTCCGGTCCCGGAAATGTTGCCAGGGCAACACATCCCTGGACCGTGTACCGGACCTTCGTGACTCTGAAGGACAGGGAGAAGCTGGCCGGCCGCTCGGAGCGCTGGACAGTACCGGAGGCACGCGAGCTAGTCCGGAAGCGGCAGCCCGCCGCCGACCCCAGCGCCGCCGCCAGGGCCAAGCCGGACCTGCCAGTCTGCGACCACCAGCGGGTCTGCAAGCAGTGCGGAGCGAGCCCCGAGCAAGGAGGGCCTGAGCCTGCCTGAGCCGTCCGGACCTCACAGCCCATGCGGGGGAGCCCTAGCAGCGCACCGATGGCTGCCACGGCTAGCTAGTGGCCGAGGGTGGCTGGCCTCCCTACAGGTCGAACTCCCCGGCCTGCGCGCCGCTGATGAACGCGCGCCACTGCTCCGGGGCGAAGGTCAGCGCCGGTCCCGCCTGGTCCTTGCTGTCGCGGACGGCGACGATGCCGGGCAGGTTGCGGGCCACTTCGACGCAGTTGCCGCCGCTGCTGCCTGAGTAGGTGCTCTTACGCCAGATGGCCTTAGTCAGGTCGGTGCTCAAGATCATCAGCCCGTTTCGTCAGTAGGTCGCGCGAAGCGGCTCTGGGCAGCGCCTCGCTGTGCAGGTTATCGAAGGTGTGCATGATATGGGCGACTGTCGGCATGTGCTCGGCAATTAGCCCCTCGCTCGGCGTCTCCATGAAGGCGACACGAGCGCCATCCGGGCTCTCTGCCACGGCAAACGCGCCTAGCAGGCCCGCGTGCACGCCGGTTTCCAGCGGCACGATGCCGACCGTGATGTTGCGACGGCGGGACATTTCGGCCAGGTAGCGGAGCTGGTCGTGCATGATCTTGGCGCTGCCGACGCGCCGGATCAGGACGGCCTCATCCATGAGGACCAGGAGGACAGGCGGCTCCGGGCGGTCCAGGATCACCTGACGGGCCATGCGCGCGGTGACGCGCTCCTCCAGCTCGTCCTCGGTGGTGTTCGGCTGGGCACCCAGGATGGCTCGCGCGTAGTCCTCGGTCTGGAGCAGGCCCGGAACGAGCATCGGCTCCCAGGACCGGAGCTCCGCGGCCGTGGCCTCCACTTCAGCGAACGGCCGGAACCATGATGGCAGCGGCGTGGTCCGGGCGTGCTGCTGGAGCCGCGCGAAGCTGCCCGGCACGCTGAATACCTCGTCCAGCCGCTGTGCGATGTCCAGGGACGGGGCGCGCTGGCGGCCCTCGATCATCGCAATGAGCGACCCGGAGTAGTGAACCCGCCCGCCTAGCTCATCCTGCGATAAGCCGGCTGCGGAGCGGAACGCCAGCAGGTCGGCGGCAAATAATGCCAGTCCGGAAGTGTCGTCTTCACGCTTGATCACAGTGCTTCACATCCTCTGCACGATCCGCTGCCCGTGTCCACGGCCCGCCCCGGAAAGGCCACTACCAGCTGTTTCAGCTTCCGGGCACGATGGTACCCGCGCAAGGGTGGGGAGATCCCATTTGACCCCCTCGGAGGCTGATAGATGACCGCTGGAAAAGCAGCGACAGCCGAGAACTACGTAGATACTGCCATTAACCGCCTGGAAGCTCTTGGCACCGAACTTGCCGGGCCGCCAGACATCCTGGGCGCAGAGATAGTAATTCACGACGCCCCGGTACTCAGCCCCGTAGATCCGCACGATGTCGTACTCGGGCAGGTTCTGGAGCTTCGACCTGTGCCACGGCTTGCCATGCTGCCGGTAGCGGGCGCACTGGGCCGTCACCACGTCCGGCGGCACCCGCAGCGCGATCATCCCGCTGGCCGACCTGCGGCCGCTGGTGATTTTCGTGTCGCAGTGCCGCACGGTGATGTGGTAGCCGAGGAACCGCGCCGGATCACTCCGGGCGTGCGTGATCAGGGTCTTGACCGGGTTCAGTTCCAGTCCGGGATCCTTCCGGAGGAACGTCGCCAGCTTCCCCTTGATCTCCTCGGCTTCGGCCTTGGTCCCGGTGAATCCCAGCAGGTGATCATCCGCGTACCTGACGTATCTCAGGCGGCGGTAGCCGGGGTCCACCGGTTCACCATAGGGAAGCGTACGTAGCTGCTTGACCAGGTCCCGGGCTGCTGCCCGGTCCCCGAGATCCCGCGCACGCTTCAGCTGCCAGGGCACCCGCCGGTACCCGGGGCTGGTCCTGCGCTGTATCCCTCTCGTGTACTGGGGGATCAGTTCCCGCTCGACGAACTTATCGAGCTTATCCAGATAGATGTTCGAAAGAATCGGGGACACCACGCCGCCTTGCGGCGAGCCGCTCAGCGTCGGGTGCCATTCCCGGTCTTCCAGGTACCCGGCCCGCGGCATGTTGCCTGCGAGCCGCAGGAACCGCTGGTCACGGATCGTCTCCGCCATGATCCTGAGAAGGATATCGTGGTCAGGTGACCCGAAGCAGTCGGAGATGTCACCTTCGATGAACCACACGGTGCCCGTCCAGGTGTTCTGCACCTCCCGCAGCGCGGTGTGGCACCCGTAACCTTTCCGGAACCCGTGCGACCGGCCAGAAAACCGCGGCTCGCAGATCGCCTCCAAGATCAGGCGGACCACCTCGCCGACCAGCTTACCTGACCACGACGGCAGGCCCAGGGGACGCAGCTTCCCGTTCTTCTTCGGGATATAGACACGGCGGGCAGGCGCGAACCGGTACTTCTCCTGCCGCATCAGCTGAATGATCGTATCGAGCTTGTCCTCGGACATGCCGTCGGCGGTCTCTGAGCAGGCCCCCGGCGTCATTGCCCCAGCGTTCGAGTAGATGCTGCCGTAGGCCAGCAGGTACAGATCCCTGCTGAACAACTGCCGGTAAAGCTGCTCGCACGGCAGGCCCTGCCTGCCGCGCTCGCGGAGAACGCACAAGACCACTGCGGCGTCTTGCATTACGCATACCTCATGGTTCCTGTCTCGTTAATCGCCTGTGCCCCTTCGCCCTGTGGTCCGGCTCTCCCGGTCTCCAGACTGGCCGGACGTTAACCCGGCGACTACTACGAGCACTCCGTCACCTGCCGTAGCTCTCGCCCGGCAGAGTGATCCCACGTTCACAGCACTGTACGTACTAGCGCGACTTAGGCGTCCCGTTCGTCTCCTTTAACACCCTTATCGGATGTCGCTTCCGCGCCCCGGAGGATTACCGCAGGTGATCAGAGACCCTGCGGCAGGGGCCGACGCCGGTTACATGCGTCTTTCCGGCGGGTGGGGACTTGCACCTTCTGGAGGCTGGGATTCAGGCAGTGCAGCTTTCGCCATATCGCGCGGGTCCCCCGGCACGCCGCCCCTGACGCATGGGCACGGCTGCCGGTTTCCTAGCATGCTGCTGTCCCTTTCCCCTCACGGTTCCGGGTAAGCCATCGGACCCAAGAACAACACCTCCTCCAGTTCCTGCCCGCTGCGCGGGCGATACAGCACTGCGCCTCGTGGCGCAGCCGACCCGTCCCACCGCCATCTACAGAGCGCCGCCAGCAGCGGCGCCGGGTACTCGTCAATGTCCGCGAGGTCGGTGACCAGGCAGAACATCTCCGGCACCTCCTGGCCTTCCACGGTCACCCAGTACTCGATGACCCGGACGGTCACGGTGACGCCGTCACCGGAGATCTCCGCGAGATACGACCCGTCGGCCAGGATCTCCGTGATCCTTTTCAGCCGGATGTCGCTTTTCAGCCGGATCAGCACGTGCGTGCGGGCGGTCAGCCGGGCGATCCGGGCAGCGCCCGGAAAATTCCTGTCCATCAGCCAGACCCGGTCCATGGTGAACAGGTGCGGGTACCGCTCCATCGCCGTGTCCAGCAGTTTCTGCTCGGCGGCGGCCTTGTCCGTGCCCGCCGGGCCGTACGGCATTCCGAACAGGGCACGGGTCGACGCGTCGGTCAACGGAAGCGCCCTGACCCGCGGGAACGGGCCGGAGTCATCGCTCGTGCCGGTAGAGCCGAACGCGGCCCGGTTCGCCGGCGTATCCGGGACCCGGATCAGCGTCCCGTCCAGCGATCCCGTCTTCAGCGGCTTGTCCCGCCCGATGATCACCGCGCGCCAGTCCCGGTCCTCGTGCTCCTGCCACGACGCTCCCAGCACGATGGCCTGCAGTTCCTCCAGCGACTCCGGGCCCAGCGCGTTCCGCCAGTCCCGCAGCGCCCGCGGCGACGCCGGAACCCAGGCCCGCGCCCACGGCACCATGCCCAGGTCCCCGGCCAGCGCGATCACCGCCTCCCGCGCGTCCGCGCCCGGCAGCAGCGTCATCAAAATGATGACCCGGATCATGAACGCCCTGGCCAGCAGCCGTTCCCGTTCCCCCTTCACGAACTCTTCCCGCAGCACCGCCCGCTCCGCGATCCCGTCAATCACGCCCGGCTGCCCGGCCTGCTCCTCCAGCCACTCCTCCAAAGGCCCCAAAGTCGCGTGATCCAGCGGGCTGCCCTGCGCCTGCACCCGCCCGCCCCGCCGCACCCGCGCCGCCGCGACCGCCGCTATCTTCAGGAAAACCACCTGGTCGCCGGACCGGATCCGCTCCGTCCCCCCGATCACCAGCGCCGACCGGCAGTCCCCGCCGGGCAGCCTGCCGTTCCGCACAGGCGTCACCAGGTCAGCCAGCCGCACCGCCACCATCAGCCCGCCGTCCGGAACCCCCCCGGCCCTCCGTCATGCTGCTGGCGGCAAGCGGCAGAACAGGGTAGACATTCACAAGAGGCTCCTGCGGCGAAGAGTGACCTGCACAATCCCTCTTCTAGCAGGAACCTCGCCCGCCCCACCAGAAATCCGTACAAGCCCTCACCAGTCACCCATCGTGACTACGAACCCGGACCACCACTCGCGCCGTTCGCCCTAAAGATTTTGATGGACCCTTCGGGCCGCTTCCGGGTGGATGAGAATGGCGGTGCGCATGTTGCCCGCCGACGCCGGTTCGGCTTGGCTCTGCGAGACCGTCCTAAAGATTGGCGCTGGAGCCCTCACCTTCGGGTGTCCCCCGGTTGCGTCGCGAACGCGAGTATCAGTCTCTTAGATCACTTCAGGGGCTCCGCGGGCGGCATGCGCGTCCGTACCCCTACGCGAGCCGGGAGGCTGGCATGCAGGTTTTGTACGAGCGGTGCGCCGCGGTGGATGTCGGCAAGGACGTGATCGCGGTGGCGGTGCGGCTGCCCGGTGACGGCCCGGCTGGCCGGGCGATGCACAAGCGCACTTTCAAGACGTTTTACGGGGTGCTTCGCGAGGCGGCCCGGTGGCTGACGTCGCTGGGGGTCACCCACGTGGCGATGGAAGCTACCGGGATTTACAGCATGCCCGTTTACCACGCGCTGATCGAGCACGGGGAGTTCGGGCAGGTGCTGGTGTGCAACGCCGGGCACGTCAAGAACGTCCCGGGCCGCAAAACCGATCTTGCTGACGCCGAGTGGCTGGTGCACCTGCTGGAGTGCGGGCTGCTGCGGGGCAGTTTCATCCCGCCCGCGGACATTAAGGCCGCCCGGGATGTCATCCGGTACCGGACCAAGGTGGTGCAGTCCCGGACGTCGGAGCTGCAAAGGCTCGGCAACGTGCTCCAGGACGCCGGCATCAAGATCGACTCGGTAGCCTCCAGCATCGCCACCAGGTCCGGCCTGGCGATGATCGAGGCCCTGATCGACGGGGAGCGCCGCCCCGGGGTGCTGGCCGAGCTGGCGATGGGCCGGATGCGGTCCAAGATCAGCGACCTGGCGATGGCGCTGGAAGGCCGCTTCGGCGACCATCACGCCCTGATGTGCCGGCTGCACCTGGACCACATCGGCCACCTCGAGGAGATGATCGCGAAGCTCGACGCGCAGATCGAGGCGATGATGCTGCCCTTTCGCGCCCAGCGGGACCTGCTGACCACGATCCCGGGCACCGGCCCGCTGGCCGCCGCCGCGGTCCTGTCCGAGATCGGGGCCACCGTCACCGATTTCTTCCCAGACGCCGCCCACCTGGCCTCCCGGGCGGGCCTGTGCCCCGGCAACCACGAATCCGCCGGGAAACGGCATTCCGGCAAGCGCCGCCACGGCAACCAGCATCTCCAGCCCGTCCTGGTCGAGACAGCCTGGGCCGCCGTCCGCCATGAGGGGTACCTCAAGGCCCTTTACCACCGGCACGTCATGAAATGGGGCGGCTACCGCAGCCCGACCGCCAGGAAGAAAGCGATCATCGTGGTCGCCCACGCGATCCTCGTCATCATCTGGCACGTCCTGGCCACCGGCAGGCCCTACGACGAGCTCGGCGCCGATTTCTTCACCCGCCGCCTCGACCCCGACAGGGAAACCCGGCGCCTGATCGCGAAACTCGAAGCCCTCGGCCACCAGGTTAGCCTCCAGCCAGCCGCCTGACCCCGCACCACCCGCCACGCCCCCGGCCAATGATCACCGGCCGGGGTTCGCTGCCGCGCGCCCGGCTGGGGACCATTCACGTATCAGCCCATGGCATTGCGTCCCACCCCGCATAGCTGGCTAGACCGCGATATGATGGCACACTAGGGCAGACTGCCAACCCAGCACTCCTCACGCGTCCTGAAATCCCTCTGTTCTACGCGGTAGCTTGATGCGCGGACATGATCCTTATCTGGTTCGCTAGCTGCTGTGGCACCAAAGGTTCCATGAGTGGTAACTAACGATAAGGTCACTTTCCCGTACGTCGATCCCGAAGGCAGGCATGAGCACAGATCAGGACCGGCGCGGGGGCGTTGCCAGTGCAGGCTACCGATGGTACGCATGGGCGCAGGCCGTTTCCATGGTCGGCACTACGATGGGATACGCCGCGATTTACTGGCTGACTATCCATATCGCGCGCGGTGATGCAGTTATCCTGTCTGTTCTCGTGACGGCACAGTTCCTGCCGATTCTGCTGTTCAGCCGGCTGGCGGGAACGCTCGTGGCACGTAACCGGCCGGTTCGCGTTCTCCTAATTACCCAGTCGGCGCAGGCTGTCGGGTCGCTAGCTATTGGTATTCCACTGCTGGGGGGGTGGATGACCATCTGGTACTTGTGTGCAGTGTCGTTCGCTATTGGGTGCGTCCAGGCTGTGGATGTCCCAGCTCGCCAAATGTTCATGCTTGATCTTGTTGGCGAGCGCGAGCTGCGCCGCGGTACATCGCTATATGCCACGATTACCGGACTGGCAAAGATCTTGGGACCAGGAGTTGCCGGAGTAATCATTGCGACTAGTGGCGAGGCTGCCGTGTTCCTCGCAGACGCCGCATCTTTCGTGCTCGTGCTCGTGGTATTGGTCCGCGTATCTGAGGATCTCTGGCACGCCGCGAAATCGGCCAACGTCGGTCCAAGCTCGGCACGACGTTTCCGCTGGGTACTGGACTTGCCACGGGGCATTCAAGCTGCAGCCGGAATGGCCCTACTTATCGGGGGCTTTGGTTACCAGTTTGAGGTCACCAACCCGCTGATGGCCACCAAGGTCTTTCATCTGGGTGCTGCGGGCTTCGGCCTGCTCGGCACATTCATGGCTGTTGGCGGGATCGCCGGAAACTACTATTCTTCCCGCCGCGGGGACCCTGGCCGCTCGGAATTCCTCGTCTGGGGCGCCCTCTTCGGCGTCGCGGAACTGCTGGCTGCGGTCATGCCAGTAGTCTGGTCTTACGACGTGATCATGATTATTCTCGGTGCGGCCACCCAACTCTTCACCGTCAGCGCGACCGTCTACGTTCAGCAAACCACCCCCCTGGATCAGCGCGGTCACGCGCTCAGCGCCTATAACGCTGGATTCATGGGCTTCGTGCCCGCCGGAGCCTTCCTTGTCGCCGGAATCGCCGCAGTCGCGGGGACCCGCTGGGCACTGGTGGTCCCCGGGCTGGCGATCGTGGTCTGCGCAGCAAGCATGCTCGCAATCGGTCGTCTTCCCGACCGTACGGCCGCCGTGGTCCCGAGGCACGCCACCATCGACGACGATGTGGCCATTCCTCCACGGCCTGACAGTTCGGTCCAGGGATCTCGGACGGGGCGCTCGGGTGGCGGGACGTAGGACGATCAGCGTGTTTGAGGTTCGCGCGGAGCCTTTCGTTCGATGGTGACGATCCACTGCGGCGGGCAATCCGAGGCCTTAAGGTGGCCTCCGGCGAGCAAGCCTGGCCCTCCAACAACACTCGCTAGGAATGCGGAGGAGGCCGACACAGGACGCATACCTGACATATTCGCCAGAGATCCCCGCGCGCACCAACGTGTCCTTGCGTTTTCTCGGCAAGGTTCGGTCCGGCGTCCGGAACGGCCCCTTGGTCCTAAAGATTTTGATGGACCCTTCGGGCCGCTTCCGGGTGGATGAGAATGGCGGTGCGCATGTTGCCCGCCGACGTCGGTTCGGCTTGGCTCTGCGAGACCGTCCTAAAGATTGGCGCTGGAGCCCTCACCTTCGGGTGTCCCCCGGTTGCGTCGCGAACGCGAGTATCAGTCCTTGGATCATTTCAGGGGCTCCGCGGGCGGCATGCGCGTCGCTTACCCCTACCTGAGCTGGGAGGCTGGCATGCAGGTCATGTACGAGCGGTGCGCCGCGGTTAATGTCGGCAAGGACGACATCGCGGTGGCGGTCCGGCTCAATGCCAGCGGCTGATACGTGAATGGTCCCCAGCCGGGCGCGCGGCAGCGACCCCGGCCGGTGATCATTGGCCGGGGGCGTGGCGGGTGGTGCGGGGTCAGGCGGCTGGCTGGAGGCTGACCTGGTGGCCGAGGGCTTCGAGGCAGCCATCTGAGCGCGCCGCCTCATTTGGAGGGACAAGATGTCTGATATCGACGCTGACTTGACAGGCGCGATCTGGCGCAAGAGCAGGCGCAGCAACAGCGGGGGCAACTGCGTTGAGGTTGCCAGCAACATTCCCGGCATCGTCGCAGTCAGGGACTCCAAGAACCCCGAAGGCCATGTACTGACATTTAACCCGCGCGACTGGTCCGCATTCCTGGCGGGCGTTCAAGCCGGGGAGTACAACCTGTAACTACCCGACGACAGGCTGTTCCTACGCCGGCGCGGCGGGAGAGGGCGAAGCCTGGCCAGCTCGATGACCGGCATCTGGTCGGCCGCGCCCCAGTCCGACGTCCGGCACCCGGTCGCCAGGTGCGGTCAGCTCGCGTGGCATGACCGAGACGCGAGCGTTCTCGATCTTGGAGATCTTGCCGGGTGACCACTCCAGCGTCTCGGCAACCTGCTCGATGGTCAGCTTGGCGGCCAGGCGGTGCTGGCGCAGCTCGGCCGGCCTCCGCACCCAGGAGCACGATCAACGCCGTCCAGTGGACGAATGAGAGCGCCTGGCACTCGGCCGCGAGGCCCGTTACGCCTGCGCCAAGGGCCGCCCGGCCGCGGCACGATCGCGGTCATGGCCGACCCCGCCCGCATCGGCGCCCCTCTCTGCCGTGTGCGGCTACCGCGGGCAGGGCGCTGCCGCGATATCCCCGGATGGGGACGTCGCGTTTGCCGCACATAGCCCGCCCGCTATCGTCCGCGGGAGCCTTGCGCCAGGACGGCACCCTGCCCGGGTCGCCCAGGTTTCCCGTGCCAGACTCTGGCAAGGACCTGCCGGAGGGATGCATGCCTGATATCGCGGAGCCGAGGACCGCGGCCGCGTCGGCGCTGCGCGCCCGCGGCCGCGGCTCCGGACCCGGGGTGGCCGAGCTCGCCGCGATCGCGGCCGGCGGCGGCCTGGGCAGCGTCATCCGCTACCTGCTCAGCCAGGCGTTCCCGGCCGGGCAGGGCTTCCCGTGGGCCATCCTCGCGATCAACGTGTCGGGCTGTCTCGCCCTCGGGGTACTGATGGTCTACGTGCTCGACGTCTGGCCGCCGCGGCGCCTGCTCCGCCCGTTCCTCGCGATCGGCCTGATCGGCGGCTACACCACCTTCTCGACGTATGCCGCCGGGGTGCTGACCCTGATCCGCGCGCACGCCCTGGCCCTCGCCGATGCCTACGCGCTGACGAGCGTCCTGGCCGGGCTGGTGGCCGTCTGGTGCGGTGTCGCGGCGGCCCGCCGCATGTCCGGGGGGCCTGACCGCGGGCCGCCGGGCCGTGATAGCGCAGACACCGGCGGCGCAGACACCGGCGGCGCAGACACCGGCGGTGCAAACCCTGACAGGACCCGGCAGAACAGGCGGACAGGATGACCCTGCGCGGCGCCGCCCGGCGCATCACCATCTTCATCGGCGAGTCTGACCGCTACCAGCACCGGCCGCTGTACGCGGAGATCGTGCACCGCGCGCACAAGGGCGGCCTGGCCGGCGCCAGCGTGTTCCGCGGCATGGAGGGCTTCGGCGCCGCCTCCCGGATCCACACCACTCGCCTGCTGTCGCTGAGTGAGGACCTGCCGGTGGCCATCATCATCGTCGACACCGCCGAGAAGACGGCGGCGTTCCTGGACGAGGTCGCCGGGCTGGTCACCGGCGGACTGGTGATCGTCGAGGACGTCGAGGTCCATGCCCAGGCGGATGGCCGCACCCGATGACGGTGCTGCTCGTGCTGGCCGGCGGCATGATCGGCGCGCCGGCCAGGTACCTGACCGACCGCTTCGTGCAGGCCAGGCACGACAGCGTGTTCCCGTGGGGAACCTTCGCCATCAACGTGGCCGGGTCGGCGCTGCTGGGCTTCCTGCTCGGCGCCCAGCGGCACCTGGGCCTGCCCGCGCACCTGGTGGACCTGCTGGGCACCGGCTTGTGCGGCGGGCTGACCACGTTCTCCGCGTTCGGCTATGAGACGCTCCGGCTCCTGGAGGACGGGGCGATCGCCGAGGCCGGGATGAACCTGCTCGGCAGCGTGGTCGCCGGCGTCCTGGCCGCCGGCCTCGGCTTCGCCCTCGCCACCGCACTGTGACCGCCGCCGCCGCCGCCGGCGGCCGGAGTGAGGTCCCCGGCCAGGCCGCCGGGACGGCCAAACTAAAGTGGACTGCCGTGGGAGCCCAGCAGTCGGACGCAGACCAGCACGTGCCGGAACGGCTGGCCGTCCGGACCGTGGCCGTGGCCGATCCCGGCGATCTGGTGGCCCGCCTGCCGCGGCCGGCCGCGCTGGCCTGGCTGCATGACGGCGACGGCCTCGTCGGCTGGGGCGAGGCCGCCAGGCTGACCCTGCCGGCCGGCGAGGACCGGTTCACGGCCGGGCAGAAGTGGCTGCGCGAGCTATTTGACGACGCGGACGTGACCGACGAGGTCGGGGTGCCCGGCTCGGGGCCGCTGGCCTTCGGCAGCTTCACCTTCGACCCGGTGTCTGATGGCTCGGTCCTGGTGATCCCCCGTACCGTGCTCGCCCGGCGGGCCGGCCGGTCGTGGCTGACGACCATCGCCGGCGGTGCGGACCCGCGGCCGGGGACTCCCCCACCCCTGACGGCGCCGGGCGCAGTGCGCTGGAACGATGGCAGCCTCACCGCTCTGCAGTGGGAGCAGGCCGTGGCCGCGGCCGTGGCCCGGATCAGGGCAGGCGAGCTGCGCAAGGTGGTGCTCGCGCGTGACCTGCACGCGGTCGCGTCGCAGCCGATCGACGTGCGGCTGCTGCTGGCCCGGCTGGCCGCCCGCTCGCCCGACAGCTACACCTTCGCCTGCGCCGGCCTGGTCGGCGCCACCCCCGAGCTGCTGGTCCGGCGCGAGAGCGCGACGGTCAGCTCGCTGGTGCTGGCGGGCACCGTCGCCCGCGGCGGCACCCCGGCGCAGGACGCCGCGCTCAGCTCCTGGCTGCTCGCCTCGGCCAAGGACGCCGAGGAGCACTCGTACGCGGTGGAGTCGGTCCGGGAGGTGCTCGGGCCGCTGTGCGATCACCTGGAGGTGGCGGCGGAGCCGTCGCTGCTCCGGCTGGCCGACGTCCAGCACCTGGCGACCCCGGTCGGCGGCACTCTGGTCAAGGACGCCTCGGCGCTCGCGCTGGCGGCCTCGCTGCATCCCACGGCCGCGGTCTGCGGGACCCCGGCCGACACGGCGATGGATCTGATCCGGGAGCTTGAGGGCATGGACCGGGGCCGCTATTCCGGTCCGGTCGGCTGGGTGGACGCCCGCGGGAACGGCGAGTGGGGAATCGCGCTGCGCTGTGCCGAGGTCGCCGGCTCGCGGGCCCGGCTGTTCGCGGGATGCGGCATCGTGGCCGATTCCGACCCCCATGCGGAGCTGGCGGAGGCGCAGGCGAAGTTTCGCCCGATGCGGCTGGCGCTAGAGGGATGAAACGACCATCATCGCCGGATTTTCACCACGGAGAGTAACACTGCCCGTCACGTCGCCCCAGCGGATGAACAGAAAAACGTCCTGTCTGACGCGTCTCACAGCCGAGAACCGGCGGCATTATCACAGCAAGGTTGCGGTTCTGTAACCGCTTTCGATGGCTTCGTCCGGCTGGGTGGACAGGGCGTACAACGGTCGTGTAATCACTAAGAGTTACCGGTAACGTGCCTGAGCTTCACGTCAGGCCAGAAGGAGCTTGTCTCATGAAACCTGTACCAAAGCGGCTTGCCGCGCTGACCGTGGTGGCGCTGGCCGCCACCGGGCTGGCGGCATGCGGGAACTCCTCGAACACGACGGCGACGGCGACGAGTACTAACAAGCCGGTCTACGGCGGCACCCTGAACATCGTCGCCGCCAGCGGGCAGGACCACTTTGACCCGGTCTCCGCCTACGGCACCTGGGACTACATGATTGAGCGCGCCTACACGCGCCAGCTGGTGTCCTACCCCAGCTACAACTACAACGCCCTCGGCGACGCGGGCTGGACGAAGGACACCACGCCGACCGCCGACGTCGCGACCGCCGTGCCGACCGCGTCCAACGGCGGTATTACCGACAACGGCCTGACCTACACCTTCCACATCAAGCCCGGCGTGAACTGGAACAACGGCCGCGCGGTCACCTCGCAGGACTTCGAGCGCGAGTACAAGGCGTTCGGCAACCCGGTGTCCCCGGTCGGGAACTCCGGCTACTTCCTGAGCACGATCGCCGGGTTCAAGACCTACTTCGACGGTGAGACCGCGTTCTTCGCGAAGAAGTCGAACGCGCCGACCGCGGCCAACATCGCCAAGTACCAGAACACGCACAGCATCTCGGGCATCTCCACGCCCAACTCCTCGACGATCGTCTTCCACCTGACCCAGGCGGCTGGCGACTTCGTCGACATCCTGGCGATGCCGTTCAACTCCGCCCGGCCGGTCGAGTACGACAGCTACGTGCCGGACGGCGCGCAGATGCGCGACCACATGATGTCGGACGGGCCGTACAACATCACGTCCTACACGCCCGGCAAGCAGGTCGTGCTGACCAAGAACCCGGGCTGGAAGCAGTCGACGGACCCGCTGCGGCACCAGTACGTGAGCAAGGTCGTCGTCACGATGGGGCAGACCAACGCCACGACTCAGGTCGACGAGCTGAAGGCCGGCTCGCAGGACCTGATGATGGACACGCCGTTCCCGCCGCAGCTGATCGCCGGCATGCAATCCACCAAGAACCCGGACTTCAAGCTGTGGCCGTGGAGCAACACCAACCCGTACGTCGTGTTCAACCTGCAGAGCCCCGACGGCAACGGCGCCATGAAGAACCTCAAGGCGCGGCAGGCGATGGAATACACGATTAACAAGTCGGCCGTCCAGAAGCTCTTCGGCGGGCCGGACGTCGCCAAGGTCATCAACACGGCCATTCCGCCGGGCAACTCCGGCTACCAGCCGATCACGACCTACGACACCCCCAACAACCAGGGTGACCCGGCCAAGTGCAAGTCGATGCTGAAGGCCGCCGGGTACCCGAACGGCCTGACGCTGACCGACCTGTACATCAACGACAGCGTCAACACCGCGCTGTTCCAGTCGATCCAGGCCAGCTTCGCGAACTGCGGCATCAAGCTGCAGGGCAAGGCCGAGCCGATTTCGAGCTTCTTCGTCGATCTCGGTAACGCGCCGCAGAACAACAAGCCCAACCAGTGGGATGTCGCGCAGCCCGCGTGGATCCCGGACTGGTTCGGCGACAATGGCCGGACCACGGTGCAGCCGTTCTTCCAGACCGACTGCGCGCTGAACACCATCAACTATGGCTGCTTCAGCAACAAGCAGGTGGACGCCAACATCACCCAGGCGCTGAA
Organism: Streptosporangiaceae bacterium; assembly: GCA_035532295.1. Lineage (GTDB taxonomy): Bacteria > Actinomycetota > Actinomycetes > Streptosporangiales > Streptosporangiaceae > DASUBV01. Next base: position 50,347 of record DATKRH010000247.1, read on the forward strand.
GGCTCCGACTGAGGCGGCAGCGGCACCGCTGTGGCACCAGGTCGACGTCATCGCTCAGCAGAACGCGGTGATGATCCCGCTGATCGACCAGTTCAACCCAGTCCTCACCAGCAGCCGGGTCGCCAGCCCGGGCTCGCCGGTGGCGCTGTGGGCGCCGAACATCGGTGACCCGGACATCACGAACATCTACATCAAGAAGTAGCGGGAGCAGCAGCCGTCTAGCGCAGGGCCCGGCCGGGTAAGCCCTTGGCATATCCGGCCGGGCCCTTGCGCATGGGGTCACGAACGACTAAAGGACAAGCAGGGGTAATGTCGGGGCACGTTCGCCGCTCGCCAGCTGCGCACATGGGCCTATTCGGAGGCAAGCATTGAGCCTGCTCGAGGTGTCTGACCTGCGGGTGAGCTTTTCCACCGCCGACGGCGTCGTGAAGGCCGTCCGCGGTGTCTCGTTCAACGTGGACACGGGCAAGACGCTCGGCATCGTCGGCGAGTCCGGCAGCGGCAAGACCGTGCTGACCCAGACCCTGCTCGGCCTGGCCCCGGGCGGCCAGGTGTCAGGCAAGGCCATGTTCGCCGGCAAGGACCTGCTCACCCTGCGTCCCGAGCAGCTGCGCCAGGTCCGCGGCGCCGAGATCGCCGTTATCTTCCAGGATCCGCTGACCAGCCTGCATCCGCTCTACAAGGTGGGCTGGCAGATCTGCGAGATGATCCGCTCCCACGACAAGTCGGTCAGCAAGAAGCAGGCCACCGAGCGAGCGGTGGAACTGCTCGGCCGGGTGGGAATCCCGCAGCCACGCCAGCGGGTCGATGACTACCCGCACCAGTTCTCCGGCGGCATGCGGCAGCGCGCGATGATCGCGATGGCGCTGGCCCTGACGCCCAAGCTCATCATCGCGGACGAGCCCACCACCGCCCTCGACGCCACGGTGCAGGCCCAGATCCTCGACCTGCTGATCGGGCTCCAGGAAGAATCCGACACCGCGCTCATCATGATCACGCATGACCTTGGCGTCGTCGCCGACATCGCCGACGACGTCCTGGTCATGTACGCGGGCCGGGCGGCCGAGAAGGCCGACAAGCATGACATTTTCTACCGGCCGCACCACCCCTACACCAAGGGCCTGCTGGAGTCCATCCCGAACAGCTCGGCGGCGGGTGAGCGGCTCAAGCCCATCACCGGGCAGCCGCCCAGCCTGATCAACCTGCCGTCCGGCTGCGCGTTCCATCCCCGGTGCGCCTACGTGATGGACCGCTGCCTGACGCAGGAGCCCGACCTGATCGCCGTCGGAGCGACCGGCCAGCACAGCTCCGCGTGCTGGCTGCCCGTCTCGGCCGCCGGAGTCGAGCAGGACGCCGAGGAGATCCGCAGGCGGGCGGTCGAGCAGGGCAGGCACGATGCCGCGGCGAAGGTCGCCGAGGCCATCGCGGCGGCGCCCGAGTCTGAGGGAAGCGTGATCGCATGAGTGAGACCCTGCCGCACGACACCGCGACGGCGGGGCAGGGCGGGACCGACGATCTGCTGGTCCGCGTGGACAACCTGGTCAAGTACTTCCCGGTACGCGGCGGCGGGCTGATCAGCCGCACCGTCGCGCACGTCCAGGCCGTCGACGGCGTCTCCCTGACGATCGGCCGCGGCCAGACGATCGGCCTGGTCGGCGAGACCGGCTGCGGCAAGTCCACCCTGGCCCGGTGCATCGCGGGCCTGATCCCGGTCACGTCGGGAACGGTGACGTTCGAGGGCCAGAACATCACCAACCTGTCCCGCCGGCAGATGCAGCCCTTCCGCCGGGAGATCCAGATGATCTTCCAGGACCCGTACGGGTCGCTCAACCCGCGCCGCCGGGTCGGGTCGATCATCGGCGACCCGTTCGCCGTGCACAAGACCGCCTCCGGGAACGAGCGGAAGCGGGCCGTGCAGGAGCTGATGGAGCGCGTGGGGCTGAACCCCGAGCACTACAACCGGTACCCGGCCGAGTTCTCCGGCGGCCAGCGGCAGCGGATCGGCGTCGCCCGGGCGCTGGCGCTGCGGCCCAAGCTGATCATCTGTGATGAGCCGGTCTCCGCCCTGGACGTGTCCATCCAGGCCCAGGTGCTCAACCTGCTCGCCGACCTGCAGCAGGACTACGGGCTGTCCTACCTGTTCATCGCCCACGACCTGGAGGTCGTCCGGCACGTCAGCGACTCGGTGGTCGTCATGTACCTGGGCCGGATCGCCGAGGCCGGTCCCAAGGACCCGGTCTACGACGCGCCGCGCCACCCCTACACCAACGCGCTGCTGTCGGCCGCCCCGGCCGCCGACCCCGATGCCGCGGCCAGCCGGCAGCGGATCATCCTGACCGGGGACGTGCCGTCGCCGATCAACCCGCCGTCCGGCTGCCGGTTCCATCCGCGCTGCCCGAAGGCCGCCGAGCTCTGCGGCCAGCAGGATCCGCCGCTGGAGGTCAAGGCCGGCGATCCCAGCACGCACGTCACCGCCTGCCACTTCCCCGTCGAGAAGGGCGAGGTCCTCGCCCGCTCGGGCCGTGCCTCCGGAGGGCAGCCGCGATGAGCATCAGCGAGATCGAGTTCCAGGCCAGCACGGTCGAGAACGCGCCCGCCGAGGGCATTCAGGGCCGCAGCCAGTGGGCCCTGACCTGGCGGCGGCTGCGCCGCGACAAGATGGCGATCGCCTCGATGATCGTGATCGTGCTCATCGCGGCGTGCGCGATCGCGGCGCCGTTGTTCGCGTCCCTGACCGGCCACGCGCCGAATAGCGTCTACCCCAACACGGGCCTGTCGGCCAGCGGCGGTCCGGTCTCGCCCGGCACCAGCGGCTTCCCGCTCGGCACCGACGAGCTCGGCCGGGACCTGTTCGTCCGGATCATGTACGGTGCGCAGATATCGCTGTTCGTCGGCATCGTCACGACCCTGATCGCCACCGTCGCGGGCGTCTCGCTCGGCCTGATCACCGGCTACTTCGGCGGCTGGGTCGACGGGATCCTGGCCCGGTTCATCGACTCGGTGCTGGCCTTCCCGTATATCGTGCTGGCGCTCTCGCTGGCGGTGGTCTTCGGCCCGAGCCTGCCGATCGTCATCGGCGTCATCTCATTCTTCTCCTGGGCCGGCATCTCGCGGGTCGTCCGCGGCCAGGCGCTGTCCATCAAGGAGAAGGAGTACATCGAGGCGGCCCGGTCCCTTGGCGCCGGGCCGTGGCGGATCATGTTCATCGACATCCTGCCGAATCTGCTCGCGCCGGTGCTGGTCCTGGCGACGCTGTCCATCCCCGCCGCGATCACCTTCGAGGCGACGCTGGACTACCTCGGCCTGGGCGTGCCGCCGCCGACCGCGACCTGGGGCAACATCCTGTCCGGCGCCCAGTCGTACTACAGCGTCGCCTGGTGGTACCTGGTCTTCCCGGCGCTGGCCCTGGTCATCACGACGATCGCCTTTAACCTGCTCGGCGACGGCGTGCGGGACGCGATGGACCCGCGTACGGAGCGCGTGTTCGCGGCCGGGCGCGGGAAGCGCGGGAAGCGCAAGAAGCGCACCACCGCCGCGAACCCGCCCGCCCCCCAGCTTCCCGACCCGCCGCGGCAAGCTATGCCGCCGACCGCCTGAGGACCTGAATCACGATGGCACTTGCGCGCTTCCTGATCCGCAGGATCCTGTCCGGCATCCTCGTCCTGTGGGTCGTCAGCTCCCTCGCGTTCTTCCTGTTCTTCGCCAGGAACCCGGAGATCGTCGCCCGGCAGCTCGCCGGCCGCGCCGCGACCACGGAGATCCTCCAGGAGGTGACCCGCAACCTCGGCCTCAACCAGCCGATCCTGACGCAGTACTGGCACTTCCTGGGCCGGGTGGTGCACGGCAACCTGGGCCTGTCGTACTACAACGGCGGCGTCACGGTGGTCTCCATCGTCGGCCGGGACCTGCCGAGGACCGCGTCCGTGCTGGTCGGCGGCGTGGTCATCTGGCTGGTCGTGGGCCTGGCCGTCGGTATTCTCAGCGCCACCAGGGCCCGCAGCCTGTTCGACCGGCTGGCGACCGTCGGCGTCCTGGTCGGCCTGTCGATGCCGACCTTCGTGCTGGGCGAGATCCTGCTGCTCGCGATCTACCTGCCGCTCAACGAGCACGGTTACCACCTGGTCAATACCGGCTACGTCGGCCTCTCGTCCGGGTTCGTCCCCTGGGCGGAGGCACTGATCCTGCCCTGGATCACCCTGGCCACCGTGCAGGCGGCCGTCTACACGCGGCTGTCGCGCGGGTCCCTCCTCGACACGCTCGGCGACGATTACATCCGGACCGCCCGGGCCAAGGGCCTGACCGAGCGGCGCGTCATCTACCGGCACGCGCTGCGGGGCGCGCTGACGCCCGTGGTCTCCCAGCTCGGCATCGACGTCGGCGTCCTGCTCGGCGGCGTGGTCGTGGTGGAGCAGGTGTTCGGCATCGGCGGCCTGGGCCAGGACGCGGTCAGCGCCATCAGCAACGGCGACCTGCCGGTGATCCTGGCCTTCGTCATGCTGGCGGCGGCCTTCGTGGTGATCGCCAACATCATCGTGGACGTGCTCTACGCGGTGCTCGACCCCAGGGTCCGCATCTCCTGAGCGACCTGAGTGACGGCGGCGTGAGTGACAGCGGCGGCGGCCCGGCCCAGCGAAGCGCGCAGGGCCGTGCCCGCCGCCCGGTCCGTGCGCACCTCCACCAGGCGCAGCCCGGCCGCACCCTCCAGTAGCGCGCCCGGCAGCTCGGCGGGCCTGGTGACCCTGACATAACGAAGCCCCACGGCGCCGGCCAGCTGGCGCAGGTCGGTGCCGTGCGGCGTGCCGAAGACCCGCTCAAACGGCCCGGCGAACGCGGCCTGCTCCAGTCCGGAGAAGATCCCGCCGCCGTCGTTGTTCACGACGATCAGGCACAGGTCCGGACGCGGCTCCTCCGGGCCGAGCACCAGGCCCGCGGCGTCATGCAGCAGCGCCAGGTCACCCAGCAGGGCCACGGCGGGACCACCGCCGCCGGCCTGATGCGCCAGCGCCGCACCGATCGCCGAGGACACCAGCCCGTCGATGCCGCTGGCGCCCCGGCTGGCCAGCACGCGCAGGCCCGGCCTCGGCGCCAGGTGCCGGTCCAGGTCGCGGATCGGCAGGCTGGAGCCGGCCCACAGCAGAGCGCCGTCGGGCAGCAGGGCTCCCAGGTCGCGGGCCAGCCGCGGCTCGCTGAGATAGTCGCCCTGCTCCAGCAGCGCGTCTACCGCGCTACGCGCCGCCGATCCGGTGGCGAGCCACCCCGCCAGCCAGCCGGAGTCACGGGCGTCAGCGGGCCGCCCGGCCAGCCGGATCGCGCCGGCCACGTCGGTGGCGCTGCGCGCCGGATCGGCCCAGCGCCCGCCGCCCTGGGCCAGTACGACATGCCGGGCTGGCGGCCCGCCGCCCGGCCCGCCGCCCGGCCCGCGCAAGAACGCGAGCTGCCCGCGCGACAGTCCCGGCCGGCCGGCGGAGACGATCACGTCCGGCCGGTGCGCGGCGGCAAACTCGGGCGAGTCGAGCAGGTACTGGTAGGCGGGCACGGCCGCGGCGCCGTGCCGCGCGTTCGAGGACGGCTCGGCGAGCAGCGGCCAGCCCGCGGCCTCCGCGAGCCCGGCCAGCGGCGCCGGGTCGTAGCTGCCATCCCCGCAGACGACCACGCCGCGCTCGGTCCACGGCAGCTCGACCACTCCCGCGGCCGCCGCCGGCGGCCCGGCGAACGTGGTCCAGGGCGCGCCGCCCGCCCGGCCAGCGATGCTGTCAGGCCACCCGCCGTCGGCCGCGACCGGATCGGGAACCAGCTGATCGGGAACCAGCGGCTCCGGAACCAGCGGCTCCGGAACCAGCGGCTCCCGGAAGGGCAGGTTGAGGTGGACCGGGCCCGGCAGCCCGCCGGCGCCGCCCGACGCCTGCGCCCAGGCGCGGCAGGCCAGCGATCGCCAGTAACCCGCCTGGCCGGGCGCGGCCTGCGCCACGCCGACCTCGCAGAACCAGCGAACCGCTCCCCCGTACAACTTGACCTGGTCAATCGTCTGATTCGCGCCCGTGCCGCGCAGCTCGGGCGGCCGGTCCGCGGTGAGCACGATCAGCGGCACGCCCGACTCGTCCGCCTCGATGACCGCGGCGTGAAAGTGCGCGGCGGCCGTGCCCGACGTGCAGACGACCGCGACAGGCCTGCCGCTGGACTTGGCCAGCCCCAGCGCGAGGAACGCTGCCGACCGCTCGTCGATCCGCACATGCAGCCTCAGGCGCGTGCCAGCCCCCGCACTCGCGTCAAACAAGGCCAGGGCCAGGGCCGCGCTCCGCGATCCGGGCGCCACCACCGCCTCGCGCAGGCCGCACCGGATCAGCTCGTCGGTGAGCACGGTCGCCTGCGCGGTCGACGGGTTCACCGCGCCCTGGCCCCCGGCCCAGGCAGCACCGCGCTCGGCAGGCCGGTCGCCGGCAGGCCGAGAAAGCCCGCCGCGGCGGCCATCCTGGCCTGCCACGGCGCCGGGTCTACCTCCCAACGGGACAGCCGGGCCAGATCCACGTCCGCGCGCCGGACCGGCAGCTCGCCATCCCGCTCGGCCAGCGGCTCGGTGCTCACGTCGCCGGTCAGCAGCGACATCGTGGCCAGCCCGCAGGCGTAGTCCAGCTCCGGCAGCGCGGCGGCCAGGGCCACCCCTGCGGCCAGGCCGACCGAGGACTCCACGGCGCTCGACACCACCGCCGGCAGCCCGCAGGCCGCCGCGATCTCCAGGGCCGCCGCCACCCCGCCGAGCGGCTGCGCCTTAATGACCACGATGTCGGCCGCGCCCGCCACCCGGACGGCGAGCGGGTCCTCCGCGCGGCGGATCGACTCGTCGGCGGCCACCGGCACCTCGACCCGGCGGCGCAGCGCGGCCAGTTCGTCCAGCGTCGCGCACGGCTGCTCGGCGTACTCCAGCCCGAACGGAGCTAGCGCCCGCAGCATCCGGGTGGCCTGCTCGACATCCCAGGCCGCGTTGGCGTCAATCCGCAGCTTCCCCGCCGGGCCGAGCGCATCGCGCACCGCCTCCACCCTGGCCACGTCCGCCGCCTCCGGCTGCCCCGGCTCGGCCACCTTCACCTTCGCCGTCCGGCAGCCCGAGCCCGCCACGATCGCGTGCGCCTGCGCCGGGCCGACCGCGGGCACGGTCACGTTGACCGGCACCCGCCCCCGGACCGGCGCCGGCCAGCCCACCAGGGCGGCCTCCAGGGCGCAGCGCAGCCAGCGCGCGCACTCGCGCGGCCCGTACTCCGCGAACGGCGAGAACTCGCCCCACCCCGCCGGCCCGGCCAGCAGCGCGCCCTCACGCACCGTGATGCCGCGAAAGCGGGTCCGCATCGGGATCGCGAAGGCCCGCGCGGACCCGAGCATCGCCGGCCAGTCACCGGCGGCCCGCCGGACCAGATCGTCCACGCTAGGGGCGCCGCGGGAACTGGCTGAAGTCCGGCGCACGCTTGTCCACGTAAGCGTCGCGGCCCTCCTGCGCTTCCTCGCTCATGTAGTAGAGCATCGTCGCGTCGCCGGCGAACTGCTGCAGGCCCGCCGCGCCGTCGGTGACCGCGTTCAGCGCGCCCTTCAGCATCCGCAGCGCCAGCGGCGACTTGGCGAGCATCTCGCGCGCCCAGGCCACCGTTACTTCCTCTAGCTGGTCCAGCGGGACGACCGTGTTGACCAGGCCCATCTGCAGGGCCTCCGCCGCGCTGTACTGGCGGCACAGGTACCAGATCTCGCGCGCCTTCTTGAGCCCGACCGTGGCCGCCAGCAGCGAGGAGCCGTAGCCCGCGTCGAACGACCCCACTTTGGGGCCCGTCTGGCCGAACACCGCGTTCTCCGCGGCGATCGTCAGGTCGCAGCAGACATGCAGGACGTGGCCGCCGCCGATCGCGTAGCCAGCCACCATAGCGATCACCGGCTTCGGCGTGCGGCGGATCTGCACCTGCAGGTCGAGCACGTTCAGCCGGCCCACGCCGCGGGCGTCCGCGTAGCCGTCGTCGCCGCGGATCCGCTGGTCGCCCCCCGAGCAGAACGCCTTGTCCCCCGCCCCCGTCAGGATTATCACGCCGATCTCCGCGTCGTCGCGGGCCACGTTAAAGGCGTGCGACAGCTCGAACAGCGTCGTCGGCCGGAAGGCGTTGCGCACCTCGGGCCGGTTGATGGTGATCTTGGCGATGCCCTCGGCCATCTCGTAGATGATGTCGCTGTAGTCTCGCCCGCCCGCCGGTCCCGACGCTTTCCAGTCGACCACAGCTCACCCTCCCGCTCACCCTCAAGCCGATCCCTAATCTGCCCGGTTAACCTTACGTCCGTGAGTTCCCGCCCCCTGCACGCGGTCCTGCTCCCGCCCTCGCCGGGCGGCGGCCGCCTACTAGAGGCCCTGGCCGACGCCCTCGACGGCAGCGGCCCCGCCATCCTGCCGCTGGATCCTGGTCTACCCCCGGCGCGGCTCCAGCAAGTACTCGACGCCTTCGCGCCGTCCGCCATTGAAACCTCAGACGGCATTCAGCGGACAGTTCTCCCCGCCCCGCCCGCCCATGCCGCCCCGCCCGCCCGTGCCGCCCCGCCCGGCTCTGCAGCCCCGCCCGGCTCTGCCGCCCCGCCCGCCCCGGCCGGTCCCGGCGTCGAGCCAGACATCGCCGTCGTCGTCGCCACCTCCGGCTCGACCGGCCAGCCCAAGGGTGTCGAGCTCACCGCGGCTGCGCTGCGGGCATCGGCGGCCAGTTCCCTGACCCGGATCGGCGCCCGGCCCGGTCAGCGCTGGCTGTCCTGCCTGCCCGGCTTTCACGTCGCCGGCCTCCAGGTGCTCGTCCGGTCCTTGCTGGCCGGCGTCGACCCGGTCGTCATCGCGCGGGTCGACGCACAGGCTGTCGCCAGCGCGGGCTGCGCCCACGTCTCGCTGGTCCCCACCCAGCTGCGCCGCCTGCTGGACGCCGGGGCGCCGCTCGCCGAGTTCGACACCATCCTGCTCGGCGGCGCGGCCCCGCCCGCCGGGCTGCTGGACGAGGCCCGGGCCGCGGGCGCGCGCGTCGTCGTGACCTACGGCATGTCCGAGACCTGCGGCGGATGTGTCTACGATGGCTGGCCGCTAGACGGTGTGCAGGTGGACATCGACGACGCCGGGCTGATCGGGATCGCCGGGCCCGTGCTCTTCTCCGGCTACCGGCCCCCTGGCGCTGATGGCGGGACCGGCGGTGCCGGGAGCCGGGTCGGCGGTACCGCGAGCCGGCCCGCCGGCACCGAGCGCGGGCTCAGCGGCCGCTGGTTCCGTACCTCCGACCTCGGCTCGCTCGACGCCGACGGCCGCCTGACCGTCCGCGGCCGGGCCGACGACGTGATTAACACCGGCGGCGAGAAAGTGGTGCCCGGCGAGGTCGAGGCCGTGCTGGGAACCATCGACGGGGTCAAGGACGTTGTGGTGGTCGGGGTGCCCGACGCGGACTGGGGTGAGATCGTCACCGCGGTCGTCGTCCCGGCCAATCCGGCGACGCCGCCGGACCTTGGCCACCTCCGTGCACACCTGCGGGGGAGGCTGCCAGGCTACGCGGCGCCCCGTCGGATGGTGCTGGCGGCGGAGCTACCGATGCTGCCATCCGGCAAACCGGACAGAATCGCCCTGCGTGCCGCCGGACAGCGGGAATCCGGTAAATAGGACAACACGACGCCGACAAATCAGGACAGCCGAGAAACCCCCTCGGGCGCAAAGCAGCTGCACGGGAACATTCAGCCGTGCTATGCGTTACAAGATAGTGCGCGTACTTGAGACTGCCAAGTGCGCGCAGCCCCGCCCACAAACTTAGTCGCCCGCCACAGGACGCAGTGAGCGGCGCATGCGCGAGCGCGAGATGCGCCCACGAAGGGAGGTGCCTCATGCCCAGAACCGCGGCAGCCGTATCCCGCAGGCACGACGACGAGGCGACCATCACCCAGCTGGACGAGCTGATTCAGCACGGCCGCGGCCAGGGTCACCTGTCCCTGCCTGATCTTCGCGCTGCATTTGAGCAGGCGCGGATGTCCCCCACCGAGGCCCGTTCGATCCTCCGAGAGCTGACCGAGGCCGGCGTCCAGCTCGGCAACGAGCCTACCGACGCGGCGACCGCTAACGGCGGCGCAGCTCATGACAGCGCAGCTCATGACAGCGCAGCCAACGGCAGCGCCAGCAACGGCAGCTCGGCGAACGGCCGGGCGGCCGGGCGCAGTGCAGCGAACGGCAGCGCGGCCAGCGGCAGCGCGGCCAGCGGCAGCGCGGCCAGCGGCAGCGCGGCCAGCCGCAGCGCTGCCAGCCGCAGCGCGGCCAGCCGCAGCGCTGCCAGCGGCACGGCGCGAGGCGTGGTCACCGAGGCGCCCGACACCCTCGGCGTTGCCTCTGAGTCTGACCTCGACGACCAGACCTCGGTCATGGGCGACTCCGTGCACACCTACCTCAAGTCCATCGGGCGCCGGAGCCTGCTCACCGCCGAGGAGGAGGTCGAGCTCGCCAAGCGCATCGAGGCCGGCCTGTTCGCCGAGCACAAGCTCGCGACCGAGAGCGGCCTGTCCAAGCGTTACCGCGTCGACCTCGAGCTCGTGGCCGAGGACGGCCGCCGGGCCAAGGCGCACATGCTCGAGGCCAACCTGCGCCTGGTCGTCTCCGTCGCCAAGAAGTACAGCGACCGCGGCCTGTCCCTGCTGGACGTCGTGCAGGAGGGCAACCTCGGCCTGATCCGGGCCGTCGAGAAGTTCGACTACACCAAGGGCTACAAGTTCTCGACCTACGCCATGTGGTGGATCCGGCAGGCCATCCAGCGTGGCTTCGCCGACTCCGCGCGGACCATCCGGCTACCCGTGCACGTGCTGGAGATGCTCAGCAAGCTGAGCCGGGTCGAGCGCGACATGCACCAGAAGCTCGGCCGCGAGCCAACGCCCGAGGAGCTGGCCGTCGAGCTGGACCGGACCCCGGACCAGATTGAGGAGCTGCTGCGCACCAGCAGGCAGCCGATCAGCCTGGACTCCACGATCGGCGAGGACGGCGAGACCAGCATCGGCGACCTCATCGAAGACGTAGACGCGCCCGAGGCGTCCGAGCTCGTCGACCGGCAGCTCATGGCCGACCAGCTGCGACACGCGCTGGACGCGCTGACGCCCCGGGAGGCCACCATCATGTCGATGCGATTCGGCCTCTACGACGGCAACCCGCACACCCTCGACGAGATCGGCAAGGCCCTCGGCCTGACCCGCGAGCGGATCAGGCAGCTGGAGAAGCAGTCGCTCTCCAAGCTGCGGCACCCCAGCCGCGCCCAGCCCCTGCTGGACTACGCGAGCTAGCACCCCGCTACACCCCGCTACACCCCGCTACACCCCTCGGCCCGCGAGCCGGGCCCGACCTCCCGCCGGGCCCGGCTCGCCGCATTTCCGGCCGGCCCACTGTCGGTGCCCTCAATGCTACCTCTAGGCAAATGTTGCTTCATGCAATACTTCTGCCCATGAAGACAGCAGACCGGTCCCGGGTGCCGGACGGACCCACCCACGAGGAGATACAGGCGTTCCAGACTGCGGCGCGGGACCTGATCGGGGTCGCGCTGCACAGTCTGGAAGTCCTGGACGGCGAGGTGTCGCTGCCGCAGTTTCGGCTGCTGGTGACCCTGAACGACCTTGGCCGCTGCCCTTCCTCGAAGGTCGCGCACGCGCTGGGCCTGGGCGCCTCCTCGGTGACGCGGCTCGCGGATCGGCTAGCGGGCTCGGGCCACCTGGCGCGCGGAGGCGACGAGCACCACCGCGGCGTGGTCACCCTGGAACTGACCGAGCGCGGGCACCGACTGGTGGACCAGGTCCTGACCTGGCGGCACCAGGAGCTGGCCCGGGTCCTGGCCATGCTGGAACCCGTGCAGCGTGCGGCCACCGCCGTCGGCCTGCAGGCATTCCACGCCGCGGTCGGCGACCACTATGCCGCCGAGCTGCACGGGCCGGTGCTGCTGTGAGCGCCCAGGCGCGCGGCGCCGCGCGCCTGGGCGACTTCACGGCCCGCCCGCGGATGCTGATGATCACCGGGCTGGCGCTGGCGGTCGGCGGCGCGGGCGCGGTGGCGGCATTCGTGCTGCTGCGCCTGATCGGGCTGGTCACCAACCTGGTGTTCTACCAGCGCTGGAACGCATCCCTGGTCGCCCCGGGCCTGGTGCACCACCCGTGGTGGCTGGTCCTATTCGCACCCGTACTCGGCGGACTGGCGGTCGGCCTGATGGCCCGCTACGGGTCGGAGAAGATACGCGGCCACGGCATGCCCGAGGCCATCGAGGCGATCTTGACCGGCGGCAGCCGCGTCGACCCCAAGGTCGCCGTCCTCAAGCCGGTCTCGGCGGCGATCAGCATCGGCACCGGCGGGCCGTTCGGCGCCGAGGGCCCCATCATCATGACCGGGGGCGCGATCGGCTCGATCCTGGCTCAACTGCTGCACCTGACCGCCGACGAGCGCAAGGCTCTGCTGGTGTCGGGTGCGGCGGCCGGCATGGCCGCCACCTTCAACTCCCCCCTGGCCGCGCTGCTGCTCGCGGTCGAACTGCTCCTGTTCGAGTGGCGCCCGCGCAGCTTCGTGCCCGTGGCCGCTTCGGTCGCGGTGGCCACAGTGTGCCGGGGCTTTCTGCTGGGCACCGCCCCCGTCTTTCCCGTCACCACCACCGGCCTGCACCTGACCGCACCCGTCGACGTCCTGTCCGTGGTGTGCGGGCTGACCGGCGGCGCGCTGGCGGTGGGCGCGACCTGGCTTGTCTACCGCGCCGAGGACACCTTCGCAAGACTCCCCGTCCACTGGATGTGGTGGCCCGCCATCGGCGGCGCGATCATCGGCATCGGCGGCCTGATCGAACCCCGCGCGCTGGGCGTGGGCTACGACGTCATCGACCAGCTCCTGACCGGTCGCGCCACCCTGTCCCTGATCATCGGGATCCTGGTCGTCAAGACCCTGATCTGGTCCCTGTCGCTGGGGTCAGGCACCTCGGGCGGCGTCCTGGCCCCCGTGTTCATGATCGGCGGGGCGCTCGGCGCCTGGGAGGGCATGCTCTTCCCCCAGGTCATCCCCGGCTTCTGGGCCATGTGCGGACTGGCCGCCGTCGTCGGCGGCGTCATGCGCTCCCCGCTGACCGGCGTGGTCTTCACCCTGGAGCTCACCCACGCCTGGGGCACCCTGCTGCCCCTGCTGATCTCCTCCACCGCCGCCTACGCCCTGTCCGCCCTGGTCCTCAAACGCTCCGTCCTGACCGAGAAGATCGCCCGCCGCGGCCTGCACCTGACCCGCGAATACTCAACCGATCCCCTGGAAACCTTCTTCGCCCGCGAGGTCATGCACCCTAGCCCTCACACGCTCCAAGGCGGCACACGGCTCGACCAGCATCTGACCGACACCCTCGCCGGCCCGCCGGGCGCGCCCCGCCTGATCCCGGTCACCACCGCCGACGGCACCGTGCACGGCATCACCACCCGCCGCCTCCTGCGCGACCAAACCGCCCGAGCCACCGCGACCGGCACCGCGACCGGCACCGCGACCGGCACCGTCGCCGACGCCACGCAGCCCTGCCGCCTGACCGTGCACACCGACCACACCCTGCGCCAGATCGCCTACCTGTTCGCCGAGACATCCCTGACCAGCGCACCGGTCATCGACCCCGCAACCGGACGCCTGGCCGGCGTGATCACCCTGGCCGACCTCCTGCACGCCCGCCTGCACGACCTCACCGAAGAACACCACCGCGAACGCCTCCTCCAGCAACGCACCCCCACCCCCGTACTCGTCTCTGCTCCGGCCCCGACGCCCCGGCGGGCACCGCTGCATGCGCCACGAGCGGCCGAATGACCAGTGCCCGTTAGCTTGGCTGGATGTCGGGGGTGACGGTGTAGGTGCGGCCGGCGGGGGTGGTCCACTGGAAGACGCCGGGGCGTGGCTGGGTGAGGGTCCAGCCGGGGTGGTGCTTGAGGATGTGGTGGGCGCGGCAGAGGCCGCCGAGGTTGCAGCGGCAGGTGGGGCCGCCTTTGTCCCAGGGCCGGGTGTGGTCGAGGTCGCCGCGCCAGGCGGGCTGCCCGCAGTAGGGGTAGCGGCAGGTGAGGTCGCGGGCGGTGATGTAGTCGCGGAGCCGGGGCGGCGGCCGGTAGGCGGGCGACGCGGCGGTGTGGGCGCAGCCGCCCGGGGCGTCGTGGTCGGCGCGGGCGAGCTGAGCGGCCCCGTCCCGGGCGCGGACGGCGGCGCGCAGGATGGCGATCAGGATCGGGTCGTCCCGCGGGTGGCCGGGCGGGGCGCGGTCGGGCGCTGCGATGGCGGGCATGATCACCGTGACCCGGCCCACCAGCCCGGTCAGGCCGGGCTGGTTCAGTTCGGCGGGCGCGCTGATCCGGGGCAGGCGGGTGACCGCGATCGCGTGCTGGTCCTCGCCGGTGAGGATGAGCCGCCACTGGGTGCCCGGCTCGCCGGCTGCGACCCTGGCGAGGCGCCGGGCCCGGGTGGCGGTCACCGGGCCGATCCGGGTCAGGGTGCCCGGGCTGGCGGACTCGCAGGTCAGCGTGGCCCAGGGCAGTGACAGGTCCAGCAGCCCGGGCGGCGGCCGCCCGGCCCCGGCCGTGCCCGCGGCACTGGCGGGCGGGGCGGGCACGGTGACCGGGACCGGCGGCCAGGCCGGCACCACCTCGCCCTTCGCGTGATGATCCTCCAGCGGGTCCCCCCGGAACCGGCCCGCGCCGTCCAGGCAGTCCTCCGCCAGCGGCGGCTCAGCGAACCCGTCATCCTCCGGCGCGTCCGCGTCTGACAGCGCTGGGAGATCCGGCCACGGATCCACGCACGGGACATCCGCGGGCCCGCCGCTATCGGGGGCACCCGGGTGACTCGATGCCCCGGCGTCACCCGGCGGCCCGGTACCAGCAGGTTGCCCGGCACTTCCCGGAGGCCCGCCCCCACCCGGAGGGTCGGCGTTACCCGGAGGGCCGGCGTCAGGAGGGTCGGCGTTACCCGGAGGGCCGGCGTTACCCCGATGCCGGGGTCCGCCCTGGCTGCCGCGCGGCGGCACCGGCCCGCCGGCCGCCGGGCCAGCACCGGGCCGGGGATCACCGGCCGGGGGATCGCCAGCCCCGCGCCGGCCGCCGCCGGGTGACGGCCCGCGGCCAGGCCCCGGGCCGGCACCGCCCGGCCCGCCGCCCCCGTCCGGGCGGTCTTCGGGCGGCGGGTCGTGGTCGCCGGGCGGATCGTAGCCGGGGGCGCCCTCAGGCGGCGGGTCATTGTCGGGCGGGCCGTCGGCCGACGGCGGGATCGGCGGCAGCGTCCCGGTCAGCGAGCCCAGGAACACGTACGCGCGCAGGAAGTCGATGCCCCCGCCCGCACCCGACGCCCGCAGCGCCGCCGCCATCGCCGACAGCCGCGCCATCGCCGCCGCCGCCTGCACCGCCGGCAGCCGCACCCCCGCCAGCGTCGCCGTATGATCCTCATCCGGGTACAGCCGCACCCCCGCCCGCCGCTCCGACGCCTCCCGCCGCCGCTCCGCGCCCTCCGGGTCCGCCGCGATCACCGCCCGCCGCACCGCCGCGTGCAACTGCCCGTACGTCATCTCCCCCGCCCCTGGCAGGACCTTCCCCTCCACCGCCCGCGCCGCGTCCTCCGCCAGCACCCCGGTACCCTCCGCGATCACCTTCGCCCGGTACAAGTCAATATCCCCCGCCGCCAGCGCCGCCGCGGTCGACGGCAGCCGCCACCGCAACGTGACCGCCAGCTGCGCCCACGCCTCACCCCCGCACGCCGACAGCGCCAGCTCCAGCGACACCTGCGCCGCCGCGTCCCGCGACACCCACGCAGGCCGCCCGTCAGCCGCTAACCCGATCCTCTCGTCCCGCGCCGCCGACCGCGCCGCGACCTGCGCCACCATCGCCAGCTCCCCCGCCTGCGCCCACGACGCCACCCGCCGGAACGCCGCCGCCAGCCCCGCCAGATCCCGGTCCGCCGCCCCCTCCGGCACCAGCTGCGACAACCACGCCGCCAGCCCCGGACCCGCCGGCATCCCCTCCGCCACCACCCCCGCCAGATCCACCAGCACACCCTCACCACCATCACGCGCCGCCAGCTCCGCCGCCAGGACCTCCTCCTGATCCGCCTCCCCGCCCCCCTCCACCGGCCTGCCCAGCCCCGCCAGCACCCCCGCCAGATCAAACTCAAACGACCAACTCAGCCCGCCATCCCCCGTACCGGATTCCGCGCCATCCCCCGTACCGGACTCCGCGCCATCCCCCGCACCGTTGCCCGGAGGGGGCGCTGAGTCTCCGCCCAGGCTGCGGATCTCAGGGTCGTTTCCCGACCCTGCGGGCTCATCGCTGCCAGTCACTTCGGTCACCTCCCGAGCATCGGGTCCTCAGCCGGTCCGGGCAGCTGCCTCGTCCTGCGCACCAGCCCGTCTCCTAGTTAAAAGTATCGAATGGCACTGACATTTTGCCCTGCATCGAGTACAGCTTCGAATAATTACTGATAAATTCCTCAACGGCACCGCAGCCAGCCCGCGCCGCCGAGCAGGGACCGGCGATCCGCGCACAGCAAAGCCCTGGTTACCAGCCAGCCGACACGCCGGAGCGGGATACGAGAGCTCTGCGAGACCGACACCCGGTCCGGCAAGCCCGAGCACCAGCCCCGAGCACAGGGCAACAGGGCAACTGAGCGTCCCGGCCCGCGCCAGCACCAGGATGCATGGCGACATGGACTGCGGCCGACCCTCCCGGACCTGGCCGGCCGACCCTCGACCTGGCCGGCCGCACCCTACTGGCCAGGCTCACCGCAGCGGGCAGCCCCGCGCGGTCGATGGCCACGCATCCGGGCATCGCCGCCGTAGCCGCGCGCGGGTGACCTCACAGCGTGCATCAGCAGGATGAAGCGGCCCCGGACGAGCAGCCGGCCCGCAGGCTCTGGGGCCTGTCCGGCCAGCTCACCAGTACCGCTACCGGCACCGGCTCGGCGCTTTCCGGTCACGGGGCGGGCCCGAAGTAGTGGTTCGGCCACCAGCCGATAAGGAAGGCGAGGCTCGCGGCCGAGAAGACGAGCACGGGCCAGTAGAGGAACCGCGGCAGCTTCGCGGCCGTGCCGATGAAGATGGGGAACGCGCCCCAGATGAAGCGCGGCTTAGTGCTCAGCCCAGTGGACATCACGCACGTCACCGCTGTGACGATGGCGAACAAGCTCACCAGAATCGGCAAGCGGGCGGCGGTCATCATGGCAAGGCCGGCGACGGCGGCGATGAACATGGCGATGAGCAGCACGTTGTAGATCACGTGCCGCGACGTGCCCGGGTCCGCCCAGAGCACGATGCGAAGCGAGTGCGCGCCCCAGTCGATGTGCTGCTTCCAGCCGTCCCGTTCAGCCCGGAACCAGAACGCGTAATTGTGATACCGGCGTCCGAGGTAGCCGAAGAAGGCGAGCATGCCGAGCGGGGTCAGGACCGGCGCGATCAGGGCGCGCCACTCGCGACGGACCCAGATGGCCTGAAGGGCCGCGAATCCGGCGACCCCGACGAGAACGATCATGATCGGCCGCTCGGCGGTGCAAGCCGCGCCGATGATCCCGGCGAGCAGCCACCGCCGGTCGAGAAGGGCCAGCAGCGCGGCCACGCCGAGAGCGACAGCTAGCGGCTCGGAGTACAGCATGCCGAATGTCATCGCGCCAGGGAAGAAGCAGTAGAGCGCGACGGCGCGGTCGGCGGCTCGCCGGTCGCACAGGCGAGCCGCCAGCACCCAGACGCCGACCGCCGACGCGGCTCCGGTCAGCACGCTGACGGCGAGTCCGGCGATCAGGAAGTTGCCCCCGGTCAGGTAGCTGGCGAGCCGGATCAGCAGAGGGAAGAGCGGGAAGAAAGCGGTTCGGCGATCGACCTCAGAGCCGCGGCCCCACGGGAAGGGCGACGTCGGCTTGTAGCCTTTCTCGGCGATGGCCAGGTAGTACTTGGCGTCCTTGAACAGGAAGTGCCAGGTCCACGGATGGCTGTGACCGTAGATCGCGTCTGAGCCGTACCAGGCCCCCAGGATCAGCAGCCAGGTGGCCGCGAAGACGAGCAAGGGGAAGATCCAGGGATGCGGCAGCCGGTCGCTCAGCGCGGGGCGACCGGGGCGACCGGGGCGACCGGGCTCGGCCTGCCGAGAGCGCGGCCGGGCCTGCTCCGGGAAGGCGGGTATCGCGGTCATCCGGCTCTCTCCCACCCGTTTCGTGGCGGGTACACAGCCGAAACGAACTCCCAACGATGACTAGGCGGCTTAAATCCTAGTATCAATCGAATCGGCCGGGCGATATTTCGGGAACATCGCGCGGGATCCCGCGGCTAGCCCAGAGCGTTCAGCACCTGCTCCCAGGGGAACGCGTCGGGCTCCGGACGCGGGCTGAGGGCCAGCACGGTGACGCCCGCCCCGCGCAGCCTGGCGAGACTCGCCGCCAGCGCGGGGTGGCGAGCCAGCGGGGCGTTGACATACGGGACGGCCACGATCGGGATGCTCATCCCGATCGCCTCGTTGATCAGGCCCAGGGCCAGCGTGTCGCTGATCCCCGCGGCCCACTTGTTGATCGTGCTGAACGTGGCCGGGACGACGAGCATCGCGTCCGCGGGCGGCAGCACGTCCGGCTCGCCGGGCATCTTGTACGACGACCGGACCGGATGCCCAGTCAGCGCGACCAGGCCGGCCAGGTCATCCGCCAGCCACCCGCTGGCCGAAGGCGTCAGGATCAGGCAGGCATCCCAGCCACGTGTCTGCGCCGCGGCCACGAGCGCCGAAATCCGCTGGACCGGCGGGGCCGCGCTGGCCACGATGTACAGGACGCCGCTCACGACGCCCATTCCACGATAGGCACAGCCACGGCGACGGTGATCGGCGATCTCGGGCACCTTGCGGGGAAGGATCGCGATGTCGGCACGGCCAGAACTTACCCGGATGGCGCGACCTGACGACTACGACGCGCTCGCGGCCGTGCTCAACGACTGGTGGGGCCGGCCCATCCTGCCCGCGCTCCCCCGGCTGTTCCTGGATCACTTCCACCGCACCAGCCTGGTGGTGGACGGCCCCGGCGGGCCGCTGGCGTTCCTCATCGGGATCCTGTCGCCCTCGGAGCCGGACCACGCCTACATCCATTTCGTGGGAGTCTCCCCGGCCGCCCGGCACCGGGGCCTGGCCCGGCAGCTCTACGCGGAGTTCTTCGAGTTGGCCCGCGCCGACGGGCGGCGGCACGTGAGCGCGGTCACCGCACCGGTCAACGGCGGCTCCATCGCCTTCCACCGGTCGATGGGCTTCACGGTCACCGGCCCGGTCGCGGACTACGACGGGCCCGGCCGCGACTACATCGTGTTCGAGCGCCTCCTCTAGGCCCTCGTGGCGGCTCCGAGGCCCGACAGGAGCCGCAGCTTGGCGTCGACCGCACTGTGATGACCTATCTGCTCGATGACCTGGAGCGGGCCGGGCTCATCGAGCGCCACCCGGACCCCGCCGACCGCCGGGCCCGCCGCATCGCGGCCACCGGCCGCGGCAGCGAGCTGCTCGACGACCTCGACCAGCGGCTCCGCGCGGCCGAGGACCAGGTGCTGACCGGGCTGACGGCGGCCGCGGACCGGCAGGCCTTCCGCGCCATGCTGGCGCAGCTCGCGACGCACGTGAACGCCCTCGACCCGGTCCAGGACGCCTGCGCCGCGGCCCCGGCGGTCGCTACCTGAGCCTGTCGTGCGCTAGGCGTGCGCGTCGCGGTAATGCGCGGCGAGCACGTCGCCGCCGAAGTCACCGCGCGGGCGGCGCAGCACGGTGTGCGCGTGGTTGCCGTCCGGAGCGGTGTCGTCGTACTCGATCAGCAGGTCATCGCCCTGCACCCGGTAATAGTGCGGCAGGCCCGGCGTGATCGGGCCCTCCCAGGCGAAGTGCAGCTCCCCGGCGTCCGCCCGGGCGGCCTCCCGAGCCGCCAGGGCCGGCGGCAGGCGGTCCAGGTAGAGCGCGACCAGCTGCCGCAGCGCCGCCCGGGCTGTCGGCCCGAGCCGCCCGGCCGCGATCCCGGCCGGCTCGATACGCTCGGCGGCGCGGGGCCCGGTGCCGGTGCGGATGTCCGCGGGCGCCGCCTCGGACACCACGGCGGCGGCGCGCCCGGCCGGGCCGAGCGCGCTCAGCAGCGCCCGCGCCAGGTCCTCCTCCGGGCCCAGCGGCCGGGACACGGGCCGGCCAGCGTAGCTGACCAGCGCCGGGTTAGCGCCGAGGAAGACCGGGGCCGGGGAGACCTCGCCGTCGGCGATGGTCATCGTCACCGAGAGGTGGTGCCCCTCAAACCGCCACGACCAGGGACGATCCCCGTCCGGGTCGCCGAAGACGGCCACCCAGTAGTCACCGCTGTGCCGGCTGTTGCACCAGTCCTCCCGGCGGTCGAGCACCTCCTCGAGGGCGATGATCCCCATGGCCTGCGCGTAGGCATGCTCGCTCAGGGCGGTCGCCAGAAGGCGGTGCGCGGCCTTGCGCGCGGCCCCGCTCAGGTCCGCGATACATGCTCCGGGCCGCGACCGCGGCCGGTATTCGAGCCATCGGCGGGCAGCGTCGTCGCCGAACGGCCGCGCGGCGAGCGCCCGCTGCTCACCGCCGAGGGCGTCCAGCACGGCCGTCGCGGCCGAGCGCATCTGGCCGGGGAGCACATCAGCGGTCATGGACTCGGTATATCAGGGCACGGCCGCGACATCACCCCCGATATCTCCGCGGTGTCACGCGGCGGCCTCGACGTAATGACGCCGGGCTACCGCCAGCCGGTGCGGAGCCGCAGCCAGTCCAGCGTGACGGCGCCCTGGGCGGCCTGGAACGCGCGGACCGTCGGGATACCCGGCGGATCCGGCTGCCGGGATGCCCGCACAAAGTACCCGGCCAGCGCGGCCAGGACGGCGGTGACCGCCGCCGGATCGGCGTCGCGGGCTACGGGGTGGCCGGTGAACACCTCCTCGGCCGGCGGCCCGCCCTGCATCGCGATACTCGGCGCCATGCACAGCAGGTCGACCCACGGCGCGCCGATGCACGCCCACGGCCAGTCGACGAAGACGACCCGGTCGGCGGTCAGCAGGATGTTGTCCGCCCGCAGGTCGGTATGGACCAGCCCCGCGCCCGCGCCCGCGGCCGGCCAGCCCGCCTCCAGTTCCGCCAGTTCCGCCAGGTGATCGCGGGCCCAGCGGTCGAGCCCGGTCAGGCCGTCGGTCCCGCGCCCCGCCTGAGCCAGCAGTCCCCGCCAGCCCGCGAAGGCCCGGGCATTGGCGTCGGCCAGCGCGGGCGCGTCGAACGGAGCCGGGGTCAGGGATGTCGCCAGGTCGGTCAGCGCGGCCAGGACCCGGGCCAGTTCCGGCGGCCGCCAGGGCTGGGCGGGCATCGCACCGTCAATGTCCTCGAAGAGCAGCAGCACCCAGCCGTCGTCCTCAATGGTGCCCAGGAGCCTCGGCGCGGGGACGTGCGCGGGCAGCGCCGCGGCGATCCGGGCCTCCATGCGGTAGATGCCGGGCGAGTCCGGGTTCAGCTCCGGCCCGACGGCCTTGGCGAAGGCCCGGCGCCCGGTGTCCAGCCGCAACCGGGCTGCGGCACCCGGCGAGAACCCGCCCGGCTGGGTGATGGCCTCCACCACCGCCCCGCCCAGTTGCTGCTCCGCGGCGAGCCGCAGGCCGGCCGGCACCTGGGCCCAGGGCAGCCTGGTACCGCCGGGCATCACGGTGCCGTGAGGATACGCGGCCCGTCGTCGGTGATGGCGACCGTGTGCTCGACGTGCGCCGCGCGGCTGCCATCGCCGCTGCGCAGCGTCCAGCCGTCGTGGTCGACCCGGTAGCTGTCGTGGCCCCCGGCCATGAACCACGGCTCGATCGCGATGACCAGGCCGGCGGCGAGCCGCAGGCCCCGGCCTGCCCGGCCGTCGTTGGGAACCGAGGGCGACTCGTGCATCGTGTGCCCCACGCCGTGCCCCCCGAAGTCGGTGTGCAGGCCATACCCCGCCG
Source organism: Streptosporangiaceae bacterium (assembly GCA_035532295.1). GTDB lineage: Bacteria > Actinomycetota > Actinomycetes > Streptosporangiales > Streptosporangiaceae > DASUBV01. Next base: position 72,303 of record DATKRH010000247.1, read on the forward strand.
CCCGCGCGAGAGCGCCGATGGCCGCCGAGATATCCCCGAGCCGGCCACCGGGCCTGGCCGCCGCGATGCCGGCGGCCAGGGCCGCCTCCGCCGTCTTGATCAGCGCTGCGTCGGACGGGTGCGCCCGGCCAATGGCGAAGGAGATGGCGGCGTCGCCCGTCCAGCCGTTCAGGGTCGCGCCGCAGTCGACGCTCAGCAGGTCGCCATCGCGCAGCCGGTAGCCGTCCGGGATGCCGTGCAGCGCGGCGTCATTCACCGACGTGCAGATCACCGCCGGGAACGGCGAGTGCGCGAAGCTGGGCTGATAGCCAAGGAACGGCGACGTCGCGCCCGCATCGGCCAGGACCGACCGCGCCACGTGGTCCAGCTCCTTGAGCGCGATCCCGGCCGCCGCATGATCGCGGACGGCCGCGAGCGCAACGGCGACCACCCGGCCGGCGGCGCGCATCGCCTCGATTTCAGCCGACGACTTGAGCTCGACCACAGGCAGCCTCCCGCGAGTATCCGCCCGCCGCCTGGTCAGCCGACGGGTCATCGGGCGGGCGGCGTGTCTGACGCCACGCCAGGATCCCAGATGTAGGGCGTGGTGCGCGCCAGGGGCACGAACCCCAGCCGGGCCAGGATCGGCTGGCTGGCCGGCAGCGCGTCCACCTGCAGGTAACGGTAGCCGCGGGCGGCGGCCAGCTGGGCCCGGTAGGCCACGAGCGCCCGGTAAATGCCCTGGCCGCGCCAGGCGCGAACCGTGCCGCCGCCCCACAGGCCCGCGAAATCGCAGCCGGGCGGAAACTCGGCCCGTGCCGCGCAGACCGGCTCCGCGCCGGCGTAGGCGATCACCATCGCCACCGACTCGGGCGAGCTGGCCAGCCTGGTGAACAGCGACTGGCGCAGCCGGGGCTGGGCCGCGCCGAAGACCCGCTCGTGGACGTCGAAGAGCTGGCCAACCCCAGCCGCGTCGGTCACCTGCGCCACCGCCACGCCGTCCGGCAGCCGCACCTCCGCCGCTACCTGCTCTGTCTCGGCCACCATGAGCAGTTCCTCGTCGTCGGCCACAAAGCCGGCCGCGACCAGCCGCCGGGCCAGGTCAGCGGGCTGATCGTAGTCGTAGAGCTTCCATTCGAACTGCTGGCGGCGGGCCTTGAAGAACTCCACCTGGGCGGCGATCACGTCGTCGGCATTGCCGGGGTCCAGCCGCGACCAGGTGATCCACGAGGCGCCCCGGTCGTCGGGCGATATGCAGCGCACCACGGTGCCGTCCGCCTCGATGAGCACTCCCGGCTCATCGGGCTGAGTGCTCTGGCGTACCTGGGCATCGAACGCGGCGAGCGCGCTGGCGGAGATCATCGGCAGCCAGGCCACCACGATAGGCCGGCCAGCGCAAGTCCATTTCCGGTTCACGCCCCGGGGGCGATTTTCCTGGCGATGACCAGCGAGACCGGCGGGGCCAGCGAGACCGGCGGGGCGCGATCGGGCCGGAGGCACGGTTCCAACACATTCAGCGCAAAATCATTGATCTCGCGTTACGTCGGAGTTAAGTTATCGGCACGCCTGGCTCGCCTGGCGGAAATCATCGGCTCAACCCGAGGGGGCCGCATGAGTGCGACCGCGACTGATCCCGTCTCCGCGCAGCGAGGGTGGTCCTCCACCCTGTGGCATCGCCAGCTCGACAGTTATCCGGAAACACGCCTTCGATACATGTACCTGGCCATTACCGTGCTGGCCACGATCACGCTGTATTACGAGCTGTATGTCGGCGCGTCGGTCTCGACGCTGCTGCTGCCCGCCCTGCACATGAGCTTTACCTTTTACGTCACGGCATTGGCGTTCGGGAACCTGATCGGCGCCTTCGGCTCGCTGTTCGCCGGGCTCGCCGACCGGGTCGGCCGGACCAACCTGGTGGTCTTCGGACTGCTGTTCACCGGCGTCTTCACCGCCTTCATCATGCCGGCGGCGACGAGCCGGTGGCCGTTCACGATCGAGTCCTTCGTGGTCGGGATCGTGGAAGGCATGGCCCTGGTCGCCACCCCGGCCCTGATCCGCGACTTCTCCCCGCAGGTCGGCCGGGCCTCGGCGATGGGCTTCTGGACCAGCGGCCCGGTCCTGGGCAGCCTCATCGTGGCGGTCGTCGCCAGCAATACGGTCCCGGCCGTGGTCCACAACGTGACCTTCTGGACGCACGAGTACAAGATCTGCGGCATCGCCGGCCTCGTCGTGTTCGTCATCACCTTCCTGGGCCTGCGGGAACTGTCGCCGCGGCTGCGCGACCAGCTGATGGTGACGATGCACGACCGCCTGCTCGTCGAGGCCAGGGCCAAGGGCCTCGATATTGAGGCGGCGCTGCGCCACCCGTTCCGCCAGCTGCTCAAGGCCGACGTGATCATCTCCGCCCTCGGCGTCGCGGTCATGCTGCTCACCTACTACACGGCCGTGGCCTTCGGCGTGATCTACCTGTCCACCGTGTTCGGGGAGTCCACCAAGGACGCGAACGGGCTGGGCAACTGGAACTGGAGCTTCAACGTCATCGCCGTGATCCTGGTCGGGGTGCTGTCCGACCGGCTCCGCGTGCGCAAGCCGTTCATGGTGGCTGGCGGCGTCCTCGCGGCGGTCATGCTAGTCATCTTCCTGGAGCAGGTCGGCCATCATCCCAGCTACTACACGCTCGCGATCATCCTGGCGCTGCTGTCGTTCTTCACCGGGATCGCCTACACGCCGTGGATGGCCAGCTTCACCGAGACCGTCGAGGCCCGCAACCCGGCCCTGATCGCCACCGGACTGGCGATCTGGGGCTGGATCGTGCGCGTCGTGGTGTTCGCCTCGTTCCTGATCATCCCGACGATCATCTCCTCGGTCAGCCCGCTGGTGAACTACGGCGGCACCGTGGCGACCTATGCCACCCAGTACAAGAGTCAGCTCGCGTTCGCCACCACCCACCCGCAGATCGTCGCGAACGCCCAGAAGTACCAGGTGCAGCTGGCGAACGCGCAGAAGTTCGCGCCCGAACTGGCCGTCCTCCAGGCGAACCCGGCGCTGTTCGCCAGGCTGGCCGCCTACAAGAACCCGGCCACCATCCCGCCCAAGCTGATCGGCCAGGCGGTCGCGGCGGCCGGCGGCGGCGCCGCGGGCCAGGCCGTGCTGCAGAGCATCTCGGCGAACCAGGCGGCCATCACGGGCGTCATCGCCGTGGCCCCGCAACTGCGGGCCATCGCGCCGTTCGCGGCGCAGCTGACCGCCCTGTCCAAGGTCCCGCCGCAGGTCTTCGCCTACCTCAAGGCCCACGGGGCCGCCGTCCAGAAGGCGTCAGCGGACGCGCCCGGGCAGTGGAAGACCTGGTACTGGGTGTGCTTCGGCGGCTTCATCTTCTTCCTGCTGTGCATTCCGCTGCTGCACGGCCGCTGGTCGCCGAGGGCCGCCAAGCGGGATGAGGATGAGCACGAGGCCATGGTCGACGCGGAGCTGGCCAAGCTCGGCGCCACTGCCTGACCGACCGCACCGGATCGCACCGGATCCGCGACCCGGATCTGACCAGGTCACGGCGGCGGGCCAGCCCTTGGACTGGCCCGCCGCTGGCATGTCCGCCGCCACGCGCGCGGCGGCGGTGCTCGACAGCGCCCGGCCGTCATAGGACACTGGCTAACGCCCTGGGGGCAGGGCAGCGACGCTGATGGACCGCCAGGGGGCACCGTTGCTCGGCTGGCCTGGGGGGGCTGCTACCTGATGATCGCGCAGGCCGATGAGATCGTGCTCGCGCTCGAGCCGACGACGATCGCCGAGTGGGACGTGCGGGACCTGTTATCGGGAGAGCCCTCCGCCGGCCTGGCCTTCACCACGCGGGAAGACGCCAGGCGCCTCCTCGATCAGGTCGTCCTGTCGCTGCCGAGGCGAAGCCCCATCCGGGATCTGGATGAATATGCGGCGCAGAATGCGGCGGTGGTCCGGCAGCCGATGGCTGCCGACACCGGGCGGTTCGATTTCCATGTCATGGAGCTTCCCGTCAGCATCTGCGTCCCGGCGGGCCGCCAGCTGACCCGGCTGCGCCTGGGCCTGGACGCCCGGACGGTCGGCGTTCCGGAGTTCCCGGTGGTCGCCTACGACACGCTGCCCGCGCCCGGCGGCGAGCTGACCAGCCCGGTGACGTGGGACCTCAGCGGTGACGCAATCGGCGAGGGGTTCACGGCCCGCGTGATCTGGCGCGTGCCCAGGCGGGTCCCGCTCAAGGTGTCGGCAAGCCTGCTGGGCGAAGTGCAGGGGCCCGGTGAGCCGCGGGAAGACGGCGCGGTGCCACGGGACGGCGCGCTTCGGCTGCGCAAGGCCCAGTTCCGCTCGGTCAGCCAGTATTACGCCATTCCATCCTGACGGGGCGCATCGGCTGGCCCAGTATCAGACGCCGCCGTATCGTCCGCCACCGTATCGTCCGGCACCGTATCGAAACGGACTCGTTCCGCAATATTTGCGATACGCGACCGTGCCGGAAAATTCCGGTACGCAGCCGTTTCGGGTCAGTCACGGGCGGCACCGGTGGCGTCGGCGTCGAATGCGTCCAGCTTAAACCGGACGTGCAATTGCAGCGCCTCGAGGAAATGCCGCGCCTCGGCGTCCCGCTCATCAAAAACGAGTTCCCAGCGGTGCGTATTGCCGGTGTCGTCTTCCCAGCTGACTAGTGCCTTCATGATGGGCCTGACATACCCGGCCCGTGTCCCGCCATGCGCGCAGATCCCGCCCTTCTCCATAATCTTTTCCCCGCCGCCACTCCACCGCCCGCTGGCACGGGCTACTGGCGGTCGAGCGCGCGATCATGCGTTTCTATGTTACATCCATGTTTCTGTGGCGACACGGTCCTGCCCGGCAGGTCACGGCTTGAGCCTGTCGCCAGCGACCGGCCCGCGACGCACGGGCACCGGCTAGCGTGATCCCATGTCCTGGCAGCAGCTAGCCGATCTCCCGTTCGCCCGGGCGCTGAGCGCGCATCCCGGCGGCCTGGCCGCCGGAGAGGCCTACGACGGCGCCCACTTCGACCAGGCCGCCCTGGACGACGCGAACGGCTCGGGCAGCCACTTCCTGGAGTGCGCGTTCACCCGGGTGTCGCTGCAGGACAGCGTGCTAGCGGGGGCCCAGTTCGCCGACGTCTGGCTGCATGACGTCCGCCTGATCTCGACCAGCCTCGCGCGCACGAGCTGGCGAGACGTTACCTTTAACGGCGCCGTCCTGGCCGGTGTGGAGATGTTCGGCTCGGGACTGCGCCGGGTGACCTTTGACCGGTGCAAGCTGGACTCCGTCAACTTCCGGGACTCCGACCTGACGGACGTGACCTTCGACGGCTGCGTGCTGCGCGAGGTGGACTTCGGCGGCGCCCGGCTGACCAGGACCGCGTTCCCCCAGTCCCGGCTGGCCGGCACCAAGCTGACGAAGGTGACGCTGGACCAGGTGGATCTGCGCGGCGCCGAGCTCGGCATCACCGTCGACGCCCTCGCGCTGGGCGGTGCCATCGTGACCACCGCTCAGCTCATCGCGATGGCGCCGGTGCTCGCGCAGGCCATCGGCATCGTCGTCAAGGACCAGTAGCGCCGGCGGCCGGGCCCGCGGCTACCGGCGCGGGTCGACGTGCACCTTGGGGGCGTCACCCCACGCCGGGTTCCGGTGACCGGCCAGGATGCCGGCGACCTCGTCGAGGCCGATCGTGGCGGCGACGAGCGGCCGGGGGTCGACCTCGCCGGCTGCGTAGCTCTTGATGGCATCGGCCAGCCCGGCCGAGCCGCCGAGCAGCCCGACGATCGTGACGTCCTTGAGGACCGCCGTCCGGGTGTCGATCGTGCTCGGCCGCCCGGCCAGCCCGATGTACACGACCCGGCCGCCGGGTTCCACCAGGTCCAGGGCCCGGGCGGGCAGACCGGGAGCGTTGGACGCGTCGACCACCGCATCCCAGCGCAGCGGGGGCAGCGTCCGCGCGGTCCAGGCCCGGTCCAGGCCCAGCGATCGCGCGAACCGCAGCGAGGCCCCGGTCTCGCCGAGCAGGTGCACCTCGACGCCGCCGGCTGCGGCGAGCTGCGCGACCAGCAGCCCGATCGTGCCCGGGCCGAGCACCAGCATCCGGTCGCCCGGGCTGAGGCCGGCGCCGCGGACCGCGCGCATGGCGTTGCCGCCCGGCTCCGCGAGGGCGCCCAGCGCCGGGTCCATGCCGTCGGGCAGGGCGTGCAGGGCCCGCGCCAGCATCGGAAGCTGGCCGGCGAGGGCGCCCGGCCAGCCGCCGCGGATCCCGACCTCGAACCGGTCGGCGCACAGGTGATGGCGGCCCGCGTGGCAGCGCCGGCAATCGCCGCAGCCGAGCATCGTGTCGCCCGTCACCCGCTGGCCGAGCCAGGCCTGGTCAACGCCTTCGCCGGCCGCGCCGACGACGCCGCTCCACTCGTGGCCGATGCGGACCGGATAGGTAGTCTCGCCGGTGTGCAGGTAGGCGAGCTCACCGGTGAACAGCTCCACGTCCGTCCCGCAGACCCCGGCTCGCTCGACGTCCACGATGACCTCGCCCGGACGCGGCCGCGGCGGCTCGACCTCCCGCACCGCGCCGCGGCCCGGCCCGGTGATCACGAACGCCCGCATCGTCACCTCGGCTTCGCCCCGGCCGCATCCGGGCGGACGAGCCGGCTCGCCCAGAGTAGAGCACGACGCGTCGAGGCCCGGGCGCCCGGCGCGTCATGTCATGATCGCCGGGTAGGCCCGATCTGGGCCGACCGGATCGCGGCCGCCGAACGCAGCAACCGAACGCAGCAACCGAACGCGGCACCAGAGAGGGCGAGCATGACACACGTAGTGGTGACGGGCGGCAGCGGCAAGCTCGGTCAGCCATGCCTGACCGAGCTGACGGAGCACGGGTACCAGGTCACCAACGTCGACCTGGCTCCGCCGCCCGACAATTCGATCCCCTACCTGCGGGCCGACCTGACCGACATGGGCCAGGCGATGGAGGCGCTGCACCAGATCGACGACCGGTACAGCAAGGTCGACGCCGTGGTCCACCTCGGCGCGGTGCCCGCGCCGGGCATGGTGCCGGGCGCCGAGCTCTTCCGCAACAACGCCATCAGCACCTATAACGTGTTCGCCGCGGCCCGTCACTTCGGCATCCGCAACGTGGTGTGGGCGTCCAGCGAGACCGTCCTGGGGCTGCCCTTCGACACGCCGCCGCCCTACGTCCCCGTGGACGAGGAGTACACGCCGCGGCCGGAGTCCGCCTACTCGCTCTCCAAGGCGCTGGGCGAGGAGATGGCCCGGCAGTTCTGCCGCTGGGAGCCCGAGATGAAGATCATCGGCCTGCGCTTCTCCAACGTCATGCTGGTCTCCGACTACGCGGAGTTTCCCGGCTTCGACGCCGGCCCCGAGCTCCGCAAGTGGAACCTGTGGTCCTACATCGATGCCCGGGACGGGGCGCAGGCGGTGCGCAAGGCCCTGGAGGCCCCGCTGACCGGCGCGGATGTCTTCATCATCGCCAGTCCGGACACCGTCATGACCCGCCCGGTCGCCGACCTGGTCGCCGAGGTCTACCCGGGGGTGCCCTGGCAGCGCGAGGTGGGACCGCACGACACGCTGCTGTCCATCGAGAAGGCCCGGCGGGTGCTGGGGTACGACCCGCAGTACAGCTGGCGGTCGGAGGTCGGCGCCTAGCCGGTTCAGGCCAGGTAGCCGGTCAGGCCCGCGGGAGCGAGCGGTCTAGACGGCGGGCTACGTGCAGCACTGAGCCCCAGTGCCGCCACAGCCGGCCGTCGGGGCGCTGGCCGAGCCGGCGGCGGATCTCTGCGTAGAGCCGCTGCCGCCGCGGTTCCGCCATGGCGATGTGCCCGGAGAACGTGTCCAGCAGGCCGATGTACCCGTCGGCGTCGTAGCTGACCTCCCAGTCGAACTGGCGGACGACCACGTCGCCGAACAGGCCGCTGGCCTCGATGTCGGCCCGGCTATCGGGCACCGCGCCCGGCCGGGGCCAGACCGTGCCCGGCGGGAGGCCCTCGCCGATCTCGTCGTACACGTCCTGGATGTCGCGGAAGAAGGGGTCGCCGCCGTCCGGGAAGACGTGCGCCTGGCCCCAGAAGGCGAGCTGCCCGCCGGGCGCCAGCAGCGACCAGGCCTGCTGGTAACGCGTGGCGGGGTCAATCCAGTGCCAGGAGGTCGCGGCGAAGACCAGGTCGAAGGTCTCCCCCGGCGGCGGCTGCCACGTCTCGAAGGAAGCGTTGATGACCTCGACGGCCGGGAATGCCGCCAGGTTCCGCCGCGCCGCGGCGGCCAGGCCGGCGCCGATCTCCAGGCAGGTGATCGCCAGCCCGCGCCGCGCCAGCGGCAGCGTCGCCTTGCCGGTGGCGCAGCCGACCTCCAGCAGCCGGTCGTCCGGCCCGATGCCCGCGGCCGCCACGAGCTCGTCGTAGAGCCGCGCCGGGTACTCCGGCCGTGCCTCCTGATACAGCCCCGCTGCGCGGTCGAACGTCGCGCGCAGTTGCTCGCGCTCGCTGGTGTCCATGACGGGTCCGTTATATATCCCATGCCACCGGTCGCGCCGATGATCTGGCCGGTAATCCACCAGGCGTCCGGGCCGGCGAGCAGCGCGACGAAGTCGGCGATGTCGGCCGGCTCGCCCACCTGGCCCAGGCGGCGCTGCCCGGGCCGGCGCCAGCTGACCGACAAGACCGGGCTGACGGCAGGTGAGGTGACCAGGCAGAACAGCTCCGGCACGTGCTGGCCTTCCACGGTCACCCAGTACTCGATGACGCGGACGGTCACGGTGACGCCGTCACCGGAGATCTCCGCGAGATACGAGCCGTCGGCGAGGATCTCCGAGATCCTTTTCAGCGGGATGTCGCTTTTCAGCCGGATCAGGACGTGCGTGCAGGCCATGAGCTGGGCGATCCGGGCCGCGCCGGGATAGCTGCGGTCCATGATCCAGATCCGGTCTCATCGCCACTAGCAGCCGGATCGCCAGCGGCAGCGACATCAGCCGCCGGCGCTCAGGCCTCGCCAGGCGCCCGCCGGCGATCGCCCGCCCGGCCAGGTCCCCGATCACCCCGTCGCCCAGATGAGCCTCCAGCTC
>DATKRH010000248.1:0-11082 GCA_035532295.1 Streptosporangiaceae bacterium
CGAGGCTCGACATCAGCGGACCGCGCTGCCAGGTGCCGTCAGCAACCCGGAAGTCCAGCGTGAACCGGGTACCCGCGGTACCCGCAGTCGCGACAGCAGCAGCATTCGTCACACGTCCGCCCGTCATCGCACCGATCAGGAACGGGCCAACTCTACTGTCAAAATCTCCAGACGGGCCGCATTAATTGTCAAAGGGCTGTCTTACGTGTCACCGGACACCTGGTCAAGCTGCCGTCGCTGGTGCGGTACTGGACGGTGGTCGATGACGGCTACCGGGTGGTGCGCGCGGCGGATGAGTACCTGCAGCACCTGCGGCTCGGCCAGGACGCGGCGGAGAGCACGACCAGGGCATATGCCGAAGCGCTCGCTCTCTACCTGCGGTGGTGCGAGCAGACCTCGCGGGACTGGCGGACGGCCGCTGAGCGTCTCGGCGGGTTCATCACGTGGCTGAAGCACACGCCCGGCGACCCGGACGCGCCTGTGGCCGGGCCAGGGGTTAAGGACGTGCGGGGCCCGGGCCGGATCAACCAGATCCTGAGCGTGGTCCGGGGATTCATCCGGCACGCGGTCGTGATCGGCGAGGTGCCTGGTGAGGTACTCGCTGCGCTCTATGACATCAGCGATGACAGGCATCTGCCGGTCGAGGTGCGCGGCGAGCCCTCTGGCCTGCGGTATGTCGCGCGGCCGCGGCATCGCCTGTCGGAGACCGAGACGGTGGTTGACCGCGCCGCCGACGTCGAGGTGCTGGGGCTGCTGCGGGCGTGCCGGTCCGCCCGTGACCGCTTCATCGTGATGGCGATGGCCCGGGCCGGGCTGCGCAGCGGCGAGGTGACCGGGCTGCGCCGCGAGGACATGCACCTGGTCCCCGACGCCGCCATGCTCGGCTGCGCGGTCCCCGGCGCTCATCTGCACGTCCAGCGCCGCGACAACCCCAACGGGGCCTGGGCGAAATCGCGCCGTGCCCGTCCGGTTCCCGTCGATGAGCTGCTGGTCCTGGCCTATGACACTTACTGGTTCGAGCGTGAGGAATGCAGGCCCGCGCACGGGTGCGACTTCGTGCTGGTGAACCTGTTCCGGGAACCGCTGGGAGCACCGATGCGCCCCGGGGCGCTCAACGAGCTCCTGGCCTCGCTCTCGCGGAGAGCGGGCCTGGCGCGGGAGGTCCACCCACACATGCTCCGGCACTGTTTCGGCAGCAACATCATGGAGGCTGGCGGCGCTCTCGACGAGGCGCAGGCGCTGCTCGGGCACGCCTCGCCTGCCAGTACTCAGGTCTACCTGCATCCCTCACATGACCGGCTCCGGCGCGCCGTTGACCGGGTTGCCGCACGTACGCTGCCGGGGGACGCGCGATGAGCGCTGCCCTGGCAGGCCTTACGCGCCTGGATTGCCCGGGGGATGGCGCTGAGGACCTCTGGCGTCACCTTGATCCGGTCTTCCTCGCCGGGGCCGGCTGGAACCCGGGGACCCAGACGCTCACGCCCTCGCCGGATCATCCGCTGCTCGGATACCGGGTCTGCCTCGTCCGGGGCTGCACGGGGCAGGGGCTGGTGCCTGATGAGCTCTGCGCCACCTGCCGCAGCGCCCGTCGGCTAAGCGGCCTGAGCACGGAGGAGTTCATCGCTGCCGGGCCGGTCCGCGCCCGGCATTGCGGCGAGGTCATCTGCTCGGCAGAAGGGTGTCCCCGCCCGGTTCGCACCAGTCGGCTGCAGCTGTGTTACGCCCATGAGCACCGCCGCAGGAGCCTCGGGCTCCCGCTGGCGGGCTTCCTGCGGCACCCGCAGGCGCGGCCGCTGCCCGGCTTCGGCCCGTGCAAGGTGGCGGTATGCACCCGGCAGGCGCACGCCCGGCGGGGACTTTGCCGCGCGCATGATGTCCGCTGGTGGGAACAGCTTCGCGCGGGGACAGTCGCGGCTGCCGATTTCGGGGCCTGGTGCCGGTCGAGTGCCCCGGTCGCCAGCGGCCATGAGGTCGTAATGCGCGGCCTGGCCCCGCTGGTTCAGGCCCAGATCCTGCTGGGCCTGCAGGAACGCTGCCGTCAGGAGGCGCTGACCTACCTCGGCCAGCTGCGGGTCATCTGCCGCCGGCTGCTGGCCGTCCATGCCCAGACGATCATCGGCTTCGACGACTCGCGGTTCGCCCGCCAGCATCGGGCACTGGCCCGGGACCTGCAGCAGGCGGTACTGCTCGCGGGGACGTCTCCGGAGGACGAGCAGCGCAAGGACATCTGGAATACCGTCGTGCTCGGTCATGGCCGCCGCCGCGTCATCGACTTCACCGGCATCTCCCAGCCCTGGCTCCGCGAGGCCGTCAAGATGTGGGCGGCCGGGGAACTGCCGACCCGGCGGGGCGACCACGCCACGGCGATCCTGCAGAACCACGTGCGCCGGGTCGAGGAGCTGTCGGACAGCCTGCGGCTGCACCGCGACGACCATGGCGACGATCCCCGGGCACTGGGCCGCGGCGACATCATCGCGTTCCTCAGCCGGATCAGGCACCGCCAGGCCACCGGCCAGATGTCATCGTGGCACCGTTCGACGACCTGCCGTCAGGTCGCCATGATCCTCCGGGAGTGCCGGGCCCTGGGCCTGACCCGGCCCGGCCAGCCGATGTCCGGGCTGCCTGATGACTTCGCCGTCCGCCGTGACGACATCCCGAAGCAGGCCGCCGATGACGAGCCCGGCCGGGCACTGCCCGCCGGCGTCCTCAACCAGCTGATCACCGCGCTTCCCCTGCTGGAGCGGTCAGCCGGCCCGGCCCTGCGGGCCGCGGTCGAGCTGCTCATGGAGACCGGCCGCCGGCCGACCGAGGTCTGCAGGCTCGGCTGGGACTGCCTGGGCCAGGACTCAGACGGCAAGTACGCCCTGATCTACACCGACTTCAAGGCCAACAGGGCAGGACGGCGGCTGCCCGTCACCGACCAGACCGCCAAGGTGATCATGGGCCAGCAAGATCGGGTCCGTGCCCGTTATCCCGATACCCCCGCGTCCGAGCTCGCTCTCTTCCCCCGGTCCACTAGGAACCGGGCGGGGAAGCGGCCCGTGGTGGACAGCGTCGTGGCCTCCCATCATCGGGTCTGGGCCGACTCGCTGCCCGCGCTGCAGCTGGAAGACGGCCGCGACTTCGACAAGGCCGCCGTGTTCCTCTACGCCTACCGGCATAGCTTCGCCCAGCGTCACGCTGACGCGGGAACACCCGTTGACGTGCTCAAAGACCTCATGGGACACCGCTCCATGAACACGACTCAGCTCTACTACTCGGTTACCGCCAAGCGTGTCCGGGCCGCGGTGGACACCTTGGCGGCCTTCCAGTTCGACCGCGGCGGGGACCGGGTCTGGAGCCAGGCCCGTGCTCTTGTCGAGAGCGAGCACCAGCGCCTGGCGGCCGGCCAGATCGCGGTCCCGTTCGGGGTGTGCTCTGAACCCTCCAACGTCAAGGCCGGCGGCGGAGCCTGCCCGTTCCGGTTCCGCTGCCTGGGCTGCGGCCACTTCCGCTCCGACCCCTCCTACCTGCCCGAGCTTCGCGACTACCTCGACACCCTGCTGCAAGCCCGGGAACGCATCCGGTCCGCCCAGGACATTGACGAGTGGGCCAGAGCCGAGGCCATGCCCTCCGACGAGGAGATAACAAGGCTGCGGCAGCTCATCCGCCGGGCCGAGCACGATCTCGGCCAGCTCGGCGAAGCCGACCGGCGCCAGATCACCCAGGCCGTCGAAATGGTCCGCGCGACCCGCCGCACAGTTCACCCGGGCATGCCGGGCATCTGCCCGCCCATGCCCGGCATGCCACAGGAAGGCCTCGCGTGACCGGCCAGGCAGCGGAATCCCTTATCGCCGCCCGGCGCCGCGACAGCACCCGCCGCCGGCAGCGCGTGCTCAGCGCCCTGGACCAGATGGCCGCGGCCCGGCAGGAGATCAGCGTCTCCGCCGTCGCCCGGACCGCCGGCTTCTCTGAACTAAAGACGATCATCGATATAGATCGTCTGATGGCCGCTGTCCGGACGCATGGCTGACGGCTCTGAGCAGGAGCTGAACGTTCTGGTCGTCGATTCCCGTAAGGGTGTCCCGGAGATCGACGGGTATTCCGCCGCCCATGCTGGCCGTGATTCTCAGCATCCGCTGCTCTCCTCCGGAGGAGGGCATGCTGGTGCCCAGGGCGGCGACCGCGGCGGCCCAGTCGACGACGGCCATGGGCTGCCCGTCGGGGATGCCGGGGTGGATGGTGATGAACTGGCTGGCGAAGCCGGGGCGGCGGAGCCAGGACTGGGCGATGAGGAGTTCGGCGGCGGCCTCGTCGCAGTAGAGGCCCCGGGCGTGAGCGCGCAGGGCCGCGGCCAGCGCGGAGGGTGAGGTCATCGGGTCTCCTGATCGGGGTCGGCATCGCTGCTGCCGGCGAGGCGGCAGCGGTATCCAAGGGCGGTGAAGGACAGTTCGTCGATGAGGTTGCAGGCCTCGAACCCGGGGAACCGGGAGCCGCGGTTCTCCAGGAACCCGGCGAGCCTGGAGGTGATGTCCGGGCTGTTGCGGAGGAACTCGTCGACCGTGGTGAGGAGGGCGGCGAGGCCAGCCGCATCCTCTGCGGTCAGGGTGAGGGCGGCCTTGCGGCGTCCCGGGCCGGTCATGACGGGTTCCCGTCGCGGGCCGGCGGAAGGGCGGGCATGCCGATGTCGGCCGGGCCGCCGGGCGGCGAGCGGCGATCGATCTGGGCAAGCTTGCCGTCGGCGCCGGCGAGACTGATCTTGAGCCCTTCGATCTCGCCGAGCCATCCTTCGCGCTCGGCTTCGGCGATGCGGGCGGTGAGGTTGTCGCGGATCTCGGCGATCCGGTGCCGCTGGGCGGGATCGGGCCAGTGCATGCTGCACCTCAAACATGCATGCTCGTGGATGCAGGGAGTGCTGAATGCCCGCCCGCATGTTCCCGTGGCCACTTTCCGGCGCTCGAAGTGGCCGAGGAATTCCTGCCATTCCTCGTCGCTGGGAACCCGGTATTCATCAGTGGGGCGCAACGCCCGCCTCCTGGCGAGGAATGCCAGGTGAGACTGGATAGCCTCTTCAGGATAGACGGCCTTGTATCCGATCGTGACATTGATGTCCCGGTGGCCGACGATAACCTGCGCTATATGCGGCGGAAGGCCGTTCATGACGGCGTCCGTGATAAAGAGCCTCCGGAAATCGTGGGGAGTATAGCGCAGGGGACCGCCGTCGGCCGGGTCGGTGAGGCCGGTGTCGCGGAGCGCGTCGGCGAGCAGGTCCCGTGCAACGTCAGGGCTGATCCGCCGCTTCTCGGCGGCGATCCGGCGCTGGAACAGCAGGGGCAGCGGCGGGTTCCAGATTTTCTCGTGATTATCGTAGGCGGTAATAGACGGCACCTTCCCGGTGCCGCCAAGGACGCGCCTTATGATGACGGAAAGGACCTCCGCCAGCTCGGGGGATACGACGAGAAGTCTTTCCGCGTCGGTTTTCGAGGGGGCTATCTGCAGGAGCGGGATTGTTTCCCCGGTAGTCGGCAGCTTGTACTGGACAAGGCTGTGATGGCTGATTTCCAGGAGTTCCTCAATGCGCACGCCCGTGTTCCTGAGTACTTCCACGATCGCCCAGGTCCAGAATGCCTTTTCTTCTTCGAAGGTGAGGTCGCGGCGTTTCCCTGTCACGGGGTCGGCGCCCCATATCCTGTCCACGGCGGTGCCGTGCCGGGTGACGACGCGGGTCAGCGTCTGCCCGCCGGCGGTGAAGGGCTCCCCGTGCCCGGCCGGGCGGGCTGCCTCGAGCAGTTCCCGGGCTTCCCGTAGCCGCCGGGTGACGGTCTGGACCAGGACCGGCAGGACGGGCAGGCGCTCGCGGGTGCGCGCGTCCATGCGGGACTTGCGGTGCCGGCGCTCCTTGCGCCGGCTGGTCTCCTCGTCGCGGACGGGGCAGGGCGCGACCCACGGCCCCCACCGGGCGGGATCATCGGCAGCCCACTGGGCGATGTCCAGGTAGAAGGCCCGCACCGGGATGAGGCATTCCCAGTAGTTCAGCCGGGGCACCTTGACCTGGGCCGTCGTGCCGTCCGGGCCGGTGACCGTCTCGGTCTTGGTGCGGAGGCGTTCCTTCCACGCGCTGGCGACCTCGCGGGACAGGTTCAGGCTGCTGATGCCGGGATTGTGGCGCTCCAGGTCCTGCCAGAAGCGCATGCCCAGGTCGCAGGCGAGGGACGTCAGGCTCCCGTAGTCCAGCACCGGCTGGCGCTCGCGGAGGTAGTCCACGAGCAGGTCGCGGACAGGCCGGCACTCCAGGCGGTAGCGGTCGATGAGTTCCCCGGGAGTGCGCTGGCCGGTGCTGCGGACCTCCCGCCATGTCGCCGGAGCGCCCGGCCCGAAGATGCCCATGGCGCGCAGCAGCCGGTAGAACACCGCGACATCGCCGGGAATCGCGGACAGCTCCCCGAGCTCGACATCCAGCAGTTCCAGCACGTCGCCGACGGTGATGTCCGCGATCCCGCCGCCCCTGGCCGCGGCGATCTCCGCGGCACGGTAGAGCGTGTGGCTGCCCGACACCGCGGACACGTGCGGGTCCTCCTCGCAGAGCGCCCGGAGCGCGGCGAGCCCCCCGGGGTCGCGGGCGCGGGCCATGTGGCGCACCAGGCTGCCGGGGCCGGTCGGCTTCACCGCCAGCCAGCTCAGGGCGGGCCGCACGACATCAGCGCTGATCAGGGTCAGGAGCGAGGAGCCGAGCGCGTGCAGCCGCCAGTCAGCCGTCATGCCCCTGTCCCGCAGCCACGCTGCCGGCCTGCCCCGCCATGCGGTCCCGGCCGCGTCGGACCCGCTGGCCAGCCAGCGTTCCTGCCACGTCGTGCCCGGCTGTTCCTCCAGCCAGTCCAGCAGGAACGCCAGCCCGCGCCGCCGGATCTTCTCGGTGTAATCGTTGCCGGCGGTGAACGGCGCCCGCACCAGCCGGTCCTCCAGCTGCCCGCGGGACACGGCGGTCGCCGGCCAGGACGCGAGCGCCGGGCGTGCCGGGAACCGTGCCCGCCCCGTCTCCCGCGGTGTCGGCAGCGTCCTCATGTCCGGGCCGGGCCTGGCCTGCGTGGCGGTCACGACGCGCCGTTCCGGAACAGGACGTCCAGCGTCTCGGGCCGGTACCCTTGCGCCGGGGCCGGGCGGCTCCGCGCGGCCGCCTGCCGGGTCTGCTCGGCATGATGGGCCAGCACCCGCCGGATGACCTCCTCCTTGCGGGGCGTCAGGTAAATCTGCGTAGTAGTCAACTGGGCATGACCAAGGACAAACTGGACATCGGTCAGCGGGAGCGAGGAATCCTCCGCCATCCTGTAAGCCGCCGTGTGCCTCAGGGAATGCAGCGTGGCGGCGGTCCCGGCCTGCTCGTTCACCCGCTCGAACATCCGGTGGACGGCGTGGTAGGACAGCGGCCGGACCGGCCGCCGCAGCGTCCACCACAAGGGCTGCCGCCGGCCCTTCGGGATCAGGCCGTCCATCTCGACCTGGTAGAGCCGCAGCCAGACGAACGCGTCGGTGGAGGCGGGCAGCTCCTGCAGCTCGCGGGTGCCCTTGCGGACCACCGTGATCACCTGCCGGCCGGGATCGGTCCCCGCGACGGTCGCCGACAGCAGCTCCGAGGCCCGGGCGCCGGTAGACACGTAGAACGCGACGAGCGCCCGGTCCCGGTGCGACGGCAGCCGGGCGAAGATCTCGTTGAACTCCCCGTCCGGGATGCTGCGCGGCACCCGGCTCGGCACTTTCGGCCGGTAGAGGCCGCTGCGCTCGTTCCGGTACGGCTCCATCGGATTGTGATGCGCGTGCGCCCGCCCCTGCCGCCTCGACCTGTCCAGCGGGAACGGGTTAATCACCGGCCCGGTGCCCGCATCCCGGTGAAAGTCGTAGAACGACCGCAGCACCGTCTCCGAGTGCGCGCGGACAGACGGCGCGTACGCCCCGCCGCGACCGGCGCCGGCCGGCACTGCTGCCAGCGGCCCCGCCCGCCAGTGCGCACGGGACCGCTTCCCCGCGACCTGCAGCCACCGGCTGAAATCGCGGGCCTCGATCCGCGTCGCCCGGTCCCAGTCCACCCGGACCGCCCAGCAGAACCTGAACCACCGCAGCAGGTCGGTCCCGTACGAACGGACGGTGGACTCCGCCTTCCCGGCCGCCAGCAGGTCCCGAAAGAACTGGGCGGCACCATCCATCACGACACCGTCCGGGCCGACGACCTGATACGGCTCGTACCGGTTCCCCGTGGCCACAAGCCGGCCCGCCCGCGGCACCGTCAGCCCGGCCAGGTCCCGGTCCGGATCTCCTTCTTCGATCACGACCGGAGAACGTATCGGCGGGAACTGCTATTTACCCGTTGAACTGCTGAAACTCCAGCTCTAGTTCAGTCAATAGGGCGTCGACCGGTCGTTCCTCTACCGTCACCACGACCTGCGCGCCCGGATCCACGCACATTCCGCCGCCCCCGGAAACAGCCCCGCATCCACCGCCGCCAGCAAGCAGTCCCTGCTCGCGGACCTGGCCAACCTCCGCGAGCAGAACCAGCGGCTCCGGAGGCAGAACACCGACCTGACCGCCCGGCTGTCCGAAGTACTCGGCGAAGAAGTCTTCCGGGCCAGCGGCATCGGGCGCACCGACGAAACCGAAACGCTCCGGACCCGCGCCGACCAGCTGGAACAGCAGGTGCTCGACCTCCGACAGGAACTCGAAGAACGCACCGACGACCTCAGCGCCGCACGCGCAGCCAACCGCGACCTCATGGCGCTGGCCAACCGGAAACCCGCCGGCCCCGCATAGTGCACGACACCTGTCGCGCAGCTGCCCAGGCAACAAACAATCCCTGACCAGGGACAACCATAAACATGGGACACATGTCTGATTTGCACCCCGAAAGAACCTCTGACCTGCATAGGCCTTTTTGATTGTCAAAAATGCGAGTTCGGTTGTGACAGATGGGCTGGCCCGCCAGGTGGTTCGGGCAGGGTTTGACAGTTATTCCGGCCCGCTGGGCAGCGCTGCTGGTGTTCGGAGGAGCGCCGCCGCTACTTTGACTGTCTCGGGGTAGGCCGCCGCTTCGGCCGTGTCCGGGTGTCCGGGGTCCAGGGCGGGGCTGGCCAGGGCGAGCGCCGCAGCTCGTCGCCGGGCATCCGGGCCTCCGATGGTGCTCTGGCGGGCGGTGGTCTCGGCGAGCACGAGCCTGGTGATGCCGTGCTCGCGGGCGAGCCGGGATGCCTTTCTGCTGGCGGCGGTGATGTCCGGTGCCGTGGTGATGTCGATCTGGGTGGCGCGGCCGAGCCAGGTGCGGTGCCGTTCGCAGGCCCGCTGGTGGGCTGGCAGGTGGACGGGGACCGGATCGTGGTGCCCGTGCCGGGCGGCGCAGCGCCGGCAGGCGGCAGTGGCGCGGAGCGGCGGGCGCCCGTCGTCACGGTGCCCGGCGAGCGCGGGGAGCGCATGACGCAGCGCCGTCTCAGTGGTGCCGGCGAGCATGGCGAGGCAGCGTGCGCCGCCGGGCTGCAGCAGCCCGGGTTTCGCGATGTCGTCGCAGGCGGAGGCCTGGGCCGCGAACCAGGGTGGCAGCACGTCGGTGACCGCGCGGAGCGGCAGGTAGCTGCCGGCCGCCACGCGTGCGAGGTAGGAGGCGATCGTCTCTCCGGCGAGCGGGGCGACGCGGGCCGGGAGACGCCCGGGCCAGTGATACCGCTGCTGGGCGAGTGCGAGCGGTTTCCATGGCCTGCAGGTCCCGCGGGCGACGCCGATCGCGTGGCTGCGCAGCTCGCGGGTGAACGCGGAGTAGCTGCCGGCGTACCCGAGTGCGGTGACCTCGCGGTGCAGGCCTGTCGCGCGGAGGTGGCGGTCGTCTCCGGCGCGCTGCCGGACGTATCCGGAGTATGGCTCGAAGGAGTCCGCGTGCGGGCGCGGCTGCCCGGGTGCCCGGCTGCCGTTGACGTAGATGCGGATGGTCCTGCGGTCGTGGCCCAGGTGCCGTGCGATCCCGGATACTGTCCAGCCTTGCGCGGCGAGCGTGATGGACTGCCTGGCGGCATGCCCGGGAATCATCCGGGGAGGTGCTCGCCGGCGGAGGCGATGTCGACCGGGATGGATTCCAGGGCGGCCTTGGTGATGGCCTCGCTGCCGTCCAGGACGGCCTGGACGGCAGCGGCGCGGATGAGGCGGAGCAGGCTGCCGATCATGCCGCCGCTGCGGGAGTGCAGGTAAGAGGACAGGCCGGTGAGGGTGCCGTCGCGGTGGTGGTGCAGCCGGAGGCTGTCTTCGAGGGCGGCGATGAGCGACTGCCATTGCTGGCCGCGGCCGAACGGGCCGGTGCGGATCATGGAGAACCGGCCCGCGATCTGCTCCCCGCGGGTCCCGCTGAGGAGCCCGGCGCGTTCCACGCTGATTCCCGCGCAGACGAACGTTACTGGCAGCCTTTCAGCGAAGTACTTGAGGGTGTCGGAGGCCTCGGCGCCGTGCCGGGTGCCGAGGTTGACATTGTGGATCTCATCCACGCATACCAGGGTGCTGCGGGCATCCAGGCAGACGCCGCAGACCGATTCCAGCACGTCGGTGATGTTGGAGCGGCGGGTTAGCGGCAGGCCGGGGAACCTCGCGAACTCGACCGCGATCATCCGCGGGGTCGCGGCCGGCGGGGCGGTGATGTAGAGGACGGGGATGTGCCCTGCCTCGTGCGGGTGGCGGCGGTGGTGCATCGTCTCGATGGTCTTGCCGAGCTGGGCCAGGCAGGTGGTCTTCCCGGTGCGGGCCGGCCCGGACAGGATCAGGCCGCACCGCCCGGCGTCGGCGTGCCGGTTCAGGTACTGCAGCCGCCGGCCCTCGGTGATCACTTGCTGGATCGTCGAGGTGGCCACTGTCAGCAGCCTGGCGTGATGGGCGAGGCGGGCCTCGTCGTAATCGAGCCTGGCCCCGTCGTCCAGCGCCTTCCAGGCGGCATCGGGAAGAAGGTCCGGGACCGAGGGCCGGTCGGTGACGAACTCCCGCCACCCGCGCAGCGTGGTCAGCTGCCGTGCGCCGCCGTCGCCGGCCGTGCCCGGGCCGGGCTCGGCCCGGCTGTCGGTGGCTGTCACCAGCGCTTGTCCGCTTCGG
>DATKRH010000249.1:0-26024 GCA_035532295.1 Streptosporangiaceae bacterium
GTGCCAGCCCAGCGCCGCCGCGACGTCCTCATGCGTCAGCCCGCTGGCCTCCCGCAGCCGGCGCAGCTCCGCCGCGAGCCGCCGGCGGCGGACGGTCGGGCTCCGGTGCGCCTCGTTCACGCTGCGAATCCTTGCAGCAACAACTAGAAACCTAAACTCGCGCCGCGTAATATGCGACGTTGTAAGTTCCGCCGCTCGGACTGGCGTGAGGGTGCTCAGGATACCGGCCAGGCCCCCGGCCAGATCACCCGCCGCAGCCTCGATACCGGAAGGACCCCCCCATGAATGACGCCCCGGCAGTCATCCGTCTTCTGCCGCCCAGCCCGCCCCCGCAACCCCCGCCGACCGGATACGGGCGATAGCGGCCAGTCTCGCGCTACCGGCGTGGCCGCCGGCACGAACGGAAACCACCTGACCTGCCTGGACGTGACCGCCACCGCCCGCCCGCCCGGCCGCGCCAGGACCGAGATCATGCTCGACGAAGACGGGTACGCGGAGATCCGCTGGCACACCAGCCCCGCCGCCCCGGCCGCCGAGGTCGCCGCCGCCCTCGCCCGAGCCATCCACCACCCGCCGCGCCCTGCCGATTTCATGATCACGGGGCTTTTTCAGTCAATATGACTGAAAAAGCCCCGTGATCATGAACGGAGCGGGTCACGGCCGCCGCCCGCCCCGAGGGCCTGACATGACCAGCAGCCCCGGTGACCTCGACGGGCTAGCCCTGATCTCCGCCGGGTTCCCCGCCTACCGATTCTGGCGTTCCATCGCCGTCGGCCACAGCCGGTCCGTCGCCCAGGCCACCGACATCGACGCACACCCGCACACCGTCGTCACCGACAACCTCACCGAGATGGCCGCCGCGCTCGCCGCCGGCCAGCACGCCCCGCCGCAGTAACCCGGTGTCCGATCCGGGCGCGGCCTGCCGCCCCGGCACCAGGCCACCAGCCCGCTGCCAGCCGCCAGAGGGACGGGACGGCGATTTTTTAGCCACCTCCGGCCAAACAATCGCCGCCCCTCCCGCCCGATTCAGCCCCCTTAAGCCCCCGGAAGCAAAGCGCCCGGAGAAAGGAGGATGCATTATCAACATCCGAAATCGCGAACCAGAAAGGAGCACGCCTAATGACAGGTAATCCCTCTGAGCTGGGATAACACGGCAAAGAACACAACAGTAATTCGGCTATTCCCGTTCCGGAATCGTCTATTTTCAGCTATTATAGGGATGACATAAAAGAAACCGGCTGGATGGAAGTCAAATGGACGGTACGCGTCGCGGACGGCGCGGAAGCCAGGCGGCTGGACGACCGCCAGGACCTTACAGATCGAGCTCGTATTGGTGGCTGGAGGCGTCGCCGAGGACCCCGATCAGGTCATCGGCTCCGGCGCACAGCTCGCTGGCGTTGCCGGCGGCGACGAGAGCGACTATTAAAGGTGAGTACGGACGCTCGCTCCCGGCTAGCCCAGGATCGCTAGGCCGCGCCGGCCCGGTCGCGGATCGCGGCTACCAGCGCCGGGATCACCTGGCTCAGGTCGCCGATCACCGCGTAGTCGGCGTGGGCGATGATCGGCGCGTCCGGGTCGGTGTTCACCGCGACGATGTGCTTGGCGCTCAGGCAGCCGGCCATGTGCTGGATGGCGCCGGAGATCCCGCAGGCCAGGTAGAGCTCCGGGGAGATCTT
The DNA here is from genome assembly GCA_035532295.1 of Streptosporangiaceae bacterium. Taxonomy (GTDB): domain Bacteria; phylum Actinomycetota; class Actinomycetes; order Streptosporangiales; family Streptosporangiaceae; genus DASUBV01. The sequence continues at coordinate 1,677 of DATKRH010000249.1, forward strand.
CGTGCCGGTCTGGCCGACCTGCTGCCGGTGCGGCCGCCAGCCCTGGCTGGTCACCACGCGGGACACCCCCAGCGTGCCGCCGAGCAGCCCGGCCAGTTCCTCCAGCACCTCGAAGCCCTCCGGGCCGCCGACGCCGCGGCCGCCGCCGACCACCACCCGCGCGGTCGCCAGCGAGACGCCCGCGCTGCGCTCGGCCGACTCCACGGCGCGAACCCGCCGGTCGGCTTCCGCGAGGTCGGGCCGGAACAGCTGCACCTTGATGTCGGTCCCCGCAGCCGTGGCCGCCGTCCCCGCCACACCGGTCGGCGGCGCCCCCGCCCCCGGCACCGCCGGCACCGCGTCGGCCGCGACCGTGAGCAGCGCCAGCGTCGCCTCCAGGGCAGCGTCCTCCAGCAGGCTGCCGGCCCAGCGCTGCCGGACCAGCTCGCAGTAGCCCGGCGCCACCCAGCGCGCCGAGACGCAGTTCGCCGCGACCGGCTGGCCGGTGATCGCGCCCAGGTGCGCCAGCACCTCGCTGCCGCGGTCGGTGGCCGCCGCCACGACGGCGGCCGCCGCGCAGGTCACGGCCAGCTCGGCCAGTCCCCGCGCCCAGGCCGCCGGCGCGTACCCGTCCCCGGCCGTCACCACGTAGGCATCGGCTATGCCGAGCGCCGCCAGTTCCCGCACCGGCGCCCCGGCGCCGGAGCCATCATCTCCGGCTAGTTCGTCAGCACCGGCAAGTTCGTCAGCCCCGGAAAACAGCACCGCCGCGACGTCGCCGCCCGCGGACGCGGCCAGGTCCCGGGCGAGCGCCAGCGCGCGCAGCGAGGCGTCCGCCGGCCCGTCCGCGTCGCGCTCCACCAGGCACAGCACGGTCATGACAGCACTCCCAGCTCGTCGAGCAGCGCGACCAGCGCGGGGACGGCGTCGACACCGGTGCCGAGCACCTGCGCGCGCCCGGAGGTCTCCTGCGGCAGCCGCAGCCCGGTCTTGCGCAGTCCCTCGGGCTGCCACTCCGGCCGGAAGACCTCGATCTTGGCGCGCTTGGCGCGCAGCCGGCCCGGCAGCGAGGGGTAGCGGGGCAGGTTGATGCCCTCCTTCACGCTGACCACGGCCGGCAGCGTGAGGTGATAGGTCTCCTGCGTCCCGCGGTACTCGCGGCTGGCCGCCGCCCCAGCGCCGCCGCCAGCGCCGCCGCCAGCGCCGCCGGTCAGCGTCAGCCGCTTGATCCCGGACGCGACAGGCCAGCCGAGCGCGTGGGCGACCCGGATGCCGACCTGGTAGTCGCCGGTATCGGCCGCCTCGTTCCCGAACAGCAGCAGGTCATAAGGCGGCTCGCCGCTGTCGGCGCGCCGCGTGACGGCGCCGGCGATCGCGGCGGCCGTGGCGATCGGGCCCCACTCCCGGCCGTCGGTCTCCAGCAGCAGCGCGTGCTGCGCGCCGAGCGCCAGCATGTCCCGGAGCTGGTCGGCGGCCTCCGGCGGCCCGAGGGTGAGGACGGTGACGCTGCCGCCCTCGCGCTCGGCGAGCTGCACCGCCTCCTCGACCGCGCACTCCTCGTGCGGGCTGACCGTGAAGCCCGACATCCGGGTGTCCACGTCCTGCCCGTCGGCGGTGACGACGACCCGGCCGCCCACCATCGGGACGCGCTTGACGCAGACCAGTATCTCCACGTCAGCACCGGACCCGGTCGTTGGCCGGGTCGAACAGCGGGGCCGAGCCGGCCACGGCCACCGTCACCGGGTAGCGCTCGCCCAGGTACTCCACCGCCAGCGCGGCGCCCTCGACCGCCTGCTCCGGCGGCAGGTAGGCCATCAGCAGGTGCTTGCCGACCGACGGGCCCGAGCCGGCGCTCGTGACATAGGAGTGCCGGCCCTTGGCGTCGATCAGCGGCTCACCTCCGGCGGTCAGGATCGGCTCGCCGCCGAGCATGTAACGGAACTCGCCGGAGGCCGACGCGTGGTCGTCCACCGTCAGGGTGCACAGCACGGCCGCCGGGGGCGCCGCGCGCTGCTCCAGGTAGGCGGCCTTGCCGACGAAGTCCTGGGCTTTCACCTTGGGCCGGGCCATCCCGGCCTCGACGATGGTGTAGTCGCCGTCCAGTTCGGCGCCGTAGGCGCGGTAGCCCTTCTCCAGCCGGCCCGTCGTGCCGTAGACGCCGATGCCCACCGGCACCAGGCCGCTGGGCCGACCCGCGGCCCACAGCGTGTCCCAGACCCGGGCGCCCAGCTCGATCGGCGCGTACAGCTCCCAGCCGAGCTCGCCGACGTAGGAGATGCGGGAGGCCAGCACGGTCGCGCCGCCCAGCTCGATCGCCCGGCAGGTACCGAAGGCGAAGCCCTCGTGGCTGACGTCGTCGGGGGTCACGGCCTGCAGGATGTCCCGCGCGCGGGGGCCCCACAGCCCCAGCGTCGTCCACGCCGACGTCAGGTCGGTGACCGTGGCGGTGCCGTCGGCCGGCAGGTGGTCGGCGAACCACTTGAGGTCGCTCATCCCGGTCGCGCCGCCGGTGACCACCCGGAACCGCGACGGTCCCAGGCGCATGATAGTGAGGTCGCCCACGAACCCGCCGGCCTCATCCAGCAGCGACGTGTAGACGACCCGGCCGGGTGGCACGTCCAGCTGGGAGACCGCGAGCGACTGGACGGCGGCCAGCGCGCCGGGCCCGGCCACGTCGAGAACGGCGAACGCCGACAGGTCGACCAGGCCGGCGGCGTCCCGCATCGCCAGGTGCTCGGCGTTGATGATCGGCGACCACCAGCGCGATTCCCACTCGCCGGTCCGCTCCATCAGGCGCCCGGCGTAACGGTCCAGCAGGCCCTCGTTCGAGGCGTACCAGTTAGGCCGCTCCCAGCCGGCGGTCTCGATGAAGACGGCGCCGAGGTCGCGCTCCCGGTCATAGGCCGGCCCCAGCCGCAGCGGGCGGCCGGACTCCCACTGCTCGGCCGGATGCACGATGCCGTACATCTTGTTGAAGCCCTCGCGGGCGCGGGCCACGACGTGCGCCGTGGTGCGCTGGTGGCCGTAGAAGCGAGCGATGTCCGCCTCGCGGATGTCGATCCGGGGCGGCACGCCGCTCATCCACTCGGCGACCGCCCGGCCGATGCCGGGACCCTCCTTGATCCAGCTCGCCGCCACCGACCACAGGCCAGGAACCTCGGGTATCTCCCCCAGCGCCGGATGCCCGTCCGGCGTCATCGAGATCAGGCCATTAATGGAATAACGGATGCCGACCCGCTCATCGCCCAGCAGGTCGGGCATCAGTTCCAGAGCCTGCAAGAGCTGGGGGTCGAAGTCGTCCTGAGTAAAGGGCATCTCGGTCGGGGACAGCACCGCCTCCTCGTTGGAGGGGATGTCGTCGGGCGCCACGATGATCGGCCGGTGCGCATAGGAGCCCACCTCCATGTCGCCGCCGTGCTGGCGCTCGTACATGTTGGTGTCGACGTCCCGGACGATCGGGTACTCGATCTCGCCGGCGGTGTCGGCGAACAGCGGGATCGGCCCGACGCTGATCATCTGGTGCACGATCGGGGTGAGCGGGATCCGCGCTCCGGCCATCGCCGCGATCCGCGGGCTCCAGACTCCGCAGCAGATCGCCACCACGTCGGTCACGATGTCGCCCTTGCTGGTGCGCACGCCGCTGACCCGGCCATCGGCCGACTTCTCGATGCCGAGCACCTCGGTCCCGGCCAGCACCTGCAGCGCGCCGAGCTGCTGGGCCCGCTCGCGCATGAGCGTGCCGGCCCGCAGCGAGTCGACCACGCCGACGGTGGGGAAATGCGCGCCGCCGATGATAACGGACTCATCGAGGTAGGGAACGAGCTTGCCGACCTCGGCCGGCGTCACCATCGCCGCGGGGATGCCCCACGCCTTCGCCGCCGTGCAGCGCCTGCGCAGCTCGGTCATCCGCTCCGGGGTGCGCGCCACCTCGATGCCGCCGCTCTGGGTGAAGACGCCGAGCTCGGTGTACTGCTCGGTGCTGTCCTTGGTGAGCTCCATCATCATCTTCGAGTACTCGATCGGGAAGATGAAGTTGGACGCGTGACCGGTGGAGCCGCCGGGGTTGGGCATCGGGCCCTTGTCCACCATGACGATCTGCGTCCAGCCGAGCCGGGCGAGGTGAAAGGCCAGGCTGTTGCCGACGATGCCGGCGCCGATGATGACGACGCTGGCCTGGCCGGGGATGTCGTTCATGGGGCCCCCTTGGTGCCAATCTCAATCTGCGGTGCTGCTCACTTGCTACCGGCCAGGACCCGCGGGCGACGGCGTCGTCGCCGAGCGCGGGTCCTGGCCGGGCCAGGCGGATGGCGCTACTCGACCGGGATCTCCTTGTTGATCAGGCCGAGGTCGATGCCCTGGCGGGCCCGGATGAAGCGGGCCAGCAGGTAGATCACGATGCCGAGCACGTACATCGCGCCCATGTAGATGAGCGAGGACTTGTTGTTCACGAAGTAGCTGGCGTTGGTCAGCCACTCGTAGAGGTCGAACCCGAGGAACGCGATGGTCACCCAGCCCGCCAGCGGCACGATCTGCACGCCCAGCACCTTGATCCGGCTGGCCGGGGAGGCCGCCCACAGGTCAGGCTTGCGCCACGGCAGGATCACCACGGCGATGGCGCTGAACAGGTAGGTCACCGCGATGACCAGGGTGGCGTCCAGGGTGTAGGTCCGGAACGTGCTGTTGTAGGCGTAGATAGCGCTGAGCCCGACCGCGGGCAGCAGCATCAGGACCAGCGAGTAGAACGGCACCTTGCGCTTCTCGGACACCTCGGCGGCCCGGTCCGGCAGGACCCGGTCGAAGGCGGCCGCGAAGATCACCCTGGTCGAGGACAGGAACAGCGTTCCCACCCACCCGAAGAACCACAGGCTCATCACCAGGATCAGGATGACCTGGAACGCGGTGTTGTGCACCAGCCAGCCCGCGAACATCACCGGGTACGGCCAGATCGGCAGCGGCGAGTTCAGGTTGTAGGTCGCCGCATTCGCCTGCTGGTAGAACGCCCAGCCGAAGGTCTTGGCGGCCAGCAGCAGGAAGATGCACGACAGCGCGACGGTGATCCACAGGCCGGTGAACATGCCGGTGAAGACGCGCTTGAAGTCACTCGCCCCGCGGATCTCGCCGTAGAGCGTCGCGCCCCAGTTCGGCCACAGGATGAAGAACATCATCGCGGGCACCAGCAGCATCGTCGGGCCCAGCGGGCCGAAGCCGAGCTTCGGCGCGACGTACCCGTCCTTCGCCGCCGCCGCCACGGTGGCGTGGTAGGCGTTGTTGATGCCGAACAGCTTGTGGGTCTCCAGGTTGAACGAGCTGATGAAGTTGGCCTGCGAGTGGGTGAGCAGCAAGATCGCGACGACCGCGAACCCGATGAGGCCGCCGAGGAAGCACCACTTCTGGATCCGCGCGTAGCCCGCCATCCCGATGGACACCAGGACGCCGGCGATGGCGATCGTGATCAGCGTGACGACAAAGACCCCGGTGTTCGTGCCGAACCAGACGGCTCCGCCATTCGGCCAGGTCCACTTGAGTGTCGCCCACAGCGGCTCGAAGAGCTGGACGGCGAGGATATTGCCGTAGATCGGCGCCCAGAGCCACAGGATGAACCACCAGCCGGTGGCCGCCATCACGAAGCCGATGCCGCTGCCCAGGATCCGGGTCTGCCAGACGTAGTCGCCGCCGGCGCGCGGGATGGTGACCACCAGGCCGGCGTAGGCGATCACCAGGAAGGAGACCAGGACGCCGGAGATCAGGATCGAGGTGATCATCTGGCCCTTGGGGAACGCCGGGCCAGCGAAGGTGAACTCATAGATGCCCAGGGTGACGAAGTTCGTCGCCAGGGCGGCGTAGATGATCGAGTCACGCACCGACCAGCCGCGGACCAGACCGGTCGCCTTTCTCAGGAACAGTGTCGGAGTCTCTCCGATAGATTCCGTCGCCATCTTTACCTCTCAACTCATGGACTGCCAGGGGCCCCTGACAGCCCGATTGGGGGATCCCCCCGTAAGCCGAGACCTCCGCCGCACCGTCGCGTCAGTGCTCGCCCACACTTGCTGCTTCGCCGCCGCGGCCCGCTCCCCGAGTTCCCCCCGGAGCCGAGCCGGCTAGCCGTTCACCAGGATGTACTTGGCGACCTTTCCCTTCTTGGGGTCCAGATCGATCACCGCGCCCTGGAGCACGCCATCGCCATAAACGCTGCCGGGGTTAATGGCCAGCGTCCGGTTCATCCGCTTGACGCCCCGGCTCTCGTGGATGTGGCCATGCACCGACAGCAGCGGCTGATGCTTGAGGATGGCGTCCCGGACCGCGGTGGAGCCCACCGGCTTCATCACGGCACCGCCGTGCGTCGGGCGCAGGGACGAGTCCAGCGCCGGAGCCTCATCCAGCCCGGTCCCGTAGGGCGGGGCGTGGAAGTTGAAGATCGTGCGCTCCATGTCGGGCAGCTTGGCGATGACCGTCTCGATCTTGGCCGCCAGTTCCGGCTCCGGGGCTTCCCGGAAGGTGTCCCACGGCGTCGGGTTGGTCCAGCCCATCGAGACCATGTGAAAGCCGCCGCCCAGGTCCAGCGCCTTCGCCTCGCCGAAGCTCACGCACGGCGAGGACTCGATGACATCGTCGATCTCCCAGATGTCGTCGTTGCCGCCGTTAAGGATGCACGGGATGTCACCGCCGCGGAGCTTGCCGTCCGCCATGTCCAGCCAGCGGTCCAGCGAGCTGATCATCTCCGTGGTGAACCTGCGGTCGACCGCGCCTTCCTCCTGGCTCAGGTGCCGGAGCTCGTCCGGGGTGACCATGGCCGGGTAGAAGCCGCTGTTGCGGATCCGCGTCAGCATCGACTCAAGCTCCTCGCGAGTGTCGAGCCGGTGCGTCTGACCCCGGACCGTCACCTGCCAGTAGCCGTTGTGCGCGATCACCGGCACCATTGCCTTGCCGGTCACGTCGCCGCCGAGGACCACGAGGTCAGCCTTGTAGAAGGCTGCGGCGTTGAGGAACTTCCGCCAGCAGACCTCTGAGCCGTGGATATCGGTGGCAAAAAATATCTTCATGGGTGCACCAGAACCTTTGCTGAGCTTGCTGTGCAACGGTGTAGCATCCAGTGCAACCAGGCGTCAAGCACTTCTATGGGAGTTATCGGGATTATCTGTACTTTTGGGATCAATGGTCCACTTCTTCCGGCAGTTCATACCAGCGGACCCGGTCACCCATCCTGGCGCGCATCTTCCACTTGGCCCCTTTAGGCGCCGACTCGGCCACCTCGTGCAGGTGCCGGGCCTGCGCGAGCGGCTCGTAGGGCGCCTCACGCGGCAGCAGGTGCGCCTTCTCGGTGGCCAGCGACGGCAGCTTGGCCAGGTTGCCGGTCACGGTGCGCCACCAGCCCCAGTCGCCGCCCAGCAGCTTGGCGAACCGGTCGGTGTCGAGGTAAGCGCCCCGATCACCCCGATCACCCCGCTCACCCCGCGCGTCCCGCGCGTCCTGGCCCCCCGGCGCGCTGCCGGCCGCGGCGCCGCGCCCCGCGGCGTGCCTGCCGCCGGCGGCCTGCTCGGCCCGGCTGTCCGCCGCCGGGCCGGGCCCGCCGACCGGAACGCCGGAAAGCAGGTGGAAGGTGTCCCAGACGTCCTTCTCGTTAAGCTCGACAATCTGCAATTTCGAGAGCAGCACGTCGATGGCATCCACGGTGAACGGCAGGTTTCCGAACGACGGCCGGAAGTCGAGGGTGTGGCACATGACGAGCCGGTCCACCATCACGTCAATCGGGCGCCCCGACGGGGCGTTGAAATACATCTGCCGGTCGCCGTTCAGGTTGTTGAAGCGCCGGTCCGGCTGGCAGCCGCTGCGCTCCAGGTAGGCGGCCACCTCCTTGCGGCTCTTGGCCGTGCAGGCGAAGTCCATGTCCTGGCCCGCGCGCAGTCGCGGCGCGAAGTCCGGGCAGATGACCCGGACGGCGAGGCCACCGAGCAACTTGAGGCCCAGGCCCGCCTCTGCCGCGCCCCGCGCGAGGCTCAGCGCTTCCGGCAGCGGATCGTCAGCCGACCCGACCACGGGCGAGTGGCCTGACGCTTCGGTTCCCACGGCTACTCTCCCTGGTACAAGAAGGCATTGCGGTGACAGAGGATGTCAACGGCACAATACAGCGCAGCCTGGACAGATAACGTCTACTTGCAGTTGACTACCGCCACTGTTCGCATACATCCTTGTCGCGTGTCCGAGAACGTCGTTGCGGCGGGCGCAACTTATCAGTCGGCTGAGCGCGTCCTTGCCCTGCTCACCAGCTTCGATGACGCACGCCCGGAACAGGGCGTCACGGAACTGGCCGAGATCATCGGCGTGCACAAGTCGACGGCGTCCAGGCTGGCCGCGGTGCTGGAACGGGCGGGGCTGCTGGCCCGGCACGGCCGCCGGTACCGGCTGGGGCTGGAGACCATCCGGCTGGGGACGCTGGCCCTGCGCGGCCTCGACTTCGTCGCCTCCATGCGGCCGGCGATGGAGAAGCTGTCGCGGCAGACCGGCGAGACCATCAACCTGGCCGTTCCGGACGGGTCCGGCATCCTGAATGTCGCCGAGGTGCCCGCCACCTTCATCCTCAGCTGCTCCAGCGGCTGGATCGGCCGCCGAACCCAGCCGCACGCCGTCGCCAACGGCAAGGTGCTGCTAGCTCACGGCGCCATCCCGGTCCCCCTCGAGCTTGAGCGGTATACCGACCAGACGATCACCGACCCGGCCGTCCTGGCGGCGGAGCTCGCCGCGGTGCGCGCGAACGGTTACGCCACCGCGATCGGCGAACTGGAGGATGGCCTGGTGGCCGTCGCGGCACCGGTCTTCGACGGCTCCGGCGACTGCGTGGCGGCGCTGTCGGTGTCCGGCCCGGCGTTCCGGCTGCGGCCCGACTCGCTGGCGGAGCTCGGCCGGCTCTGCGCGTCCAGATAGCCCCGCTCCCCCAGCGCCCGCGGCGCTGCACCGAACAGGAGGGAAAGCCGTGCGCGAGCACCAGTTGTACGTCGGCGGCGGCTGGCGGCCGGGCGAGTTCGGGACCGCGCCGGCGATCAGCCCGTCGTCGGGTGAGATCTTCGCCTCGACCGCGGTCGGCGGCCCGGGCGACGTGGACGCCGCGGTGGCCGCCGCCGCGTCGGCCTGGCCGGCCTGGGCCGCCCAGTCGCCGTTCGAGCGCGCGCGGCACTGCGAGCAGATCGCCACGGCCATCGCGGTGCACCGGGACGAGCTCGCCGACGTGCTGACCCGGGACCAGGGCAAGCCGCTGGCCGAGGCCCTCGACGAGGTCGACGAGCTCGGGGTCTACTTCCGGATGGCCGGCGAGGACGCCAAGCGCCGGGAGGGGTCGCTGCCGGCCTCCACCTCAGCGGACCGCCGGATCCTGAGCACGCGGGTGCCGCTCGGCGTCATCGGCGTCGTGAGCCCGTGGAACTGGCCCTACACGATGGGCGCCGAGGTGCTGGCGCCGGCCATGGCGGCGGGCAACACCGTCGTCTGGGTGCCGGCGCCGACGACGACCGCGTGCTGCGCCGTGCTGACGCAGGTCATCGCCCGCGCGGGCCTACCCGACGGCGTGTTCAACTTCGTGTCCGGCGCCGGGCCGGTGGTTGGCGACGCCCTGGTCGGCCATCCCCGGGTGGCCGGCGTCGGCTTCGTCGGCTCGGTCCAGACCGGCGCGAGCGTCGCCGCGCGGGCGGCCGGCAAGACCCAGCTCCTGGAGCTGGGCGGCAACGGCCCGATGGTCGTGCTGGCCGACGCCGACCTGGAGCTCGCGGCGGCCGCCGCGCTGGAAGCCGCCTACCTGTGCGCGGGGCAGAGCTGCACGGCGGGTGAGCGCTTCCTGGTCGAGGCGGGCATCCGGGCCAGGTTCGTCGAGGCCGTGGTCGCCGCGACGCGGGACGGGATCCGGCTGGGCGACCCGTTCGCGGCCGGCACCAACATGGGCCCGCTGAACAACGAGCCGACCGCGGCCAAGTTCGACCGGCATGTCGCGGACGCGGTGGCGGGCGGCGCGCGGATCTGCTGCGGTGGTCGCCGCGCCGATGACTTCCCGACCCGGCTGTACGCGGAGCCGACCGTTATCGACGGGGTGACTCCCGGCATGGCCATCGAGCGGGAGGAGACCTTCGGCCCGGTCGTGCCCGTGGTGGAGGTGCGGTCGGCTCAGGAGGCCCTGGAGCTGACCAACGCCTCGCCGTTCGGCCTGACCGCGGCGATCTTCACCGCCGACCTGGAGCGCGGGCTGGCCTTCGCCGAGCAGGCCCGGGCCGGCTGGGTCAACATCAACGCCTCCACGAACCTCTGGGAGTCACATCTGCCGTTCGGCGGCCGGGCCGGCAGCGTCAGCGGCCGCGGCCGGGTCGGCGGCCGCTACCCGATGGACACCTTCACCGAGCCCAAGACCGTCGTCTACCCGGCACCGCGCTACCGCTAGGCCCGCCGCGGCGCCGTCAGCGGGCGAGCACCTGGAAGGTGGCGAGCGTGGGGTCGGCCGCGTACGCGATCCGGCCGCCGTCGGCGGCCACCTCGCGCAGCGCCTGCACCGCCTCCTTGGTGATGAGCTCCCCCGGGGCTAGCACGGGGACCCCCGGCGGGTAGGGCGCGACCAGCTCCGCGCTCACCCGGCCGATGGCGGCACTGGCGGGGACGGTTTCGTTAGCTGCGAAAAATGCCTCGCGCGGGGCCACGATCGTCTGCGGCTCGACCGTCCACGCGGCGGCGGGCGCGGGCCGGCGCGGCTGCCCGCGATGCCGCTCGATCACCTCGATCAGCTCCTGCGTAAACGCCGCGATCCGCGTCTCGTCGTCGGCGATGGTAGGGATGGGCCCGAGCGTGTCGCGGTCGGCCATCTCCACCGGCATACCCGCGGCGATCAGGTCGGCCTCGACCGCGTACCCGTTGGCGCCGGTGCCGGCCAGCAGGACGACCAGCTTGGTCGGCTCCACGCCGGGACCGTCGAGCACGGCCAGGCCCGGCACCTCCGCCAGCCGCCGCCGGGCCGCCGCGACGCCGCGCAGCAGCCGGGCGCACAGCCGCTCCCCGTCCCGCGCCAGCAGCGCGCGGGCGGCATCGGTACTCGCCATGATCAAGCCGGCCGGGCTGGTCGTGTGCGTGGCCTCGAATGCCCGGTCCAGCCGCGCGGGGTCCAGCCGCTGCGTCCGGGCCAGGACGATGGCCGCCTGCGTTGCGGCGGGCAGCGCCTTGTGCGCGCTGGTCACCATCGCGTCGGCGCCGGCCGCGATGGCGTGCGGCGGCAGGTCCGGGTGGAAGCCCAGGTGCGCGGCCCAGGCCGCATCGACCACCAGCGGGACGCCGGCGTCATGGGCGGCGGCGGCGTGACCAGGCAGGTCGCCGATGGTCCCGACGTAGGACGGGTCGCCCAGGAACACCGCGCACGCGTCGGGGTGCGCCGCGAGCGCGGCGCGGACGGTCGCCACGGCCACCGGGCCGGGCAGCCCGGACGCGGCGTCGATCTCCGGCCGGACCCACACCGGGCGCAGCCCGGCCAGCACCAGCCCGAGCAGCAGCGACCGGTGCAGCGTCCTGGCGATGATCACCTCCTGGCCGGGCTGGCCGACCGCGAGGGCGAGCGCCTGGTTCCCGTGCGTGGAGCCGGCGACGGAGAACCGGCACCAGTCCGCGCCCCACAGCGCCGCAGCCCGCCCCTCGGCGTCGATCCGCAGGGTGTCGGCGTGCTTGATGGAGTCCAGTCCGCCGTAGAACGGCGCGTCCCCGGCGATGACGGCCCCGACCAGGTCCTGGCGCTGCTTGTGGCCAGGCACGCACATAGGCGTCAGCTCGCCGGCGGCCGCGCGGCCGGTGAAGCTCAGCCAGGCCGCCAGCAACGGCGCGTCGGCGGCCAGGCCGAGCGGGTCCCGCGGGTCCCGCGGGTCCCGCAGGTCGTAAGTGGCGGACGGGGCGGACGGGGCGGACGGGTCAGGTGCGCAGGATGTCATCCGCCTAGTGTCGCCCGGTCGGCCCGGCCCCGGTCGGCCCGGCCCCGGTCGGCTCGTGGACGTAGAACTGCGCCGGGGACGGGGGGAGCGGGGTGTTGCCGAGGATCAGGTCGGCCGACTTCTCCGCGATCATCATCACCGGCGCGTAGATGTTGCCGTTGGTGATGTACGGCATCACCGAGGCGTCGACCACCCGCAGGCCGTCCAGGCCGTGCACCCGCATCGTCGCCGGATCGACCACGGACTGGCCGCCGGTGCCCATGGCGCAGGTGCAGGAGGGGTGCAACGCGGTCTCGCCGTCCTTCTTGACCCACTCCAGAATCTGCTCGTCGGTCTGCACGGCCGCTCCCGGCGACAGTTCGCCGGCGTTGAACGGGTCCATGGCGGGCTGGCCCAGGATCGTGCGCGCGACCCGGATGGCCTCCACCCACTCCCGGCGGTCCTGCTCGGTCGACAAGTAGTTGAAGCGCAACGCCGGGTGCACGGCCGGGTCCGTCGAGGTGATCGCGACCGAGCCGCGGGCGTCGGAGTTCATCGGCCCGATGTGCACCTGATAGCCGTGCCCGCCGGCGGGCGAGGACCCGTCGTAGCGGATGGCGATCGGCAGGAAGTGGAACATGAGGTTCGGGTAGGCGACATCGGGGTTACCGCGGGCGAAGCCGCCGCCCTCGAAATGGTTCGTGGCACCGGGGCCGCTGCGCAGGAACAGCCATTTCGCCCCGACCATCGGGCGGTTGCGCATCTTCAGCGCGGGCGCGACGGAGACCGGCTGCTGAGAGCCGTGCTGGACGTAGACCTCCAGGTGGTCCTGCAGGTTCTCGCCGACGCCCGGCAGGTCAGCCACGACGTCCACGCCCACCTGCTCCAGCAGTTTCGCGCCGCCGACCCCCGACAGCTGCAGCAACTGGGGGGAGTTGATCGAGCCGCCGCACAGGATGATCTCCCCGGCCCGGGCCTCGTGGACCTGGCCGCGGTGGCTGTACCGCACGCCAGTCGCCCGCTGCCCATCGAAGAGGATCTTCGTGGTGTAGGCGCGGGTCCGCACCGTGAGGTTGGGCCGGCTCATGACCGGGTGCAGGTAGGCGCGCGCGGCGCTCAGCCGGCGGCCCCGGTGCACGTTGCGGTCGAACGGCGCGAAGCCCTCCTGCCGGTAGCCGTTCACGTCATCGGTCAGCGGGTAGCCGGCCTCCTGCACCGCGGCGAAGAACGCCGCGAACAGCGGATTCGTCGCCGGGCCGCGCTCCAGCACGAGCGGGCCGTCACCGCCGCGGAACTCATCCGCCCCGGCCAGGCAGTTCTCCATCCGCTTGAAGTACGGCAGGCAGTGCGCGTAATCCCAGTCGGCCATCCCCGGGTCCGCCGCCCAGCGCGCGTAGTCCAGCGGGTTGCCGCGCTGGAAGATCATGCCGTTAATGCTGCTGGAACCGCCGAGCACCTTCCCGCGGGCGTGGTAGATCCGGCGGCCGTTCATGAACGGCTCCGGTTCCGATTCATAGCGCCAGTCGTAAAAACGGCTGCCGATCGGAAAGGTCAGCGCGGCGGGCATATGAATAAAGACGTCCCAGCGGTAGTCGGGCCGTCCGGCCTCGAGCACCAGGACCCGGTTCGCCGGATCGGCGGACAGCCGGTTCGCCAGTGCCGAGCCGGCCGAGCCGCCGCCGACGACGATGAAGTCGTAGGTCGCCACCATGTTGCCGTGATCACCCGCCTAGTTTTCGGGATGCTATCAGCCAAGTTGGGCGATTGAGCCTAGATCAGGCTACGGCTGATCCGCCAGGAGGGGTCCCCTGAAGCGAGCGCCGGGCCGGCGGGCTCCGGGCCGGCGGGCTCCGGGCCGCGCTCAGGCAGGCAGGCGAAGCTCGGCGTACAGGGCGCGGTGGTCGCTGCCGGGCACCGGATACGCGGCGGTGCGCAGGACGGCGCAGCGCGGATCGACCAGGACGTGGTCAAACGTCAGGAGGGCGGGCCCGCCGCTGACCATGGGCCCCCAGGTCGGGACCAGGCCGTTGCCGACCTGACTGGCGGCGTCGACGTATCCCAGGCGCAGCAGCCGCCGGAACTGCGCGTGATCGTGCGTGGCGTTGTAGTCCCCGGCGAGGATCACCGGCGGGTCGCCCCGGCCGGCCGGCGGGGGCAGCACGGCCAATTCGCCGCGCCAGCGCGGGACCGCGTGCCCGGACCACGGCGGGTACGGGGGATGGGGGTGAACGCAGACCAGCTGCGCGGACTGCCCCGAGGGCAGGTCCAGGCGCGCGGTGGGCTGGGAGGCGAAGGTCTGCCCGATAGCCAGGCCGTCGCGCAGCGGGTAACGGGCGTAGATGGCGCTGCCCCGGTACCGATACCGCCGGACATCGCCCATCTCGCTGGGCAGCAGGTCGCGCAGGCCGGCCTGCTTGAGGATCGTCACCGCGTCATCGCTGAGTTCCTGAAGAAACAGGACGTCGGCGTCGGTCCTGGCGACCAGGTCAATCAGCGCGCCGCCCGCGGCCCGGCCGAACAGCAGGTTCACCGTCAGCACCCGCAGCACGGGGCCGTCAGCGGGCGGCTGACGGCGCGGGATCGCCCGCGGCGCCGTCACCGCGGCCAGGGCGGCCCCGGCGAGCGCCGCCGTGGCCACCGGGCCGGTTCCGCTCAGCAGCAGCGCGGCAACCCCGGCTGCGGCGGTGACCTGCGGAGTGAGCGAGAGCAGCGGCACGGCCGCCCGATCCAGCGGGCGGTAGCGATCGGCGGCCGCGAGGCGGGCCACCGCATACGCGGCGATACCACTCGCGACTGCCCACTCCAGGCGTGGTGAGGACACTGGGTCATCCTGCCAGGCTTGGGGCCGCGTAGCGTCGCCTCAGCCCGGCGGACGTCGCCCGCCAGGTCCTCATCAGGCAGCATTCCCGACGGCCGGGCAGGATTGCGGCCTCGGTTGTGGGTAGGACTGGTCAAATGACTAGGCGCCGCATCGCCGTCGTCGGCAGCGGCATCGCCGGCCTGACCGCGGGCTACGTGCTGTCCCGCGGCGACGACGTCACGCTGTTCGAGGCCGACGGCCGACTGGGCGGACATGCTCACACCCACCGGATAACCCACCGGGTAGCCGAGGGAACCGGGCCGGAGCTCTGGGTAGATTCCGGCTTTATCGTGCATAACCGGAAGACCTATCCCCTGCTCACCCGGCTGTTCACCGAGCTGGGCGTCGCGGTGCGGGACTCCGAGATGAGCATGTCGGTGAGCTGTGCGGGCTGCGGGCTGGAGTACGCCGGCCAGCGCGGGCTCGGCGGCCTGGCCGCGGGCCTGCGCAAGGGACGCCTGCGGTACGCGCGGATGCTCGGCGAGGTGCTCCGGTTCCATCGCGGCGCGCGGCGGCTGCTCGCCACCGGAGCCGAACCGGGCGAGCGCGAGCCGACGCTGGGCGAGTTCCTGGCGGCGGGTGAGTACTCCCGCTACTTCACGACCCACTTCGCCCTGCCGTTCGTGGCCGCCGTGTGGTCGTGCCCGCCGCAGACGGCGCTGCGCTACCCGGCCCGCTACCTGTTCGCGTTCCTGGATCAGCACGGCCTGCTGTCGGTGACCGGATCGCCGCCGTGGCTCACCGTGGTCGGCGGCTCGCGCAGCTACGTCGAGCGGGTGGGCAAGCAACTGGCGGCCGTCCGGACCGGCGCGCCCGTCACCGAGGCGCGACGCCTGGAGTCCGGCGTGCAGCTTCGTTATCTCGATGGGGACGGCAGCCAGGTGCAGCGGTTCGACGCGGTGGTGATCGCCACCCACCCCGACCAGGCGCTGGCACTGCTGGCCGATCCGACCACGGCCGAGCGCGAGGTCCTCGGGGCGTTCCGGTACTCGCGGAACGAGACGGTCCTGCACACCGACGACGGGGTCCTCCCGGCCGGCCGCCGGGTCCGCGCGTCCTGGAACTACGCGCTGCCCTCGTGCGCCGCGACCAGCAGCCAGGTGCAGGTCAGCTACGACCTGAGCCGGCTGCAGCGGCTGCCGTCGACGCGGCCCTACGTCGTGACGCTGAACGGGGGAGCCGCGGTCGCGCCCGAGCGCGTGATCGCCCGGATGAGCTACGAGCATCCGGTCTACGACCCGGCCTGCGTCGCCGCCCAGCGGCGGCTGCCCGAGCTGAACGACGGCGTGACCGCTTATGCCGGGGCCTACCAAGGCTGGGGCTTTCACGAGGACGGCTGCCGGGCCGGGCTGACCGCGGCACAGTCGCTGGGAGGCCGCTGGTGACGCCCGCCACCGCGCAGACGCCCGCCACCGCGCGGCGGCCCGGGACCGCGCAGCGGCCCGCGCTCTACGAATGCGCGATCCGGCACGTCCGGGCGGCGCCGCTGCGCAACGCCTTCACCTACCGCACGTTCGAGTGGCTGGTCGACCTCGACGCCCTGCCCGAACTGCCGGGATGGCTGCGCCCGCTGGCCAGCTTCCGCGCCGCCGACCATCTCGGCGAGCCCGGTCTGAGCATCCGCGAGAACGTGGACCGTTACCTGGCCGGCCACGGCATTGACCTAGGTGGCGGCGCGATCACCATGCTGGCCCACGCGCGGGTCCTCGGGTACGTGTTCAACCCGCTCACCGTGTACTGGTGCCACAACGCCGCCGGGGCCCTGGAATGCGTGCTCGCCGAGGTGCACAACACCTACGGACAGCGGCACTGCTATCTGATGCGCACCGACGCCCGCGGCCGGGCCCGGGTCGCCAAGGACTTCTTCGTCTCGCCGTTTTACCCAGTCGATGGCAGCTACCAGATGTCGCTGCCCGAGCCCGGCGAGCGGCTCTCGCTCACCATCGCGTTGCACCGGCCCGGCGGCGAGGCACCGTTCGTCGCCAGCGTGCGGGGCAGCCGCCGGCCGGCGACCACGAGCGAACTGCTGCGCGCGACGGCCCGGCATCCCTGGTCGACGGCGGCCGTGACCGCTCGCATCCACGCCCGGGGCCTCAGGCTCTACGCCCGCGGCCTGTCGATCGCGCGCAGGCCAGGGCACTGCCCGCAGGAGGGAGTCCAATGAGTCAGACGACCCGGCTAGCGCCGCAGGCCAGCCAGCCTGCCGCCCGCGGCCTTGATGCCGCCCGCGGCCTTGATCGTGTCCGCCGCACCGCCGGCGCCAGGGCCGGCGCCAGGGCCGGCGCCAGGGCCGGCGGCGGCGTGGAGGGCGTGGACGGTGACAGGTGGCCGGATGTCGCCGCGGTCCCGCGCGGCGCGGGCAAGGCGGCGATCGCCCGGCTGCTGCTGCAGCTGCTCGCGGCCCGGCTGAAGATCGCGGTCCAGCCTCGGGATGGCCGGCCGCTCCGCGACGCGCGGCCCGGCGCGCCGACCATGTTCCTGCGCCGGCCGGAGGACTTCTACCGCCGGGTCGGCGCGGGCGGCCTAATTGGGTTCGGCGAGTCCTACATGGCCGGCGACTGGGACTCTGATGACCTGGCCGGGCTGCTGACGATCATGGCCACCCGGATTGACCGGCTGGTGCCGCGGCGGCTGCAATGGCTGCGGGGCCTGTACGTCGCGCGGCCGCCGGCCGACTGGGACGCCGACGAGCAGGGCGCGCGGCGCAACGTGCAGCGCCACTACGACCTGTCCAACGACATGTTCGCGCTCTTCCTCGACGAGACCATGACGTACTCCGCGGCGCTGTTCGAGACCCGTGAGCTCGGCAGGTCGCTGCCAGTCAGCGGTCGCCGGACGCCGGACCAGGCCGCGAGGTGCCTGGCCGCGGCGCAGCGGCGCAAGATCGACCGCCTGCTGGATGACACCGGCGTCGGGCCGGGATCGCGGGTCCTGGAGATCGGAACGGGCTGGGGCGAGCTGGCGATCAGGGCGGCCGCCCGCGGCGCCGACGTGCTGACCGTCACCGTGTCGGCGCAGCAGCGCGCCCTGGCGATACAGCGTGTCGCCGCGGCCGGGCTGTCCGACCGCGTCACGGTCAGCCTCCGGGACTACCGCGAGATAACGGGGCAGTTCGACGCGATCGTGTCCGTCGAGATGATCGAGGCGGTCGCCGAGCGCTACTGGCCGGACTATTTCCGGGTCCTGGACACTCTGCTGGCTCCGGGTGGCCGGGTCGGCCTGCAGGCCATCACCATGCCCCATCACCGATTGCTGGCCACCCGCCAGACGCAGACCTGGATCCTCAAGTACATCTTCCCCGGCGGCCTGATACCGTCGGTGACCGCGATCGAGGACAACGTGCGCGACCACACCAGCCTGGAGATCACCCGGCGCCGCGACTTCGGGCCGCACTACGCCCGGACCCTGCAGATCTGGCGGGACCGGTTCGCAGCCGCAGCCGACGACCTGGACCGGCTGGGGTTCGACCAGGTCTTCCGCCGGATGTGGGAGCTGTACCTGTGCTACTCGCAGGCCGGCTTCCGGTCGGGGTACCTGCAGGTCTCCCAGTTCGTCCTGGCCCGGGCCGAGGCGGCCCCGGCGGCCCCGGCGGTCCCCGATGACTAGCGCGGCACTGGCGGCCCTGGGCCTGACGCTGCTCGTCACGGCGGCCACGAGCGTCGCGTTGTTGCTCCTGACCTTTGCCGTCGCGCGACGGGTCGGCCGGTACAACGTGGTAGACGTCGTCTGGGGACCTGGCTTCGCGCTCGCCGCGGTCGTCTCACTGGCGATGTCCGGCGGCTATGGCAGCACCGGCCGCAAGGCGCTCCTGGCCGCCGCCACGATCATCTGGGGCCTGCGGCTGGGCGGCTACATCGCCTGGCGCAGCCGCGGCAAGGGCGAGGATCCCCGTTATCGGGAGATGCTGGACAAAGCGCCGGGCAGCCGCGCGGCCTATGCCCTGCGGAAGGTGTTCCTGCTGCAGGCCGGGCTCATCTGGCTGATCTCGATCCCGGTCCAGGCCGGCATGTTCCAGCGCGGCGGGCCCGCCTGGCTCGTCGGGCTGGGCCTGGTCATCTGGCTGGGCGGCCTGGCGTTCGAGTCCGTCGGGGACGCGCAGCTGGCCCGGTTCAAGTCCGATCCGGCCCATCGGGGCACCGTGATGGACCGCGGCCTGTGGCGCTATTCCCGCCACCCCAACTACTTCGGCGACGCCTGCGTCTGGTGGGGCCTATTCCTGATCAGCGTCGGCTCCTGGATCGGCCTGGTGGCCGTGTTCTCGCCCATCGCGATGACGTTCCTGCTGGCGGCGGGCAGCGGAAAGCCGATCACCGAGCAGCGGCTCGGCGCCCGGCCCGGCTATGCGGAGTACGTGGCCACGACCAGCGGATTCTTCCCGCTGCCGCCGCGCCGACGTGCCCGACGTCAGGCGGCCTCGCGCCAGTAGCCGCGGCGGGCCTTAGTTGATGCCGCGGTCGTAGCCTTCCCAGTAGGGCTCGCGCAGCTTGAACTTCTGCAGCTTCCCGGTGGCCGTCCTGGGCAGCGACTCGCGCAGCTCGACCGAGGTGGGGCACTTGTAGTGCGCGAGCCTGCCCCGGCAGTGCCCGATCAGGTCCTGCCCGGTCGCGTCCTGCCCGTCGCGCAGGACCACCAGGGCCTTAACGGTCTCGCCCCACCTGGGGTCCGGCACCCCGATGACGGCTACCTCGGCCACCGCCGGGTGCTGGTACAGGCAGTCCTCGACCTCCACGGAGCTGACGTTCTCCCCGCCGGAGATGATGACGTCCTTCTTGCGATCGGAGATCACCAGGTACTCGCCCGCCTCGACCCGGCCCTTGTCCCCCGTGCGGAACCAGCCGTCCGCCAGCACCTTGGCGGACTCCTCGGGCTGCTGCCAGTAGCCGGCGAACACGTGGTTGGACCTGGCCAGCACCTCGCCATCCTCGTCGGTCCGGAGGCCCACGCCCACGGCGGGAACGCCCGCCCGCGACTGCAGCCTGGCACGCTCGGCGGGGGCCAGCCCGTCCCACTCGGCCGGGGCCCGGTTGATGGTCAGCAGCGGGGCCGTCTCGGTCAGCCCGTAGATCTGGATGAACTCCCAGCCCAGCTCGGTCTCGACGCGCTCGATGGTCTTGGAGGGCGGCGGGGCGCCGGCCACGACGATCCGCACGGTGCCCGCGCCCGGCACCGGCCGGCCTGCCGCCAGCCGCGCGGCGCCGGCGTTCAGGATGGCGGCCACCACGGCCGGGGCGCCGCACAGCAGGGTGACCCCATGCTCCTCGACCCGGCGCAAGATCTCCTCACCGTCGATCTTCCGCACGACGACCTGCGGCAGCCCCATGGCCGTGACCGCGTAGGGCATCCCCCACCCGTTGCAGTGAAACATCGGGAGCGTGTGCATGAACACGTCCCGGTCGGTGATCGCCGTGTGCCAGCCGAAGATCGCGGCGTTCAGCCAGCAGTTCCGGTGCGTGAGCTGGACGCCCTTGGGCCGGGCCGTCGTCCCGCTGGTGTAGTTGATGCTCGCGGTGGCGTCCTCGTCGGCCGCCCAGGCGACCGGCTGCGCGCCGGCGGGCGCCGCCGCGAACAGCTCGGCGTCGGCGGCCCCGTCCAGCACGATCCGGTGCTTGGCGGTCACGTCACGCAGCGCCTCGTCGGACTCCGGATCGACCAGCAGCACCGTCGCGCCCGAGTGCTCGACGATGTAACGGATCTCCTCGGCATTAAGCCGGAAGTTGACTGGCACCAGTACACGGCCATAGCCGCTGACGCCGAAGTAGGCGATCTGGAATCGCGCCGCGTTCGGGCTGACGATCGCGACCCGCTCGCCGTGGGCGACGCCCAGCTCGTCCAGCGCTATCGCCATCCCGCGAGCCCGGCTCTCCAGCTCGGCGTAGGTCAGCGTGCCGAAGGACGCGGCCGTTCCCGGCTCATCGATCACCGCGGGCCGGCCGCCGTAGACGGCGGCCCCGCGGCTGAGGAAGTCTCCGATCGTGAGCGGCACCCTCATGGCGATCCCCTCTGGCGCAGGACAGGAGCGGCGGGCCCGGGCGAACCCCGGCTCGCTGGTGCATTCCTATCAGGACATCGCCCGCGAGAACACACCCGCCTAGCAGCACATTAGCCGCCCGCTCCCCCGCCACGACGCCGCGGCGCCGGCGGTCACGCGGCGCCGGCGGTCACGCGGAGTCAGTCGCGGCCCGCATTCGAGGCGCCGGCAAGCTCGCGCTGCATGCGGCTAGCGGACTGCATCGGCACGACAAGGGGCTGGGACAGCGGGGTGGCGTCTGGCGCGCTGGCCGCCGCCGACCGCGTGCCTGCCGACCGCGTATCGGGATGCCGCAGCACCATCCACAGGGGGATCCCCGCAATCGCCAGGAAGAACACCGCACCCAGCGGAATATTGAGCCAGAACCAGCTCATCTGCTATCGCCTCCAGAAGTTCCGGGCCGGCGAGCCATTCGCCGGCGTCATTTCCCTAGAGTTGCCGGGCCGCTTCTGAAAGGGCTCTGTGCCGCCTTTGCCCCGCCCATGAAAGGCGCACTGGTGCCCCGCGGCCATCGCCCGTCGGGCTCCGACCCGCCCGATGCGCGCCCGTTATCTGCGGAAATAGTCGGACTGCCGCGCTCGGCGGTCACCAGCTACCGGGCCGGGTCGCAGTGCCTTTAATCGCACCGCCTTCATAAGATCGCAGTCATGGTGCCAGCCGATCCCGACTCTGCCGAGGCGACAGGAGATGCCATGAACGACTATCCGAAGGCGCTTGCCCCGAACGATCACGTCGAGCCCGTGCCGCGCCGGATCCGCGCGATGCTGGGCGGCGAGGTCGTGCTGGACACGACGCAGGCGCTGTATGTCTGGGAGTGGCCGAGCTACCCGCAGTACTACATCCCGGTCGCCGCGGTCAAGCCCGGCGTGCTGGTCGACGAGGACCACGTCCAGAAGCTGCACCTCGGCACCGCGCGGCGGCACGGGCTGCGAGTCGGCGACGTGTCCCGGCCGGGTGCGGCGCGCGTCTACACCGACGACGCCCGCAACGGGCTGGCCGGAACCGTGCGGTTCGACTGGGACGCCCTCGACGCGTGGTTCGAGGAGGACGAGCAGGTCTTCGTCCATCCCCGTAACCCCTACTCGCGCGTCGACGCGCTGCGCTCCACGCGCACCGTGCGGATCGAGCTGGAGGGCGTCGTGCTGGCCGAGTCGTCCTCGCCCGTGCTGGTCTTCGAGACCGGCCTGCCGACCCGCTACTACCTCAACCGCACGGAGGTGAACTTCGAGCACCTCGTGCCGACCGCGACCGTGACCGCCTGCCCGTACAAGGGCAAGACCACCGGCTACTGGTCGGTCCGCATCGGGGAGACCGTCCACCCGGACCTGGCGTGGGCCTACGACTTCCCCACCCGCCAGCTCCTGCCGATCGCCGGCCTGATCGCCTTCTACAACGAGAAACTCGACATCACCCTCGACGGCCGCCCCCTGGCCCGCCCGGTCACCCACTTCTCCAAGTAGTCCCAATTCATCGGCACTGCGGGCTGGCATGACAGCATTTCAGGCACATCTCGACCTGGGACTCGGTGAGTCGGCACAGCTCCGGCGGTCTCCAGGCACCAGGCTTCCGCGGCGCTCGTCGGGCGGAGCGCCGGGCGGCGCTGTCTACACCCAGGGATGGGTGGTGGGTCTGATCCTGGACCTTGCCGGATACCGGGCTGATCAGGATCTCGCGGCACGCTACGTGGTGGAGCCGTCGGCAGGCAGGGGCGCATTCCTGGTTCCGATGATCCGGCGTCTGCTGGAGTCGCTGGCGGCGCAGGGGCGCAGTCTGGATGAGGCGCGAGAGTCGATACGGGCCTACGAGCTGGACGCTGACTCTGCACGGCACGCGGTTGATCTGGCAGTGCGGGAGCTGCAGAAGCATGGCGCTAGCACGAAGGAGGCCCGTCTCCTGGCCGAGGGATGGATCAGGGTAGGTGATTACCTCCTGACCTCACCCGGAGACCGGCGAGCTGACTTTGTGGTCGGCAACCCCCCTTATATCCGTTATGACGAGATCCCCGTGGAGGCGCTTACGGCCTACCGGAGCCTGTATCCGGCGATGGTCGGCCGTGGTGATATCTACGTGGGCTTCATCGAGGCAGGATTGCGTCAGCTCGATGACCACGGGGTGCTCGGGTTCATCTGCGCGGACCGGTGGATGCGGTCTGCTTACGGGTCGGAATTGCGACGCATGATCTCGGCTGTCTTCGGGGTCGAGACAATTATCGAGATGCATGACGCGCCTGCGTTCGAGGATGAGGTTTCGGCCTACCCGGCGGTCGTCATCATCAGACGCGGGCCGCAGGGCCGGGTCATTGTCGCCAGCGCAGATGCTGGCGCTGGCCCTGTTGATGACGGCGGGACGCTAGCTGACTCGCTTATCGCACTGGCTGATGGGCGTCTTGACGCGCTGCACGGGTTCACGGCTACGACAGCAGAGCACTGGTTCCGCGGGGCGGGTCCTTGGCCGTCTCTGGAGCCCCGCCAGCTCAGTTTGCTCCAGTTGCTGGAGGAGCGCTTCGGCCCGCTGGAGGATGATCTGACGGGTACGAAGATCGGTATTGGGGTGGCAACCGGAGCTGACCGTGTGTTCATCACCAAAGACCCCGGGGTAGCGGAACCGGACCGGATGGTTCCTCTGGCGATGACCGCTGACACTCGGCAGGGTGTCCTGCAGTGGTCTGGCCACTACGTGATCGATCCGTGGAAGAAAGGCGGCGGTCTGGTTGACCTGGATGCATACCCCCGCCTGCGCGCATATTTCGAGCAGCGGCGTACTGAGCTACAGCGCCGTAACGTAGCCCAGCGCGCACCAAAAGCCTGGTACCGCACTATTGATCCGGTCCACCACGACCTGACCGGTCGGCAGAAGCTGTATTTTCCCGATATGAAGCTTGTCAGCCATCCGGTCCTGGACCGAGGCGAGACCTATCCGCATCACAATCTTTACTACCTGACGTCGCGGGTGTGGGACTTGGAGGTTCTTGGGGGTCTGCTGCTGTCCCGGATCGCGCAGCTGTTTATTGAGGCGTACTGCGTCAGGATGCGCGGTGGGACGCTGCGGTTTCAGGCGCAGTACCTACGCCGTATCAGAGTGCCAGACCCGGCGTCGCTGCCGGAGGAACTGCGTGAGCGGCTTCGCCTGGCGTTCTGGTCCCGGGATGCTGATGCGGCAACCAGGGCCGCCGTGGAGGCGTACGGGGTCGCTGATATGGCCGGGGTCGTGGGGTGCTAGCAGATCTGGAGCGGTTGCCTGCTGGCGTCGACTCGTAGCGGCAACTCGGACTTATTGCCCGTACCTTTGATGGGCCTTATCCGAGCTGCCACCGGTTTTCCACAGCTCCACCGTGCCCGGCGGAATCCACCACGACCTGCCGCAGCCCCGGGTACGGCAGCGGATCGCCCGCCTTCTCGTCGGACGGCATGCCGCCCGCACGCCGGCCAGGCTAGCGCGCCCCGGCCGGCGGAGTGGCGTTTGTAACGACTCTGGCAGTAATGCCAGATCGCCCTTGACACCATGGCGGCCGGACCTGACACTACTTCACATATTTGAAACGTTCCATTAACGGCGCGGAAGTA